>CALWYC010000098.1 GCA_944385655.1 uncultured Intestinimonas sp. | reverse complement strand
TCCGCCCGCCCCAAACGCGCGAAACGGCACCTGTCCCCGGGAGGGGGACAGGTGCCGTTTGTGTTCAGGCGGCGGCGGGGGCGTCCTGGACGGTCCAGGCCTGCTTGGCCACCCGGCGGGAGAACCGCCGGAGACCCACCACCTCGGCGGTGGCGCACAGCTTGTCGGCCAGGTTGACCACCAGGGCCTCCTTGTACCGGGGCATTTTCCGGGCCAGAGGCCACATGTGGGAGACGATGATGTTCTCCTCCATGGGGGTGAGGCTGCCGCACAGGGCCCAGGCGTTCTTCAGAGCCACCACGGGGTGGGTGAAGCACTGGTTGCCGTAGTAGGACGGCTTTTGGCGGGAATTGTAGAGATAGAGGTCGTGGAGCAGCCCCGCCCGGGCGGCGGCCCGGTAGTCCAGGCCCCAGCGGCGGGCCAGGCGATAGGCCACGTAGGCCACGCACACCGAGTGCTCATAGCAGGTGGTGCGGGGGTGGTGGGGGAACTGCCGCATGGAGCGGACCTCCGGGGTGTCCAGCAGGTCCTGGACACAGCGGAAAAAGAGCTCATAGTTGACGTTGTGCATGGGAATCACCTTGCCCTCCCTTGATGACAGACGGCGGGGGACACGGCGGCGGTCCCCCCTTACATCTCTTATTATAATTCCCGCCGTTCCCAATGTCCAGGTGAAGAAGAAGGGAGAAAGTCGGAAAATCGTTATATTTTTTTAAGACATCTCCCCGCCGGGGCAGTGTATACTAACTGTACCAAGACAGTTCATACACTTCCCCGGCGGGGAGGAAAGGAGGACGGGTCGTGATAGAGCTCAACTATCGGGACGCCCGGCCCATTTATCTGCAAGTCAAGGACGGCCTGCGGCACCTGGTGGTCACCGGGGCCATCCGGGAGGGGGACCAGCTCCCGTCGGTGCGGGCCCTGGCGGCCTCCCTGGCCATCAACCCCAACACCATCCAGCGGGCCTACGAGGCCCTGGAGGGGGAGGGCTACCTCCGGGCGGAGGCGGGCCGGGGCGTCTTTGCCGCCAAGGGGGCCGGCGGCGCCGGCCCCCGGCGGGAGGCCCTGCTCAAACAGCTGGACGAGGCGGTCACCGAGCTCTTGTTCCTGGGGATGACCCCCGTGGAGCTGGCCGCCCGGGTGACCGAGGCGGGGACGAAGGGAGAGAGTGCGATATGATCGAGGCAAGGAACGTGGTCAAGGCCTTTGACGGCTTCCGTGCCCTGGACGGACTGACCATGACGGTGCCCAGGGGGTCGGTGTACGGCCTGGTGGGCCCCAACGGGGCGGGCAAATCCACCCTCCTCCGCCACGTCACCGGCATCTACCGGCAGGATTCGGGTGAGGTGCTGCTGGAGGGGGAGCCCATCTATGAGAATCCGGCGGCCAAGGCCCGGATCTCCTCCATCCCCGACGAGCTCTACTACTTCCTGTCGGCCTCCACCCGGGACATGGCCCGGTTCCTGAGGGGCTTCTATCCCAGGTTCGACCGGGACCGCTACCGGACCCTGAAGGAGGTCTTCTCCCAGGTGGACGAGGCCCGGCCCATGCGCCGCCTCTCCAAGGGCATGCAGAAGCAGGCGGCCTTCTGGCTCTCCCTGTGCTGCCGGCCGGAGGTGCTGGTCCTGGACGAGCCGGTGGACGGCCTGGACCCGGTGATGCGCCGGCAGGTGTGGAGCCTCCTCATGGCCGACGTGGCCCAGGAGGGGACCACGGTGCTGGTCTCCTCCCACAACCTCCGGGAGCTGGAGGACGTGTGCGACCGGGTGGGCATCCTCTCCCACGGAAAGGTCCTCATCGAGCGGAGCCTCACCGACCTCCAGGAGAACCTGGTGAAGATGCAGGTGGTCTTCCAGGAGCGGGAGCTGCCCAGGCTCCCCGAGGACCTGGAGGTCCTCCACGTCTCCCAGGTGGGGCGCATCCACACCCTCATCGTCCGGGGCAACGCCACCGACGTCACCAACCGCCTGGCGGTGTACGCCCCCATCCTCCTGGAGGCCCTGCCCCTCACCCTGGAGGAGATCTTCATCTATGAGCTGGGAGGTGAGGACTATGCGGTCCGCGACATCATCCTCTGAGCGGGGAAGGCGGTTCTACCCCGCCCTGTGGAAAAAGAACATGGCCCGGTTCTGGCCCATCTGGGCGGTGTACGCCCTGGGCTGGCTGGTGGGCCTGCCCCTGAACCTGATCCTCAACGGGCAGACCACCTCCACCATGAACGGCATGTCCTACGTGCGGTATTTCGCCGTGGACACCGTCCGGCAGCTGGCCACCTTCCCCACGGTGGCCACCACGCTGTGCTTTGCCATCCTGGCCGCCATGGCCGTTTTCTCCTACCTCTATAACAGCCGCAGCGTGGCCTTCTTCCACGCCCTGCCCCTGCGCCGGGAGGACCTCTTCCTCACCAACTACCTCTCCGGCCTCTCCTTCCTGGTGCTGCCCGCCGCCGGCGTCTTTCTCCTCACCCTCCTGGCGGAGCTGGCCCTGGGCGTGCTGGATCTGCGGGGACTGCTGGTGTGGCTGCTGGTCCAGGTGCTGCTGAGCTTCTTTTTCTTCTCCTTCGCCGTCTTCTGCGCCATGTTCACCGGCCACATCCTGGCCCTGCCCGCCTTCTACGGCATCCTCAACGGCCTGGCGGTGGGCCTTCTGTACCTGGTCAACCAGGTCCTCGCCTCCTTTGTCTACGGCTATGTGGACGTGGGACGGCTCACCGAGCTGTGCGACTGGCTGAGCCCCTTCTTCCGGCTGAACAACGCCCTGAACGTGGAGACCGCCTGGAGCGTCGAGGGGGCCGGGGCGGACCGGATCACCATGATCCAGTTCCACGGCATGGGCACCGTTTTCGTCTACGCCCTGGCGGGGGCCGTCCTCACCGCCGCCGCCCTGGCCCTCTATCGCCGCCGCCAGCTGGAGGGGGCCGGCGACGTGGTCACCGTGGCCTGGAGCAAGCCCATCTTCAAGTACGGCGTGGGGGTGTGCGCCGCCCTCTCCGTGGGCCAGGTCTTCTATGAGTTCTTCGCCTACGCCCTCCCCAAGGGGGGCTGGACCCTGCTGGTCTTCCTGCTGCTGTGGGGGGCGGCGGGCTACTTCGTGGCCGAGATGCTCCTCCAGAAGACCTTCTGGGTCTTCCGGGGGAGCTGGAAGGGCTGCGTGGCCCTGGGCCTGGTCCTCACCGCCTTCATCGCCGTCATGGAGCTGGACCTCACCGGCTACGAGCGGCGCACCCCCAGCCCCGACCGGGTGGTGACCGCCGTCCTCTACGCCACCGACACCGCCCCCTACGACCACGGGGACGGCTCCGTCATCGTCACCGACCCGGAGCTCATCGAGGCGGTGGTGGACCTCCACCGGACCATCGTGGACGAACAGGCCATCCAGGAAAACGCCCAGATGGGCAGCGACTATGAGACCGTGACCGTGCCCGGCGGCCGGTTGGACATCCAGACCGCCGGCAGCAGCCGGGTGAGTATCAGCTATACCCTCATCGGCGGGGACGTGATGCAGCGGGAGTACCGCATCGCCTTCGACGCCGACACCCTGGCCGACCCCGACTCCGCCGCCGGAAAGCTCTCCGCCTTCCTGGACCGGCCGGAGGTGGTGGAGGAGCACTACTTCCCCGACGACCGGGAGCAGGCCCTCGCCGACGGCACCCTGCGCCTCACCGGCATCGAGCTGGAGGTGTGGAACACCGAGCAGGAGGAGTACGAGACCTATCCCGTCCCCGTGGGCTGGCGGGAGGAGGTCCTCCAGGCCCTTCAGGACGACATCGCCCACGGCGACCTGGGCCGCCGGTATCTGATGGACGACCTGGAGCGGCTGGAGAACTGCTACTACACCGATCTGCGGATCAACTATGAGTGGAGCGAGGCGGAGAAGGGCGGCACCTCCGCCCGGATCACCCTCCAGACCACCGCCGTGGAGACCCTGGACACCCTGCGGGAGGCGGGCATCCTGGACGACACCCACATCCTGGAGACCCAGTTCGACCGCAACGTCTACAACTACGAGGACTGAGCGCGCACGGCTCGGGGCCCGCCGCTTCTGCGGCGGGCCCCTTTGCGTCCGGAGGATAAAAAAACCTTCCCCCCTGAGGGGGGAAGGTCAGCTTGTCGAAAAAGTAGGAATGCCTTAGATTTTGTGCAAGAGCCTCGCAGAGTTCCGTCGTCCACAGACGACGGAATCAAATAAAATTTGTTTTTTCCGGGGACATGTGCCTCGGAAAAAACTCTGCTCAGGCCGCAAACGTGCGAGCGCAGCGAGTGCGATGCAGCGGCCTGCATATCTTCGAAAAAATGCTTGCATTTTTGAGAGAGGCTGTCGACTTTGTCGACAGCCTCACCTTCCCCCTTCCAGGGGGAAGGTTCAGCCGGCCGCCCCGTCCCCGCCATGCCGCGCCGCAGGCGAGAAATCCGAATCTCCGGCGCCGCGCGCCCCCTTTCCCATTGTTTTTTCCCGCCGGAAGTGATATAGTAGTCCCCGTCTACCTGAGACAGTTAAGGAGAGAATCACATGAAATTCACCACCAGAATGCTCAGCGCGGCCCTGGCCGCCGGTATGCTGGCCGCCTCTCTGGCCGGCTGCGGCTCCAGCCCTGCCGCCTCCACCACCCTGCCCCTGCCCAGCGAGGTGCCTGAGGACATCATCATGCAGACCGCCGGCGTGGCCCGGAACACCCCCCTGGTCACCGTAAATGGCGCCGAGGTCCCCGCCGAGGAGGTCCTCTATTGGGTGAGCAGCTACGCCGACCAGTATGCCGCCTGGGGCATGACCGACCTCACCATGGACATGGGCAGCGGCCAGACCCTGGGGGAGTACTACCTGGACAGCGCCGTGGAGACCGCCGCCCTCTACCGGGTGGTAGAGAGCAAGGCCCAGGAGCTGGGCCTGGGCTGGAGCGACGCCAACCAGACCGCCTATGACGAGCAGCTCCAGACCATGAAGACCTCCCTGGCCCAGCAGGCCGGCCTGGACATGGAGACCCAGAGCGACAAGGTGGACACCGAGTTCGTCCGCCTCATCTCCTACATGGGCCTCTCCCAGGAGGGCTTCTTCCGCATCAACCAGGCCAGCTTCCTCTACAACAACCTGATGGAGGGCCTCTACGGCCCCGAGGGCACCGAGGCCCCCGACGCCGCCAGGCTGGAGGAGGCCGGCGTCCTCCACGCCAAGCACATCCTCATCAAGGCAGAGCCGGTCACCGACGCCGACGGCAACGTCACCGACGACGGCATGGCCGCCGCCCTCACCGAGGCCCAGGGGCTCTACGACCAGCTCATGGCCGCCGAGGACCCCATGACCCTCTTCGACCAGCTCATGACCGAGCACACCGACGACGTGGACGCCTCCGGCAACGTCAACGGCGGCACCGAGGGCTACACCTTCGGCGACGGCGAGATGGTGACGGAGTTCTACGAGGGTACCAAGGCCCTGGCCGAGGGCGAGATCAGCCAGCCCGTCCAGAGCCCGTACGGCTACCACATCATCCTCCGCCTCTCCGCCGACAACGAGGCCGGCTATGACAAGTACGCCCAGGTGAAGATGCAGAGCCAGATCGAGACCTGGATGGACGAGGCCCAGATCGAGCGGTCCGAGGCCCTGGACGGGGTGGACCTTCAGGCCTACTACGACGGCCTCACCGCCCTCCGGAGCGACATCTCCGCCGCCAGCCAGGCCGACAACGCCCCCGCCGAGACCACCGCCCCCGAGACCACCGCCCCCGCCGAGAGCGAGACCCCCGCTGAGACTGCCGCCCCCAGCGAGACCCCCGCGGCGTAAACAAACAAGCCAAACGGCCCCGCCCTGTTTTTACAGGGCGGGGCCGTCTTTTATTGGGCAGCGCCCAAAAGCCTTCCCTTGGGGGAAGGTGGCCCGAAGGGCCGGATGAGGGGGAGCCTTGCGGCGTGGTATTCCGTCTCGTTTCCTTGCCTTTCTGTTACGTGAAAGGACGGGGGAGACGGTCAAAGACCGTTTCTTTTTCCCTGCTGGAAAAAGAACGGTTTTTGGAATCCAAAGAAAAAGGGGCTCCCTAGGGGGTTGAGTGGCTCCAAATAGGAATCCGGCGGCCCGTCTTTACGCCCCCGCCCAGCACCAGCACCGTCCACAGGAGACTCCGCCGGTGGAACAGGGAGAAGTCGTGGTTCTATCCGACATTTTTTCGCCGCCTGCGTGGGTGGGCGTCGGGGCGTGGTGGCGCTGCCTGGGATTGCCTTTGCTGCGGCGCAGGATGATATTTGAGGCGCGGCGCGCTGACCTTCCCCCGAGGTGGGAAGGTTTTATAGGGTGTGCCGAAGCTGCCGTCCTCCCTCCTATGCGCCCAAAAACAAAATATGTCCCCAATCGTCCGCCCTTCTTCACGGGGAACGGCGGACAGGCCGGTGGTATACTTGTCCATACAGAATCTGGAAAAGAGGGGACGGGCATGAGAGCATGGTACGCCATGGACACCAAAGCGGTGCTGGAGGAGCTGAGGACCAGCGGCACGAAGGGCCTTTCCGCCGGGGAGGCCCAAAAGCGGCTGGAGACATACGGGCGCAACGAGCTGAAGGCCAGGGAGGGTCCCGGGCTGCTGAGGCGGCTGCTGGGCCAGCTGAGGGACCCCATGGTGCTGGTGCTGCTGGGGGCGGCGGGGCTCTCATTGTGGGCCGGGGGCGGTGAGGACTGGGTGGAGGCCGTCATCATCCTGGGCATCGTCCTCTTAAACGCCGTCATCTCCCTCTCCCAGGAGGACAGCGCCCAGCGGGCCCTGGAGGCCCTCCGGGACCTCTCCGCTCCCATGGCCAACGCCGTCCGGGACGGCCAGCCCTGCCGGGTGGAGGCCGGACAGCTGGTGCCCGGCGACCTCATCCGTCTGGAGGCCGGAGACCTGGTCCCCGCCGACGCCCGGGTCCTCTCCGCCGCCGGCCTCACCGCCGATGAGTCGGCCATGACCGGGGAGTCCCTCCCCGTCACTAAGGAGGCCGGCGGCGCCCTGCCTCCAGAGACGCCTCTGGGCGACCGGAAAAATATGGTCCTCTCCGGCACCGTGGTCACCGCCGGCCGGGGTACCTGCGTCATCACCGCCACCGGCATGGAGACGGAGATGGGGCACATCGCCGGTCTCTTGCTGAACCAGGAGGAAGGGGAAACTCCTTTACAGAAAAAGATGGCGGAAATTTCCGCCACCCTTTCCTTCCTCTGCCTGTGCGTCTGCGCCGTCATGTTCGGGGTGGGCCTGCTGCGGGGAAAGGGCATTTTGGACATGTTCCTCACCGCCGTCTCCTTGGCGGTGGCCGCCATCCCGGAGGGCCTCCCGGCGGTGGTCACCATCGTGCTGGCCCTGGGGGTGCAGCGCCTGGCGAAGCGGGGGGCCATCGTCCGGCGGCTGCCGGCGGTGGAGACCCTGGGCTGCGCCGGGGTCATCTGCTCGGACAAGACGGGGACCCTGACCCAGAACCGGATGACGGTCCAGGAGGTGTGGACCGCCGGCGGGGACCGCAACGCCGTGCTGGCGGAGGGGGCCCTGTGCTCCGACGCCGACCTGGTCCGGGATGGCGGCGGCACGAAGGCGGTGGGGGACCCCACCGAGTGCGCCATCGTGGAGGCGGCCCGGAGCGCCGGGCTGGACAAGTTCGAGCTGGAGCGAAAATACCCCAGGCAGGGGGAGTGCCCCTTTGACTCTGACCGGAAGCGGATGAGCACCCTTCACCCCTTAGAGGGGGGTGGCTGCCGCCTGCTGGTAAAGGGAGCGCCCGATGTGCTCTTTCC
>CALWYC010000097.1 GCA_944385655.1 uncultured Intestinimonas sp. | reverse complement strand
CCCTCTTTGCCCGGATGGAGGCCGCCTTCCCCGAGGCCTCGGTGAAGGTCCAGAAGAGCCAGATCAGCTTTTACCAGCGCCACCTCTTCGCCGCCGCCTCCCTCCCCGTCCGGCGGAAGAAGACCTGGCCGGAGCACTGTCTGGTGGTCACCGTGGGCCTCCATCGCCGGCTGGACTCCCCTCGGGTGGCGGTGGCCGTGGAGCCCTACCCGGGCCGGTGGACCCACCACATCCTCCTCACCGCGGCGGAGGAGGCGGACGGAGAACTGATGGACTGGCTGGCGGAGGCCCGGGACTTCGCCGTCAGCAAACGGTAAGGAGGTAATTGTCATGTCGGAGCCCTGCTGCAAGCTGGAGATCTTCATCCCCGAGAGCCACCTGGAGGCCCTCCGGGCCGCCCTGGCGTCGGTGGACGCCGGACACATCGGCGCCTACGACGGCTGTCTCTCCTATTCCCCCGTCACCAGCTGCTGGCGGCCTCTCCCCGGCACCGCCCCCTATCTGGGCCGGGTGGGGGAGCTGTGCACCGCCCCCGAACTGAAGGTGGAGATCACCTGCCGGGTCCGGGACCTGGAGCGGACCGTCGCCGCCGTCAAGGCGGTCCACCCCTACGAGGAGCCCGTCATCAACGCCATCCCCCTGCTCTCCACCGGTCTGGGGGAGTAATCAGGAAAGGAAGTGGGCCTATGCTGGCCTATACCTACATGGGCCGGGGCGACCTCCGGCTGCTGGAAAAGCCCGAGCCGGTGCTGCTGGAGGACCGGGACGCCATCGTCCGGGTGACCCTCTCCAGCATCTGCACCAGCGACCTCCACATCAAGCACGGCTCGGTGCCCCGGGCGGTGCCCGGCATCACCCTGGGCCACGAGATGGTGGGCGTGGTGGAGGCGGTGGGCGCCGCCGTCACCCGGGTGAGGCCCGGCGACCGGGTGGCGGTGAACGTGGAGACCTTCTGCGGGGACTGCTTCTTCTGCCGCCATGGCTGGGTCAACAACTGCGTTCACCCCCAGGGCGGCTGGGCCCTGGGCTGCCGCATCGACGGCGGACAGGCCCCCTTTGTCCGGGTGCCCCTGGCCGACCAGGGGCTCACCCCCATCCCCGCCGGGGTGAGCGATGCCCAGGCCCTCTTCGTGGGGGACATCCTGGCCACCGGCTACTGGGCCGCCCAGATCACCCCCGTGGGGCCGGAGGACACCGTCCTCCTCCTCGGCGCCGGGCCCACCGGCGTGTGTACCCTCCAGTGCCTGCTGCTCCAGCGCCCCAGGCGGGTCATCGTCTGTGAGCGGGACCCCCGGCGCCGGGCCTTTGTGGAACAGCACTATCCCCAGGTGCTGACGGTGAGGCCCGAAGAGGTCCTCCCCTTTGTCCTGGCCCACGCCGACCACGGCGGCGCCGACGCCGTCATCGAGGCGGCGGGCACCGAGGACACCTTCCGCCTGGCCTGGCAGTGCGCCCGGCCCAACGCCGTGGTGACGGTGGTGGCCCTCTACGACGGTCCCCAGGTCCTCCCTCTCCCCGATATGTACGGCAAGAACCTCACCTTCCAGACCGGCGGGGTGGACGGCTGCAACTGCGCCGAGACCCTGGACCTCATCGCCGCCGGGAAGCTGGACACCACGCCCCTCATCACCCACACCTACCCTCTCCGGGACATCGCCGCCGCCTACGAGCTCTTTGAGCGGCACGAGGACGGCGTCATCAAGGTGGCCATCGACATGGCCCTGTAATCAACGAAAAGGAGCGATCTCATATGCTGGAAGCCGGCGTCAAGGCCCCCGCCTTCACCCTCCCCGACCAGGACGGCAACCCCGTCTCCCTCTCCGACTTTTTGGGCAAAAAGGTCATTCTCTACTTCTACCCCAAGGACAACACCCCCGGCTGCACCCGGCAGGCCTGCGCCTTCGCCGGCAGCTACGACGCCTTCCGGGACCTGGACGCGGTGGTCATCGGGGTGAGCAAGGACTCCACCGCCTCCCACCGGAAGTTCGCCGAAAAATACGAGCTGCCCTTCCTCCTCCTCTCCGACCCGGAGCTGGGCGTTCTCCAGGCCTACGGCGTCTGGCAGGAGAAGAAGCTCTACGGCAAGGTGAGCATGGGGGTGGTCCGCACCACCTTCATCATCGATGAGAACGGCGTCATTGAGAAGGTGATGCCCAAGGTGAAGCCGGATACCAACGCCGCCGACATCCTGGCCTACCTCCAGGGCTGAACACCGGCGTCTCAGCGGGGGTCCATCAGATTCTGGTACCGGCTGTGCAGGACCTGATCGGGATACCACCGGTCCAGGGCGGCGGCCACCGGGCCAGCGGCTGGATGCCCCTCCCGCCGCCCCTCCATCCGCAGCAGGGCGGCGGCCGAGAGGGCCATGTCCGCCGCCAGCAGGAGGGCGGTCACCCGGAGGACGGTCCGCTCCACTCTGGGCGGCAGGCGGTCGGTCAGGGCGGTGAGAGCCGGAAAGCCCCGATCGATCCAGAGCGCGGCGCCCAGCCCCCACACCAGGGCGAAGAGCAGATTGGTCCGCCCCGCCAGGTGGAAGGGCATGTAGGAGTAGTCCCAAAAGATCCTGTGGAACAGCAGCTCCCCCACGGCGCTGGCCACATACTCAAAGCCGCCCCCCAGCAGCCCGCCGGCCAGCAGCAATACCCAGGGCCCCCGGCAGCGGAAGGGCCACAGGCACCAGGTCACCAGGACGGCGCCCAGGCCCCACACCAGGCTGAAGGGCCCGTAGAGCAGGCTGCTGCGGCTCATGACCACCCCGGTGGCACACCACACATACAGCACCTCCAGCCGCTCCCCCACAAAGGCGGCGGTCAGGAAGGTCCACATCAGATGCCGGAACGCCGGCGGGTCAGACCGATTTAGAGTCAAAACATCCCGATCCACAGCGGCACCTCCGGAAGCAGTCTGTCCCGCCGGGCCGGAGATGATGCGGCCATACGCCCGCATAACTTTTTCCATCTGACACACACTGAAGAAGACGAGAGGAGGCACGGATATGGAACGCGGCTTTTGTACGGCCGGATGCAGCGCCCTGAGCTGGCACACCGGGGACGGCAAACACCTCTGGGGCCGGAACTACGACTTTGACCGGCTGGCGGAGGGGACCCAGGTCACCGTTCTCCCTCGGGGCACCGCCTATGTCCCGGTGACCGGCGGACAGGGGGAGGTATTGCGGTACGCCTGCGCCGGCGCTGGCCTGCTCCTGCCCCAGGGCCCGGTGCTCTATGAGGGGCTCAACGAGCGCGGGCTCATGGGCGGGCAGCTCTACTACCGGAACTTTGCCGCCTATCCCGACGGTCCTGACACCGGCAAACGGCCCGTCCAGCCCCCCTTCCTCCTCCTCCATCTGCTGGGTCAGTGCGCTACGGTGGAGGAGGCCGTCCGCTGTCTGGAGGAGGAGATCTGTTTGGCGAACGTCCCCTTCCTGGGGGCGGTGCCGCCCCTCCACTGGTCCCTCTCCGACCGGACCGGCGAAACCGTGGTGGTGGAGCCCGACGCCGACGGTCTCCACATCTACCGGAACACCATCGGCGTCATGACCAACAGCCCCGGCTATCCCTGGCACCGGACCAACCTCCTCAATTACGCCGGACTCCGGGATCTGGACCACGCCCAGACCCTCTTCGGGGACGGCCAGGAGCAGTGCTTCTCCGGCAGCGGCGCCCAGGGTCTCCCCGGCGACTGGAGCTCCCCCTCCCGCTTTGTCCGCCTGGCCTTCCTGCGGCGCTTCGCCCTGCCCGGCGAGGACGAAGAGACGGGGGTGAGCCGGATGTTCCGTCTCTTCCAGAGCGCCGCCTTCCCCTTGGGGGCGGTGCAGGTGAGCCACCAGACTCCCGCCACCGAGCTGGATGCCGCCGTTCTCCCCTACGACTACACCGTCTACACCGGCATCTGCTGCGCCGAGTCCCTCCGGTACTACTGGACCACCTACGAGGGCCAGCAGATACGGTATCTGGATCTGGGCGCTCTGCTGGAGCATCAGACGCCCCTCCAGTTTCCGATGGAACAGACTCTGGGCTTCCTCCCGGTCACTCTATGAAATACGCAGCGGCCCTCCCACAGAAAACCTGTGGGAGGGCCGCTGCTATATGAGGTGGAAAGAGAGAAAAGCGTGGTCAGTCGGTCCGCAGAGCGGCCACCGGCGTGAGGCCGGAGGCAATGACGGCCGGGTACATGCCAAAGGCGATGCCCAGCACCACCGAGAAGAGAAAGGCGCCCGTGGCCAGAACGGGGTCCGGGAAGAGGACCAACCTCAGGATGAGCTTGCCCGCGATGAGGGTGCCGAGGAGCCCCATCAGGATGCCAAGCACTCCGCCCAGACCGCACACCATGGCCGACTCCACCAGGAACTGGAGGAGGATGGAGGAGCGGGGAGCGCCGATGGCCTTGCGGATGCCGATCTCCCGGGTCCGCTCCGACACGGTGACCAGCATGATGTTCATGATGCCGATGCCGCCCACCAGCAGGGAGATGCCGGCGATGCCGCCCAGCACCAGGCTCATGGTGACGTTCTGCTGCTTGGCGTCGTCCACGAACTGGTCGTCCGACTGCACCGAGCAATTGTCCTTGCCCATCTGACTTTCCAGATAGCCCCCAAGGAGAGTGACCACCTGCTTGACTGCCGCCCGGTTCTTGGCCTTCACCACAAAGTTTGTGATCTGGTCCGTGCTTCTGAGGATGCGGGTGGCCGTCTCCGGCACCACCGCCATGTTGTCCATGGAATACTCCGAGTCCGGGTCCTTGGCCTTGTAGACGCCGATGACCAGGAAGGGCTGGCCGTTGATACGCACCTTTTTCCCCACCGGCTCCACCTGGTCGAAGAGATAGGACGCCGTTTTGGCCCCCAGCACCACCACGTTCCGGCAGAGCTTACTGTCCAGATAGCTCAGATCCCGGCCCTTACCGATCTGGAAGTTGTTGCAGATGGAGTAGTTCTCATTCCCCAGGCTGATCCTGGGACCACCGGTCTCCATCTTTTCCGTGTTCCGGGCCCCGTAAATGATGTGCATGTTCAAATCCATCTCCGGCGTGATGCCGGCGATGAGGTCCCCCCGCCGGGCGCAGTAGTCATAGAGCATGGGCTTGACCACCTTCTGATCCCGACCGTAGAGATAGACCGACACCTTGTTGTTGCCCATGCGCTCAAAATACTCCAGCATCTTTTTGTTGGAGCCCTGGACCACCGACACCATGATGACCACCGAGGCCACGCCGATGATGATACCCAGCATGGTGAGAACGGCCCGCACCTTTTTCGCGGTGATGGACCGAATGGCCATTTTGAAGGCCTGTAGGATCTTCATATCTGCTCCCTTCCGCCGTTTCCGGCGCCTGTGGTATGGTCCGCCGCCGGACGGGCCATTTTTTCCTGCAAAAAGCTCCAGAACTTCTCTGGTTCTCCTCGGACAAAGCCGTTGTTGGCGAGCACGATGGCCTCGCCGTCGTCCAGCAGCAGCACCGACAGCGTAGTCAGCCGCCTCACCCGGACGATCTGGCCGTAGTCGGCCCAGAAGCATTCATCCCCCTCGGTGACCCGGATGCGGTGCCCGAACTCCACCACGCCCTGCCGCTCCGGACCAGGGCCGGGCCGCCGCCGCCTCCAGCAGGGCAGCAGCCGGGCGGCCAGGGCGGCGGCCAAGGCCAGCAGCCCCACCCCCAGGCACAGTCCGCCCTCCGTACGCAGCCCGCCGGCGGCCAGCAGGGCGTACAGCCCCAGACCGGCCGCCCCCAGGAACAGGCAGCCCCAGCTCAGGTCCAGGGCCACCGCCTCCTCCAGATAGGCCTGGAGGAGGCCCTCCCCGGCGGGATATCGGTTGACGAACTTGCTGACCACAGACATGGCTCCTTTCCCGGCTCGACCCGGCGCTTTCTTTTTCCCGTTCAGGATACCACCCAAATCTTACCGGCCACCTGAAGCCCTTTCTTAATTTTTCTTAACTCCGGGCAAAAAAGCGCCCGTGCGGCGCACCTTTTGTGCGCCGCACGGGCGGCTTTCTCACATGTATCGGAACAGAAGGGTGACCTGGAACTCCGCTCCGGCGGTCCGCTGCTCCAGCCGGCCCCCCATGCGCTCCATGAGCCGCTCGGCGCTGACGAGACCCACGCCGCTGCTCTCCGCCCCGCCGCCGGAGGGGCGCAGGCCGTTGGTGACCCGGACCCCGGCAAAGCCCTCCCGCTCCAGCGGGCTCAGCCGCACCGGTTCCCCCGGGTCGGCGTACTTGATGAGGTTGGAGGTCAGGTTGTCCACCACCCGGGCCGCCCCGGCGCAGTCCACGGCCACCGGCCGGCCGCTCCAGCGGAGGTCGGCCTCCACCCGGAAGCCCCGGGCGGTGAGGCAGGCCGCCAGCTCGGAGAGGGCGTCCCCCAGCCCGGCCTCCAGGGTCACCGCCTCGGTCTCCTCCGCCGCCGTCTCCCCGCTGGAGAGGGCGTGGCGGAAGAGGTGGTCGGCCAGGGTGCGCATCTGCTCCACCTTGCCCTCCAGCCGGTCCAGGTACTCCTCCCGCTTCTCCGCTTCGCCCCCGTTCCGCCGCAGCAGCTCCACATAGAGCAGGATGGCCGTCAGAGGGGTGCGCAGGTCGTGGGACATCTCGGTGACCATGCGCTGGTTGGCCTGGGTCAGTTCCCGCTCCCGCTCCCCCTGCCGCCGGAAGGAATCCCGCATGGCGTCCAGGCTCAGGGCCAGGTCCGTGAGCTCGTCCCGGCCCTGGATGGTGATGGGGGCGTCCAGCGTCCCCCCCTCCATGACCCCGATCTCCCGGCTCAGCTGCCGGATGTAGGCGATGGTACCCTGGAGCCCCGCCATCACGATGCCCAGGAAGACCAGGAAGGAGAGCACCAGGGCCGCCACCAGCAGCCGGGCGTCATACTGGTAGTAGTAATAGCCGTACAGCCACACGGTGGCCGGCCCGTCGGCAAAGGTCAGCTGGTGGTAGTCCCCCCACTCATAGGTCTGTCCCGCCGTGGAATTGGCGCTGAAGTCGGCGTTGGGGTAAAAGGAATCGTAGGTCACCACCCCGTCCCGGACCACCTGGATGGAGACCGCCGGCTGCCCGTAGACCCACCGGGTGAGCTTGTCCGCGTCCCAGGCCGTCACCGACTCGGCCTGGATATACGCCTCCAGACTGCTCAGATACCGCTGGTCCTGGCGACGGAGAAAGTCCTCGCTGGTGAGATAGCCCTCCAGCAGGTGTCCGCCCCCCAGATAGAGGCCCAGAAAGCACAGTCCTCCCACCAGGGCCGCCGCCGCCAGCAGCCGGCCCAGCCGGGCCCGGATGGAGCTCCTTCTAATCCGCAGCTTCAAAGCGATACCCCTTTCCCCACTCGGTGACGATGCGTTTGGGCCGCTGGGGGTCGGCCTCCACCTTTACCCGCAGCTTGCGGATGTGGACCATCACCGTCCCGGCGCAGCTGTAGAAATAGGGCTCCTCCCACACCCGCTCGTAGAGGGTCTGGGCGGAGAAGATGGCTCCGGGGTGCTCCATGAGCAGCCGCAGCAGCCGGTACTCCAGGCCGGAGAGCCGGACCTCCCGCCCGTCCACCCACACCTGGTTCCCCGCCGTGCTCAGGCGGATGCCCCCGCCGCTCAGGCAGGCCGGCGCCGCGGGGACGGCGGGCTCCGCCTTGCCCCGGTAGACCCGGTAGCGCCGCAGCAGGGCACGGGTGCGGCCCAGAAGCTCGGCGTAGGAAAAGGGCTTGGTGAGGTAGTCGTCCCCGCCGGCCATGAGGCCGATGAGCTTGTCCGACTCCTGGGCCCGGGCGGTGAGGAA
>CALWYC010000096.1 GCA_944385655.1 uncultured Intestinimonas sp. | reverse complement strand
CGACCCCGGCGCGCCAAACCACTCGCGAGCCGCACCCTCATCCGTCTGGCCTTCGGCCATCCACCTTCCCCCTTCCAGGGGGAAGGTTTTGCGGGCGGATGATATCCGCCCCTACCCCCAGTTTTGTGCCGTTTTTGTAGGGGCGGCTATCAGCCGCCCGCCGTATTGGCACGGCACCGCTTGATCCGTAGGGCGCGACGACCCCGGCGCGCCTTAAACCTTCCCCCTTCCAGGGGGAAGGTGGTGGCATAGCCGCCGGATGAGGGTAGGTAGGGTAGAGAATTTCCCTTTTTCTTCTGTCCAACACCCCCTCATCCGCCCCAGTGTGCGCACTGGGGCACCTTCCCCCCTGTGGGGGGGAAGGTCGTAAAAAACACGGGCGCTGCCGGTCGGCAGCGCCCGTGTTTTTCAGTGTGGTGCTCAATACTATTATTTCCGCTCATTTCCCGTTACCGGGCGCAAGCGCCGGACAAGCACCGGGCACAGAGCGGTACCAAAGTTCTTTTTGCCTCCTTTTTCTTTCAAGAAAAAGGAGGTTTGCCGACGACTTTGTGGCACTCGTCGACGGCCCGCTCCACGGCGTTGAGGATGTTCTGGTAGCCGGTGCAGCGGCACAGGTGCCCCGAGATGAGCTTGCGCAGCTCCTCCCGGGTGTACTGCTTGCCCGAGCCCACGATCTCCACTGCCGACATGATGATGCCGGGGGTGCAGAAGCCACACTGGACGGCGGCCTCCTCAATGAAGGCCTTCTGAATGGGATTGAGCTCGCCGTTCTCCCCCTGCAAACCTTCCACAGTGAGGATGTGCTTGCCCTCGCACCAGGCGGTGAGGTAGATACAGGAGTCGATGGCCACCCCGTCCACCAGGACGGTGCAGGCGCCGCACTCCCCCACCTCGCAGCCCCGCTTCACGCTGGTGAGACCCAACCGGTCCCGGAGGGTGTCCAGCAGGGACTCTCTGAGGTCGTAGCCCACCTCCACCGGCTTGCCGTTGACGGTGCAGTGCAATATCTCCATCATACCTGAGCACCTCCCTTCCGGGCCGCCTCCAGGAGGGCGCGGCCGGAGAGCTCCTTTACCAGCTGGACCCGGAACTCCCTGGAGGCCCGCCAGCTGGTCCGGGGATTGATGTCCTGAAGGGCCAGGTCCCCGATCTGCTCCGCCGCCTCTGTGACGGTGAGACCCCGGACCCCGTCCTCGGCGGTGTGGGAGCGGATGGGGGTGGGAGCCGCCACGCCGAAGGCCAGGCGCACGTCCTCGCAGACGGTCTTGTCCGCCGACAGTTTCACCAGGCAGCTCACCCCCAGGGTGGCGATGTCCATGGCGTTGCGCTGGGCGTATTTGATGTAGTGGCCGGTCCAGCCCTCGAAGTTGGCCTTGGGGATGACGATGCGGCAGAGGAGCTCGGCGGGCCGGAGGTCCACCTTGCCCACCCCCTTGTACCAGTCGTCGATGGGCACCACCCGCCAGCCGTCGGGACCCTGGACGTGCATCTGGGCGCCGAAGGCCATGAGGGTGGAGGCGGTGTCGGCGGAGGTGACGCCGTTACACACGTTGCCGCCGATGGTGCCCACCGCCCGGAGCTGGGGCCCGCCGGCCATGTCGGCGGCCTCCCCCAGCACGGGGACGTGGGCGCGGACGAGGGGATCGAAGGTCACGTTGTGGAAGGTGGTGAGGGGCCCGATGGCCAGATCGCCGCTGTCCAGGACCTTGACGCCAGCCAACTCGGCGTCCAGGCCGTGGATGGAAACCAGCCGGCAGCCCGCCAGCTTGCCCTCCCGGATCTTGATGAGTACGTCGGAGCCTCCGGCGATGACCACCGCCTGGGGGTCCTTTTCCAGGGCGGCGATGGCGTCGGCCACCGACGTCGCCCGGTAGATGGATGTCAGGTCATACATGGCTCATTCCCCCTTTTCGATGAGTCCGGCTTCGGTGAAGGCCTCCACCATGCGCTGGGGATTCATGGGCAGCCGGTGGATGGCCACGCCGGTGGCCTGGAGGACGGCGTTCCGGACGGCGCCCGCCACCGGGATGGCGGGGGGCTCCCCCAGGGCCTTGTTGCCGAAGGGGCCGGAGGGGTCGTCGGTCTCCACGAAGAGGGCGTGGAGCTCCGGGTGGTCCATGGCCGTGGGCAGCTTGTAGTCCAGCAGGTTGCCGTTGAGGAGACGGCCCTTGTCGTCGTACTTCATCTCCTCGCTGAGGGCGTAGCCCAGGCCCATGCTCATGCCGCCGTGGACCTGGGCCTCGGCCAGCTTGGGGTTGATGAGCTTGCCCGAATCGTGGACGTTGACGATGCGCAGCACCTTGATCTTGCCCACGGGGATATCCACCTCCACCTCGGCGAAGCAGGCGCCGAAGGCGAAGGTGTTGTTCTTGCACTGGACGGTCTCCTCGGCGGTGATGTGCTCGCAGTGCTTCAGGGAGTAGAAGGCCTCCATGGCCAGGTCGGCCAGGCTGAGCACCGCCTCGCCGCTGACCGTGCTCACCACGTCCCGGCCCCGGATGTCCAGGTTGCCCGGGTCCAGATTGGTGAGACCGGCGGCGAAGTCCAGCACCTTGGCCCGGAAGGACTCGCCCGCCTTCTTGATGGCCTTGCCGGTGACATAGGTCTGCCGGGAGGCATAGGCCCCGGTGTCAAAGGGGGCGGTGTCGGTGTCCTGGAAGGAGACGATGTGGACGTCCTCGGTTGGGATACCGATGGCCTGGGCGCACATCTGGGAGAAGACGGTGTCGCCGCCCTGGCCGATCTCGGTGGCGCCCAGCTGGAGCTGGACGGTGCCGTCCTGGTTGAGGATCACCCGGGCGGAGGCCGTCTCCAGGGAGATGGGCCACACGCCGGTCTTGTAGGAGAAGACCGACATGCCGATGCCCCGGCGGACCGGCCCGGTCTGGGGCTTGGCGTACTCCGAGCGCAGCTTCTCCCAGTCCATGAACTCCGCCCCCTTGCGGATACACTCGGCAAGGCCCGTGGAGTGGCAGGTGATGCCGTTGGTGGGGTCCACGTAGCCCAGGGGCATGATGTTTTTGAGCCGGAACTCCAGGGGGTCCCAGCCCATTTCCCGGGCGATGTCGTCCATGAAGCACTCCCCGGCGAAGTTGCACTGGGGAATGCCGTAGCCCCGCATGGCGCCGGTGGAGCCCAGGTTGGTGTAGACGGTGAAGGCCTCCGACCGGTGGGCCAGGGCGTCGGGGTAGGTCTGGCGGAAGCCGGTGACGGCGTTGGCCACGATGGAGTGGCCGTGGGAGGCGTAGCCGCCCTGGTTGCTCACCGCCCGGCAGGTCCGGGCCATGAGGCGCATGGACGCCGGGTCCACGGCGGCCTTGACGTCGAAGTGGATGGCGTGGCGGGAGCGGGTGTTCCGGAAGGTCTCCTCCCGGGTGAGCTCCAGCTTCACCTTCCGCCCGCCGATCTGGGTGGTGATCCAGGCGTTGAGGGGCTCATAGAGGACCTCCTGCTTGTTGCCGAAGCCGCCGCCGATGTAGGGCTTGATGACCCGGATCTTGCCCCAGCCGATGCCCAGGGCCTGGCCGATGACCCGGCGGACGATGTGGGGGATCTGGGTGGAGGACACCACCACGATCCGGTCCCCCTCCATCCAGGCGTAGGACACCGGGTTCTCGATGTGGCAGTGCTGGACGGCCTGGGTGTCGATGTGGGCCTCAAAGTGCCGCCAGGCCGGGTCGGCGAACACCTCGTCCACGTCCTTCACCGCCGCGCCGGGGGTGACCACGTCGAAGACGGTGTGCCGGAGGATGTTGTCCGGGTGCTCGTCGTGGATGGCCACCGTGCCGGGGGCCATCGCCGCCTCGGGCTCGGTGTAGACGGGGTACTCCTCATAGGTCACCTGGATGGCCTTGAGGGCGTGCTCGGCGGCCACCTCGTCCTCGGCCACCACCACGGCGATGTCGTCGCCGTAGATGCGCACCCGGCGGTCCAGGAGCTTCCGGTCGGCCACGTCCTGATGGGCGGCCTCCACGCTCCAGGGGTGGCCGGGGGTGGGGAACTGGATGTCCGGCGCGTCAAAGCAGGTGAGGATCTTCACCACGCCGGGCACCTTTTGGGCCTCCGTGAGGTCCATCTCCTTCACCACGCCGTTGGCGATGGTGCTGTGGAGGATCCTGGCCACCAGGGTCCCCTGGCCCCGGAGATCGTCGGTATATTTCGCCCGGCCAGTCACCTTGTCGTAGGCGTCCACCCGGTGGATGCTTCTTCCAATTTCCACAAAAGTACACCTCCTGTCATGGGCATTATATCTCATATCCGCCAAAAAGGAAAGAGGAAAGGTACGATCGGCCTCTCCCGTCTCCATACGTCCCCCCTCATCCGTCATTTGCTTCGCAAATGCCACCACGGGTTAAGGAAGAAGTCATTTCTTCTGACTGTCCACCGGACAGTCAGAACCCCCTGTGGGGGAAGGTCTTGGCGCGCCGGGTCGTCGCGCCCCACAAAATCGGGTGGTCCCGTGTCGGCACGGCGGGCGGCTGATCGCCGACCCTACAGCAGCCCCGCGGCGTGGTGCCATGGGCGCGTCCGGGGAGCCGCGCCCCACGCATTCCTCCCCCGCGTCATCCTGAGCGAAGCGAAGGATCCGCATCCCCCGTCTCCGGACGTCCCCTCATCCGCCCCAGTGTGCGCACTGGGGCACCTTCCCCCTGAGGGGGAAGGTCTTACGGGCGGCTGATCGCCGCCCCTACAACAGCCCCGCGGCGTGGTGCCATGGGCGCGTCTAGGAAGCCGCGCCCCACAAATGACGGGTCCCGCACTGCCACCCGGGACCAAATGGGCCTTCCCCCGGGAACCGGGAGAAGGCCCTCTCCTATTACGCGATGGTGGTGCCCGCCTGGCCCCGGAGGGCGGCCTCGGCGTGGGAAAAGTCGGTGATGACGCACCGGCGGCCCGGTCCCGATTTGGCGAAATCCACCCCGGCGGCCACCTTGGGCCCCATGGACCCGGCGGCGAACTCCCCCGCCGCCAGATAGCCCTCCGCCACCGGCACCGTCATGTGGGTGAGCCGGCGCTGGTTGGGCTTTCCGTAGTGGAGGGCCACCGCCTCCACCCCGGTGAGGATGAGGAGGATCCGGGCGTCCAGCGCCCGGGCCAGGAGGGAGGCGGTGTGGTCCTTGTCCACCACGGCCCCCATCCCTTTGAGGGCGTTCCCCTGGGCGGCCACAGGGATGCCGCCTCCGCCGCCGGCCACCACCACGGTGCCCCGGTCCAGCAGGGCCCGGATGCTCTCCAGCTCCACCACCCGCCTGGGGCGGGGCGAGGCCACCGCCCGCCGCCAGCCCCGGCCGGCGTCCTCCATCACCGGGTTGCCCCGGCGCTCCATCTCCGCCACCTCAGCGGGGGTGAGGTAGGCCCCGATGGGCTTGTCCGGCCGGTCAAAGGCGGGGTCGGCGGGGTCCACCTCCACCTGGGTCAGCAGGGTGACCACCGGCCGGGGCGTCCCCCGGTCCAGCAGGGCCTCCCGCAGGGCGTTCTGGAGGTCGTAGCCCAGATAGCCCTGGGCCATGGCCGTGCACACCGACAGGGGCGCCAGGGGGTGGGCCGGGTCCTGCCGGGCCATGGCGGTCATGGCCCGGCTGATCATGCCCACCTGGGGCCCGCTGCCGTGGACCACCACCAGCCGGTCCTCCGGCCGCAGCAGGCCACCCAGCACCCGGCCCAGCTCGGTCACCGCCCGGTACTGCTCCGGCAGGGTCTCCCCCAGGGCGTTGCCCCCCACCGCCGCCACGATCCCTCTCGCCATGGCCGTCCCTCCTCTCCGGTCTCTTACCCCCATCATACCACGTCCCCCCGGCCTGTCAATGGCATGACAAAGTTTTTTCGCCCCCCTGACAAAGTTTGGCCTTTCCCCTTGATTTCTCCCCCCTGTATGTTATGATGGGAGTAACGAAAACCGCCGGACACGGCGCGAAAGGAGGCCCAACATGCTCTCCGGACCCACCCTGGACCTGCTGCGGCAGATGGCCCGCGGCGTAGCCGCCCAGTTCGGCTCCAACTGCGAGGTGGTCATCCACGACCTGACCGGCGACCTGGACCACACGGTGGCCTGCATCGAGAACGGCCACGTCTCCGGCCGGAAGGCGGGGGACGGCCCCTCCAAGGTGGTGCTGGACCTGCTCCGGGCCGGCGCCGCCTGCCCGGAGGACCGGCTGGCCTACCTCACCCGCACCCCCGACGGGAAGGTGCTCCGCTCCTCCTCCCTCTTCATCCCCGGCTCCGACGGCCGGCCGGCGGCCATCTTCTCCATCAACTACGACATCTCCACCCTGGTGTCGGTGGAGCAGGCCATCCGCAGCCTGACCACCCCCGCCGGCAGCGGCGAGGCCCCGCCCCAGCCCATCACCAGCAGCGTCACCGAGCTGCTGGAGGAGCTCATCCGGCAGTCGGTGGCCCTGGTGGGCAAGCCGGTGGCCCTCATGGACCGGGAGGACAAGCGCCGGGCCATCCGCTTCCTCAGCGACAGCGGCGCCCTCCTCATCACCAAGGCCGGGGACAAGATCGCCGCCGCCTTCGGCATCTCCAAGTTCACCCTCTACAACTATCTGGACGACAGCAAGGGCTGACCCGCCCGCAAAGGAGGCTTTTTCATGATCGACCTCACCATCCGCCCCGGCGCCCTGGCCCGCAACATCCAGAAGGCCCGGGAAAACAAGGTGGTCATCCCCACCTACCAGCAGATGAAGCACCCGGAGACCATCCCCGGCAAGGTTCAGGACCGGCTGCGCCAGGTGGGCCTGTGGGATGTGGACCCCCTCAACCTCTTCCGCATCACCTGGAAGAACGAGGCCAAGGCCACCGGCGGCCTCTACCAGGAAGTGCCCAACTACATCGAGCTGCCCTCCTCCCTCACCGGCGTCCCCGCCCGCATCGTCTGCCTGGTGGGCAAGTGGTTCCCCACCGGCTGCCACAAGGTGGGCGCCTCCTACGGCTGCCTGGTGCCCCGGCTGGTCACCGGCCAGTTCGACGCCACCGCCGACCACGCCGTCTGGCCCTCCACCGGCAACTACTGCCGGGGCGGCGCCTTCAACTCCAAGCTGCTGGCGGTGGACTCGGTGGCCATCCTCCCCGAGGGCATGAGCCGGGAGCGCTTCGACTGGCTCAAGTCCATCGCCGGCGAGGTCATCGCCACCCCCGGCTGCGAGTCCAACGTGAAGGAGATCTTCGACAAGGCCAACGAGCTCAAGCGGCAGCCCCACATGATGGTCTTCAACCAGTTCGAGGAGATGGGCAACCACCTCTGGCACTACCAGGTCACCGGCGACGCCATCGCCACCGTCTTTGAGCACCTGAAAGGCCCCGGCGACCACATGGCGGGGGCCTGCTTCACCTCCGGCTCCGCCGGCACCATCGGCTGCGGCGACTACCTCAAGGAGATCTACCCCGCCATGAAGCTGGCCGTGGGCGAGGCCCTCCAGTGCCCCACCCTCCTGAGCAACGGCTTCGGCGGCCACCGCATCGAGGGCATCGGCGACAAGCACGTGCCCTGGATCCACGACGTGAAGAACACCGACATGGTCATCGCCATCGACGACGAGGACTCCCAGCGGCTGCTGCGGCTGTTCAACGACCCCGCCGGCCTCCGCTACCTGAAGGAGGAGGCCGGGGTGGACGACGAGACCCTGCAGAAACTCTCCTGGCTGGGCATCAGCGGCATCGCCAACGTGCTCTGCTGCATCAAGATGGCCAAGTACTATGAGTTCACCGGCAAGGACCTGGTGTTCACCGTCCTCACCGACTCCGCCGACATGTACGGCTCCCGCATCCAGGAGCTGGCGGAGGAGCACGGCCCCTACGACGCCAAGGCGGCGGCGGTGGACCACAACCTCCACATGCTGGGCCTGCGGACCGACGCCATGGAGGAGCTCACCTATCCCGCCCGCAAGCGGGTCCACAACCTCAAATACTACACCTGGGTGGAGCA
>CALWYC010000095.1 GCA_944385655.1 uncultured Intestinimonas sp. | reverse complement strand
GCCTTGCAGCGCTGGGGCTCGTTCTGGAAGCCGCGCTCAGCGTAGAACTCCTGCTCACCGGCGGTGAACACGAACTCCTGGCCGCATTCCTTGCATACAAGTGTCTTGTCTTCGTACATGATCTTTTCCCTCTCTTTGACTGTTTGCCCAGGTCCGGAATAAACCGATGGTGCTGGGACTGTAATATTGCGTTCAGCCTTTGCTGAAATCGCCGGAAGAAATGTGCCGTGCTACTTTGCGTCGGATGCGCTGCACGGCGTTGTCCACCGCTTTCGGGGACCGGTCTACCTGAACCGCGATCTCCGCGTAGGAATACCCCCGGAGAAAGAGGGTCAGGATCTTTGCCTCCAAGCCGGATAACTGTCCCTTGAGCGTCCCAAGACGCTCCCGGCGCTCCTCCCTGCTGATATACATATCTTCAGGGTTTTGCTGCGGCGGCCGGGATGCGGTGAATGGATAACGGTCAGTGTTCCCATCAAAAAGAGGGGTTTCGTAAGAGACATAGTGGTTGAGCGGATTGTGCTTATCTCTGGCTGCCGCCCGGATGGCGGAGAGGATCCGATTTCGGATGCAGGTCTCGGCGTAGGTGCGGAAACTGCTTCCCTTTTCTGGAGCAAACTCCCGGATGGCGCTCAGCAGTCCCATCATGCCCTCCTGGATCAGGTCCTCGCTGTCTCCGCCCGCCAGGAAATAGGGCCGGGCGCAGATGCGCACCAAGCGGTGGTAGCGCACTGCCAGGATCTCCTCCGCCAGACGGTCGCCCAAGGCGGCACGCCGGCACAGGTCCTCATCGGAAAGCATGTTTTGGTCGGCGTCTGCTGATCTCATTCCAAGACTCCTTGCCTATTATAGGGCGAAAACATCCCTTGTGTCAAGCTTTTATGCAGATTATTTTAGCGGTTTCCATAAAATCAGAGGGTTTTTATGAGATTTGCCAGTCGGTGAGCGCAGGAATCTGCGGTCTCCTCGGTCTCGGCCTCCACCATGACCCGGACCAGGGCCTCGGTGCCGGAGGGGCGCACCAGGATGCGGCCGTTGCCGGCCAGGTCCCGCTCCTCCCCGGCGATGGCCTCCTTCAGGGCCACAGAGGCCATGATGGCCTGCTTCTGGGCATTGTCGGCCACGGCCACGTTGACCAGCACCTGGGGGTATTGCCGGCAGTCGGCCACCAGCTCGGAGGCCTTGCGCCCGGAGGCTTTGAGGATACGCAGGAACTGGAGGGCGGTGAGCTGGCCGTCGCCGGTGGTGGCGTGCTCCAGGAAAATGGTGTGGCCCGACTGCTCGCCGCCCAGGACGAAGCCGTCCTGGAGCATCCGCTCCAGCACGTTCCGGTCGCCCACGTCGGTGCAGACCGCCTGCATGCCGTTCTCCGCCAGGAAGCGGTGAAGGCCGATGTTGGACATGACGGTGGCCACGATGGTGTTCCCGGGCAGCCTGCCCTGCTCCTTGAGGGCGCGGCCGCAGGCGGCCATGATCTGGTCGCCGTCGATGGGGACGCCCATCTCGCTGACGGCCAGGAAACGGTCGGCGTCGCCGTCGAAGGCCAGACCCAGGTCGTAGCTGCCCGCCTTCACCATGGCGGCCAGACCGTCGATGTGGGTGGAGCCGCAGTTGGTGTTGATGTTCACCCCATCGGGGTCGGCGTTGATGATGTCGCAGTGGAGGCCGTCGAAGCGGTCGAAGAGGCCGGGGGCGGTGGCGGAGGAAGCGCCGTTGGCGCAGTCCACCAGGATGCGCAGGCCGTCCAGACCTTCCGGCACGGTGGAGACCAAGTGGTCAGTGTAGTCGTCCCGGGCGCTCTCATCGGCGTAGATGACCCTGCCGATGCCGTCGCCGGTCTTCAGGGGGAGCTGCTCCACGGCGCCGGAGAGGATCAACTCCTCGATCCGGCCCTCCAGCTCGTCGGAGAGCTTGAAGCCCTGGCCGTTGAAGATCTTGATGCCGTTGTGCTCAAAGGGGTTGTGGGAGGCCGAGATGACCACGCCGGCATCGGCCTTCCGGTCCACCGTCACCCAGGCCACGGCGGGAGTTGGGATGACGCCCAGGTGAAGGACGTCGGCGCCGGCGGAGCACAGGCCCGCCACCAGAGCGCCCTCCAGCAGGTCGGAGGAGATGCGGGTGTCCTTGCCGATGGCCACCAGGGGCTTGCGCCCCTCCTCCCCACGGAGGACCTGGGCCGTGGCCAGGCCCACCTTGTATGCCAGCATGGCGTCCAGTCCGGCGTTGACCACGCCGCGGATGCCGTCGGTCCCGAATAACTTACCCATATATGATCACCTTTTTCTTCCGAATTGGTCAAACTCTTTTTTCAGCGCCCGTTCCACGGGGAAGATGCTGCCCAGGAGCACTGCCGTCTGGACCAGCGCCACAGCGCCGCACCACAGACCCACTGTTCCGGCATCCGCGCCCAGCACGGGCAGCATGACCAGCGCGCTCAGAGGCAGCAGGACCAGCCCCAGCCGGGACCACAGCTTGCCGCAGGTCCGGTGGGCAAAGTCCCAGGCGGCCTGACTTTTCATGGACCTTCGGGTACGGTAGCCGTAGGTGCCGTTGATGGTCCTGGGCGGCTTGGTCAGAAAGCGCCGGCCCAGAAGCAGCATCATGGCGGGGATCAGCAGGTCCATGGCGAGACAAAAGACCCAGAAGCCCATAGAGACCTCCTGTATCTCAAAAGCTCAGCTGGTCCATGCCCATCCCGCCAGGGACGGACAGGCCCAGGTGCTCATAGGCCCGCCGGGTAACGCAGCGCCCACGGGGGGTGCGGGTGAGGAAGCCCATCTGCATCAGATAAGGTTCATACACGTCCTCCAGGGTGACGGCCTCCTCGTTGATGGTGGCAGCCAGGGTCTCCAGACCCACCGGTCCGCCGCCGTAGTGCTCGATGATGCTGCGGAGCATCCGCCGGTCGATGGCGTCCAGGCCCAGGTGGTCCACCTCCAGGGCGGTGAGGGCCTCGTCGGCCACCTTGCGGGTGATGACGCCCCCCGCCTTCACCTGGGCAAAATCCCGGACCCGCCGCAGCATCCGGTTGGCGATCCGGGGCGTGCCACGGCTGCGCTTGGCGATCTCCATGGCGCCGTCGTCCTCGATGGGCACCTCCAGGATGCCCGCCGACCGGGTGACGATGCGGGAGAGTTCCTCCGGGGTGTAGAGCTCCAGCCGCAGGGTGACGCCGAACCGGTCACGCAGAGGGGCGGAGAGCTGTCCCGCCCGGGTGGTGGCGCCAATGAGGGTGAATTTGGGCAGATCCAGCCGGATGGAGTTGGCGGAAGGACCCTTGCCGATGATGATGTCGATGGCGAAGTCCTCCATGGCGGGGTACAGGATCTCCTCCACCGAGCGGTTGAGCCGGTGGATCTCATCCACGAAAAGGATGTCGTTCTCCGCCAGGTTGGTGAGCAGGGCCGCCAGGTCGCCGGGCTTCTCGATAGCAGGCCCGGAGGTGATGCGGATGTTGACCCCCATCTCGTTGGCAATGATGCCGCTGAGGGTGGTCTTGCCAAGGCCCGGCGGGCCGTGAAGCAGGACATGGTCCAATGGCTCATTGCGCATCTTGGCCGCCTGGATAAAGACCTCCAGATTGCCCTTGGCCTTCTCCTGTCCGATGTACTCCCGCAAAGTCTTGGGGCGCAGGGAGCCCTCGTTCTCGTCGTCCCGGGTGAGGGACGTGGTCACCAGCGGGGCTTCCGTCTCGAACCCGCCGCTGTCAGAAAAATCAATGCTCAAAGTTTCACTTCCTCACTTGCTTGCCCTGGTTCCAGCCGCACGCTCAATGGGAGCCGATAGCCACTCCATAAATGTAGATCCCGTCCTCCGGCCCGCTTTGATAGCGTTTTATGGCCCTCTGGACCGGCCACACCATACTGCCGTCATCCAGACGTACTGCCACGTTGAGCTCTCCCTGAGGGTCCTGGTCGTCTGTGATCCAATGACCGCCATAGGTCCGGATCAACACATCTCCGATGTACGCACCCAACCCAAAGATCCGCTGTCCCCGCTGCTCGGACAGCAATCCTCCGGGACCGCTCTGTTCATCAAAGAAACGGTCGATCTCCTTGAGGCTCTCCAAGGTGTGGTCGGCCTGATAGCCAGAGGAGATCAGCGCCTTGGCAATCCAATCTTTTGCCGTGGTCAGGTCATCCAGAAGAGTTGGCGTTTTTTTCTTCCCGAATAATGTGCCCAACAGACCCATGCTGTCTCACCTCTCTCTATAAGATGACCATTAAGGCTGCCAGCCGTCCAGCAGCTCCGCCACGCAGTCCAGGAAAGCCCCCTCCCCCAGGGTATTGATCTTGAAGAGCACCGCCTGGCTGCCGCCGGAGGTGATGGCGGACACGAAGAGCCTCTCGCCGTCCTCCACCAGGGTGAGATTCAGGCTCACCCGGTTGCCGCCCATCATGCTGTAGCGCTCATAGACCCGGACAGCACAGCGCAGGCCATCGGAGCCGTAATAGTCACTGCCGTCCTCATAGCTAGCCGAGGCGCTGCCGTTGAGAATGCCCCGATGGAGGTAGTCCAGCAGCTCGTCGAGATCGCCGGTGAGATGCCGTTCCAGCTTGGCCATGATGGCTCCCCCTTCCCTATCCCTTCACCATTTTCTTGAGGGCCTGCTTGATGATCTCCTCCAGGCTCAGGGCTTCCAGATCGATGCCCTTGAGGGCCGCACCGATCTCCGCCGTGGAGTAGCCCAGCACCGCCAGGGCGGCGGCTGCCTCGGAGGACTTGTTCTCCGGGATGACGGTGACGCCGGTGCCGCCGTAGCTCTCCCCGCCGGGGGCGATCTGTCCCTTGGCCAGCTTATCCTTCAGCTCCAGGATAACGCGCTGGGCAATTTTTTTGCCGATGCCGGGGGCCACGGTGAGAGCCTTCTCGTCCCCGGTGATGATGCTCATGGCCAGGGTCTCTGGGGTGCTGGAGGAGAGGATGGACAGGGCCGCCTTGGGTCCTACGCCGGACACCCCGATGAGGAGCTGGAAGCAGTTGAGCTCGTTCTCAGAGTAGAAGCCGTAGAGCTCCATGGCGTCCTCCCGGACGTTCAGGTAGGTGTAGAGCTTGGCTGTTTCCCCTTTTTTCAGACGGGTCAGGGTGTTGTTGGTGGTACGGCAGGCATAGCCCACTCCCCCGCAGTCGATGACCGCCAGAT
Source organism: uncultured Intestinimonas sp. (assembly GCA_944385655.1). Taxonomy (GTDB): domain Bacteria; phylum Bacillota; class Clostridia; order Oscillospirales; family Oscillospiraceae; genus Intestinimonas. Next base: position 2,894 of record CALWYC010000095.1, on the reverse strand, counting down.
AGGGCGCCAGATGGGCCACGGTGCCGTTGACATAGTAAAACATGATGTTACCGCCTTATATGTACTAATCTCTGCCGCGTACGGCGTACCGTCCGCTGCCCGGGGTGGCCGGGTCCAGAGCAGCCAGCCGGGAGGTGGCCGAGCGGGCGTGGCAGAGGGCGATGGCCACCGCGTCGGCGGCGTCGTCCGGCTTGGGGACGGCCTGGAGGCCCAACAGCCGCTTGGTCATCTCCATGACCTGACGCTTCTCCGCCTTGCCGTAGCCAGCCACAGCCTGCTTGACCTGGGAGGGCGAGTACTCGAAGATGGGCACGCCCGCCCGCTCCGCCGCCGTCAGGATGACGCCCCGGGCCTGGGCCACGCCGATGCCGGTGGTCACGTTGTTGTTGAAAAAAAGCTCCTCCACCGCCATGGCCTGGGGCCGGAAGGCGGACAGGAGCCGGGCCATGTCGTCCTCGATCTGGAGGAGCCGGGCCGGCAGGGGCTGCCCCGCCGGGGTGGTGATGGCGCCGCAGCGCACCAGGCGCTGCCGCCCGCCCTCCGACTCCAGAATGCCGAAGCCGACGATGGCAAAGCCGGGATCGATGCCTAATATGATCATGGTACCCTCCAAAGGTCTATACATTATCTATTGTACCACGGCGCACCCACCGGCGCAACCGGGAAAACAGGCCTCGGGACGACAAAACGCCCGGACAAACGTCCGGGCGCTCTGCCTTTAGAAGGAAAGGATCCCTGAGCATCCTCATGTTCCATATTATGCGCGGGGGTGGGCTTTGATATACACGTCCTTCAGCTTTTGGTTCACCAGCTGGGCGTAGATCTGGGTAGAGGAGATGTCGGCGTGGCCCAGCATCTCCTGGATGGAGCGCAGATCGGCTCCGTTCTCCAGCAGGTGGGCGGCGAAGGAGTGGCGCAGAGTGTGGGGGGTGATCTCTTTCTGGATGCCCGCCTTCTCCTGATAGGACTTGATGATCTTCCAAAATCCCTGGCGGGACATACGCTTCCCCGTCATGTTTACGAAAAGGGCCGGCTCGTCGGCGGACTCCAGCAGCTGGGGCCGCACATCCCGCAGATACTCCGTGAGCGCCCGAATGGCGGCGGCGTAGAGAGGGATGATCCGCTCCTTGCTTCTCCCCTTCCCGGCGCAGCGGAGGAAGCCGCCGGAGAGGTTCAGGTCGTCCACATTTAGGTCGATGAGCTCGCTCACCCGAATGCCGGTGGCGTAGAGGAGCTCCAGCATGGCGTGGTCCCGGCAGCCCTTGGGGTCGGTGCGCTCGGGCTGCTCCAGAAAGAGCTCCACCTCCTTGCTGGTGAGGATCTGGGGCAGCTTCCGCTCCACCTTGGCCGGCGCTACGCCCCGGGCCGGGTTGGCGGCCGCCTTTCCCGACCGGATGAGATAGCCGTAAAAGGATTTGAGGGAGGCGGCGGCCCGGGTCACTGTGGCCACGGATTTTCCGCGGCTGGTGAGGCTGCGGAGATAGCCCTCCACGTCCGGCTGACCCACCTGGGTGAGGACCAGCCCCTCCCGTTCGCAGTACGCGGCAAACTGCCGCACATCCCGAAGATAGGAGCAAAGGGTGTTGTCGGAAGCCTTTTTTTCTGTTGTGAGATAGGTCTCGTAGCCTTGGATCTCGTCCATCCGATCTCCACCTTCTCCCTCATCGTAACGTCTAAAAAAGCTCGGCCACCGAGGCCAGCAGCGCGGGCACCGCCCAGCACTCCAGCAGGGCGGAGAGGACCAGCCCGGCGGCGCACAGCCCGCTGCGGAGCCAGAAAGCCCGGCCGGGCGGGGCGGTCGGCCCCTTCCCTCCCCCCATGGCCTGGCCTGCGCGGGCAAGCGCGGACAGCAGCCCCTGCACGCCCAGCAGAAAGAGGACGGGCAGGGAGATGGTCCCCGTAAAGCCAAAGGCGAAAAAGGCCAGGATGGCCCCCGCGCCGCCAAAGATGCGCACAAAGGAGGCCACCGCGAAGGACAGCAGAAAGCCACGGACCGCAAAGATGGCCGGTATCCCCACCGCGCCCAGAGCGGTGAAGCTGAGCAGCAGGGTGAGCAGCGGCCAGCGCGCGGCCTCCCAGAGGGCGGCCGCCGGCTCAGGCGGGGTGGCGTTCCCGGTCCGGGCGGCCTCCAGATAGACCTGGAGATAGGCGCTCAGGCTCTCCTGCCCCTCGCCTCCCACCTGGGCGGCCAGCAGCAGCCCCGCCAGCGCCCCCGCGGCGAAGGCCGCGGCCAGCACCGCCAGGGCCGGCGTCACGCTGCCCGGCGGCATATCCCAAAATCCGATGATCCGCTTTCTCAACGCCTTCACCTCTCGTGAGAGCATATGAGACAAGCGTATCGATTAGCAGGGTCACTTCCCCAGCTCTTTCGACCGTTTCGTGCACCGGTCCATGGCGTCCAGCATCAGCCCGTCAAAGTCCCGGTCCTCGAAGGCGGAGAGAGAGGCCAGGGTGGTCCCCCCCGGCGAGCAGACCTGGCGGCACAGCTCCTCGGGGGTCTTGCCCGACTCCTGGAGCAGCCGGGCGGAGCCCTCCATGGTCTTAGCGGTCAGGGTGAGGGCGGTCTGGGCGTCGATGCCCACCGACACCGCCCGGCGGACCATGATGTCGGCCATGCGGAAAAACCAGGCCGGCGAGGAGCCGTTGACGCTGATGATGTCGTCCATCTGGCTCTCGTCGATGACCGCCACCGCTCCGGCGGCGGAGAAGAGGTCCAGCACCGCCTGGAAGAGGTCGGCGGGCACCCCCTCCGCCCTGGCCACGGCGGTGGCGCCCACTCCCACCATCAGGGGGGTATTGGGCATGACCCGCACCACCCGGGCGCCGGGCAGAGCCCGGCGCAGGCTGTCCGTGGAGATTCCGGGGGCGATGGAGACCACGCACTTTCCGGCGGC
>CALWYC010000094.1 GCA_944385655.1 uncultured Intestinimonas sp. | reverse complement strand
GCCGAGGACGCCAAGCGGAAGGAAGAGGTGGACGTCCGCAACCAGGCCGACCAGGTGGTCTACCAGACCGAGAAGGCCCTGGAGGACGCCAAGGACAAGATCGACGCCAATGACAAGGCCAGCGTGGAGGCCGCCCTCAATAAGCTCAAGGACGCCCTGAAGGGCACCGACGTGGAGGCCATCAAGGCGGCCACCGAGGAGGCCACCAAGGCCTTCTACCCCATCGCCGAGAAGATGTACCAGCAGGCCAACCCCCAGGGCGGCCAGGCCGGCCCCGACATGGGCGGCTGCGCCGGCGGCAACTGCGGCGGCTCCTGCGGCACCGACACCGACCCCAACGTGGTGGACGCCGACTACAAGGTCGTGGACGACGACAACAAGTAAGATCAATTCAGCGGGGACGGCCCCAGACGGGACCGGCGCCCCGGGGAAAGGGCAGGCGGGGTCTCCGACCCCGCCGCTTTCCGCGCAAAGAGGTGAGAACCAATGGCGGATCAGAAAAGAGATTATTATGAAGTCCTGGGCGTCAGCAAGGGGGCGTCGGAGGACGAGCTGAAGAAGGCCTACCGCAGGCTGGCCAAGAAGTACCACCCCGACCTCAACCCCGGGGACAAGGCGGCCGAGGCCAGCTTCAAGGAGGTCAACGAGGCCTACGAGGTCCTCTCCGACAAGGACAAGCGGGCCCGGTACGACCAGTTCGGCCACGCGGGGGTGGACCCCAACTTTAATCCCGGCGGCGGCTTCGGCGGGTTCGGCGGCTTCACCGACATGGGGGACATCGACCTGGGCGACCTGTTCGGCTCCTTTTTCGGCGGCGGCTTCGGGGGCGGCGGCGGCAGCCGCCGCAACGCCCCCCAGAAGGGCGAGACCGTCCGGGCCGGCGTCACCATCACCTTCGAGGAGGCGGCCTTCGGCTGCGAGAAGGAGGTCACGGTGAGCCGCACGGAGCAGTGCGATGTGTGTAAGGGCACCGGCTGCGCTCCGGGCACCACGGCGGAGGTCTGCCCCGACTGCCACGGCAGCGGCACGGTGCGCATCCAGCGGGGCGGCGGCGGCTTCTCCTTCTCCACCACCACCTCCTGCCCCAAGTGCCGCGGCACCGGCAAGATCATCCACCAGCCCTGCAAGACCTGCGGCGGCGGCGGCACCGTCCGGAAGCAGAAGAAGCTGGCCGTCACCATCCCCGCCGGCATCGACGACGGCCAGGCCGTCTCCCTCCGGGGCCAGGGCGGCGCCGGGCGCAACGGCGGCCCCGCCGGCGACCTGCTCATCGGCGTCACCGTCAAGCCCCACCCCATCTTCCGCCGGGAGGGGACCTCGGTCTATATGGACCAGCCCGTCTCCTTCGTCCAGGCGGCCCTGGGGGCGGAGCTGGAGATCCCCACCCTGGACGGCAAGGTGAAGTGGACCCTGCCCGAGGGCACCCAGCCCGGCACCACCTTCCGCCTGAACGGCAAGGGCATCCCCGGCCTGGGCGGCCGGGGCCGGGGCAACCAGTACGTCACCGTGAAGGTCCAGGTCCCCACCAACCTCAACAAGGAGCAGAAGGAGGCCCTCCGCGCCTTTGCCGCCGCCATGGGCGAGGAGCACGCCGGAGGCGACCCCATCAAGAACTTCTTCGAGAACCTGGGCGGGAACAAAAAGAAAAAGTGAGCCCAATGCCCCCGGTCCGCGCTGGACCGGGGGCCCTTTTTTGCCGTTGGGATGTGGACGAGCGCTCCGGAAGGGGGTATACTGGAGGCGACGAGCGCCCCACGGGCGCAAAACAGAGAGGAGCGTGCCCTGACGATGAAGCGGAGACAGTTCCTGGCCGCCTGCCTGGCGGTGGCGGCCCTGCTGACCGGCGGCCTGCCCGCCGGCGCCTTTTACGACACGCCGCCGGCCTGGGCGGCGGAGCACCTGGCCAACCTGGAGGAGAACGGCCTCTTCTACAACTTCTCCACCGATCTGGAGTCCGCCTCCCCCATCCACCGGGGGCAGTTCTGCCAGCTGCTGGTCAACCTGGTCCAGAAGGAGATGACCCCCACCCTCTTCGCCGCCCACCCGGCCAGAGAGAGCGGCTACTTCCCCGACATGGCGGGCACCGCCGCGGCCTACGCCGGGGGACAGAACGACATCTACTACGCCGCCGCCTACGGCATCACCGAGGGCACCATGGTGAACGGCCAGCGGCTGGCCGACGTGTCCGCCCTCCTCACCCGGGAGCAGGCGGCCAAGATGATGTGCGCCGCCATCGACTTCCTGGAGGAGTCGGTGCTGGGGGCGCCGGTGGCCCAGCGGGGCGACGCCGTCTCCTTCACCGACGCCGCCTCCATCAGCGCCTGGGCCGCCGACGCCGTGGCCCAGGCCTCCGCCCTGGGCCTGATGCAGGGGGACGAGGCGGGGCGGTTCAACCCGGGCGGCACCATCACCTGGAACGAGGCCTGCGCCATGGTGAGCCGGGCCTTTGACGCCGCCGAGGCGGTCCGGCGGGAGCAGCTGGCCGGGACGGGGCGGTATCTCCTCCGGAGCCAGCGCTCCGTGGAGACCTCCAACTACGTCTACTGGGGGGACGAGCCGCTGTGGCTCCTCCCGGAGGAGGACGGCGGCTATACCGTGGTCTCCGTGGAGGAGGCCCGGCTCCAGGTGGAGACCTTCGACAGCTCCGGCGTCTCCCGGGGCCTCCGCACCCTCCCCGCCGAGCTGCCGGTCTTCGGGGGCTTCTATGTGGGGGAGGACGGCTGCTACGCCGCCTACGGCCAGGCCAACACCGAGGAGGACGACGGCAAGGAGGTCTACCGGGTGGTCAAGTACGACGCCGACTGGGACCGGGTGGGCGCCGCCTCCGTCACCGGCGGGGAGAGCCATACCATCCGCCCCTACTACTACACCGACCGCACCGCCATGGCGGAGGAGGACGGGGTGCTGGTCCTCCACACCGCCCGGCTGCGCTATACCAGCGACGACGGCCTCAACCACCAGTCCAACTTCACCCTCAAGATCCGCACCTCCGACATGAAGGTGCTGGAGAAGAGCCCGGCCTTCCCCGCCAACCACGTGAGCCACTCCTTCGCCCAGGACGTGGTCTTCTCCGACGGCGCTCCCGTCTACGCCGACCTGGGGGACGCCTACCCCCGCTCCTTTGCCGTGAGCCTGGACAGCGGCGACCAGGCCGAGGTGCTGCCCTTCCTGGGCGCCACCGGCGACAACACCACCCACGCCGCTCTGGGCGGGCTGGCGGCCTCCGCCGACTGCTATCTGCTGGCCGGCGCCTCCGCCCCCCAGACCGACGCCGCCTCCTGGCAGACGGAGCGGATGAACGCCCTGCTGGCGGTGGTGCCCAAGGACAGCTTCCACCGGGCCGAGAGCGACGTCCAGTGGCTCACCGGCTGCACCGACGGCAGAGCGTGGGTGGAGGACGTCCGGCTGGTGACCGTCAACGACAACACCTTCGTGGTCCTGTGGCAGGCCCGGGACGCCGACGGCGCCATGGGCGACCTGTGCTGGGCCGTCTTTGACGGCCGGGGCCGGCAGCAGGGGGACACCCGGACCATGGCCGACGTCTCCCTCCCCACGGGCAACGTGGCGGTGGTGGGGGACACCCTGATGTGGGTGCGGCCCGAGCGGTGCGGCACAGGGGCGGGCACCGGCTGGGCCCCGACCAGGAACCTGGCGGTCTGCACCCTGCGGGTGGACGTCAACGGGGCCACCGGCGGGGAGGGGCCCACCCTGACGCTCTCCCGCGACGCCATGACCCTGTCGGTGGGGGAGCAGCGGCTGCTGGGCTTCGACACCTCCGCCCCGGAGGGGAGCTACACCCTGGACTTCTACACCGACGACTACGGCGTGGCCTTCATCTACCCCGACGGCACCGTGGAGGGCGTGGGCCCGGGCACTGCCACCCTCACCGCCGCCCTCCGCTATGGGGGCCGGACCTACACCGACACCTGCGTGGTCACGGTGGAGTGAGCCGGCGCAAGAATCTTTTGACATCCATCCGGAAAAGAAATACAATAGGGGACGGGTATGTGTGCCCGTCCCCCATTTTTTGTGCTGCGCCGGAGGTGCCCCCATGACCCAGCTGCAAACCGTTTTAGACCGCTATGTCCTGCCCTGCCTGCCGGGGATGCTCATCGCCCTGGCGGTGCTGACAGGCGTATTTTTCTTCTTCGCCCGCTGCTGCGCCGCCGCCCGGCCCCGGAAGGGGAGCCTGGAGTGGGTGGCCCTCCAGGAGCGGACGCCCTTCTCCTTCACCCTGCCCCGCCACCCCATGGAGCGGCGGGACCTGCTGCCCCTCCTCCTCATCACGGCGGTCTACGCCGCCACCGCCTTCTTCCGGCTGGGCGCCTTTACCGCCCCCCAGTCCGCCCTGGACTTCGGGGAGGACCAGACCGTCACCGTTACCCTCTCCCGGGAGGTCCATCTCACCAAGCTCCTGTACTTTTCCAACCTGGGCACCGGGGACTACAATGTGGAGATCTCCACGGACGGCGAGACCTGGTACACCCTCTGGCAGAAGGAGGAGGACGGCAAGGACGTGTGGTACTGGGCCGACGCCGAGGGCTACGATCCCAGCTACGCCCTGCCCCAGGATTACAACGACCTCTTCAAGTGGCTGGCGGTGGAGCCCACCAATCCCCAGGATGTGCGGTACCTCCGGATCACCGGCCGGGCGGACAAGGGCCTGCTGGAGCTGGGGGAGCTGGCCCTCTTTGACGAGAACGGCCTCATCGATCTCACCGGCCTCACCACCGGCGGCGAGGCCCTCTTCGACGAGCAGGACACGGTGCCCGAGCTGTCCACCTGGTACAACTCCACCTACTTTGACGAGATCTACCACCCCCGCACCGCCCTGGAGCACATCGAGGGGGTCTATCCCTACGAGGTCTCCCACCCGCCCCTGGGCAAGCTCACCATGAGCCTGGGCATCCTCCTCTTCGGCATGACCCCCTTCGGCTGGCGGTTCATGGGCACCCTCTTCGGCGTGCTCATGCTGCCCCTCCTCTATGTGTTCCTCAAAAACCTCTTCGGCAAGCGCCCGGTGGCCGCCTGCGGCACCATCCTCTTCGCCGCCGACTTCATGCACCTCACCCAGACCCGCATCGGCACCATCGACACCTACGGGGTCTTTTATATCCTCCTCATGTACTACTTCCTCTACCGGTGGCTGACCCTGGCCCCGGGGACCCCCTTCCGCCGCTGCGCCCTGCCCCTCTTCCTCTCCGGCCTCTTCTGGGGCATCGGGGCGGCCAGCAAGTGGACCGTCATCTACGGGGCGGTGGGCCTGGCCGTCCTCTACTTCATCGGCCTGGGCTCCAAGCTCCGGGACTGGCCCGCCGAGGCGCCGGGGAAGCTGCCCTGGCTGTGGAAGACCCTGGCCTTCTCGGTGCTGTGCTTCGTCCTCCTCCCCGTCCTCATCTACACCCTCTCCTACTGGCCCTACGCCGCCGCCCGGGGCAATGACGCCGGGCTGTGGGGCATCCTGGCGGAGATCTTCGCCTGGCCCTTCACCCAGCTGCCCCTGGTCCTCAGCGGGGAGCGGGAGCTCTTCGTGAAGGACAGCCAGAACGTGGTGGATATCATGCTCCAGAACCAGCACTTCATGCTGACCTACCACGAGGGGGTCACCGCCTCCCACCCCTACTCCTCCCGGTGGTACCAGTGGATCGTGGGCGCCCGTCCCATCCTCTACTACCTGGACAACACCTCCGGCAAGGCTGAGGGGCTCAAGGCGGCCTTCGGCTGCTTCAACAACCCGGCAGTCTGCTGGACCGGCCTGCTGGCCATCCTGGCCTGCGTGGCCCAGTCCTTCCGCAGAAAGGGTGCCCGGGCGGCCTTCTTCCTGGCGGTGGCCGCCGTGGCGGTGCTGGCCTGCCTGCGGACCGAGGCCGCCTTCCAGCCCGGGGCGGAGACCGCCCTGCTGGCGGGGGGCATCCTGCTGCTGGCCCTGGGCGCGGCCCTCTGGCTGGGGGCGGGCGCCCTGGCCTCCTGGGCCTTCCCCCGCCGCTCCCCCGCCGCCCTCTTCATCGCGGTGGGCTGGCTCTCCCAGCTCGTCCCCTGGATGTTCATCGGCCGCACCACCTTCGAGTACCACTACTTCCCCTCCACCCTCTTCCTGGTGCTGGCCATCAGCCTCCTCTTTGACGGCCTGATGGAGCGCAGCCGCCGCTGGAAGAACGGGGTGTACGGCCTCACCGTCCTGGCGGTGGGCCTGTACGCCGCCTTCTATCCCGTCCTCATCGGCCTCATGGTGCCCACCTGGTATACCTCCGATCTCCTCAAGTGGTTCCCCTCCTGGCCGTTCTGATCTTTCTCCTGGGAGGTTCTTCTCATGTACTATATCGACTACCACACCCACACCAAACTCTCCCCCGACGGGGAGGTGCCCCTGGCCGCCATGGCGGAGGCGGCGGTGCAGGCCGGCCTTACCGAGCTGTGCGTCACCGACCACTACGACCTGGTGGACCTGGAGGGCAAACCGGAGCCCAACGGCTACGACTGGGTCCCCGCCCTGGAACAGTGGCGGGAGACGGCGGAGCGGTACCGGGGCCGGCTCACCATCCGGCTGGGCATGGAGTTCGGCAGCGCCAATCGCTACCCCGACCGGGCCAGGGCCACCCTGGACCAGCCGGAGCTGGACTTCGTCATCGGCTCCCTCCACAACCTGACCCCCGAGGCCGGGGCCAGGGACTTCTACTACGTGGATTACAACGCCCCGGAGGTGTGCTACGCCTGCCTGGACGACTACTTTGCCCAGATGCTCCGCCTGGCGCCCCTCCCGGACTACGACGCCCTGGGCCACATCATCTACCCGCTGCGGTATATGTGCATGCGGGATGGGCAGACTGTATCCCTGGACCGGTATTGGGAACAGATCCGGGAGATCCTGCGCACCGTGGTCCAGACCGGCCACGCCATCGAGCTCAACACCTACAACGGCCGCACCGTGGCCGACTGGCTGCCGGTGTTGAAGATTTACAAGGAGGTGGGGGGCGAGCTCATCACCGTGGGCTCCGACGCCCACCGGACGGAGAACGTGGGCAGAGGAGTGCCGGAGGCCTATGCGCTTCTGGCCCAGGCCGGGTTCCGGTACGTCACCCTCTACGAGAAGCGGCAGCCCAGACCCGTCAAGCTGTGAGGCGTGCCTCGCTGAAAACCTTCCCCCTTTCAGGGGGAAGGTGGCATTTGCGGAGCAAATGGGTGGCATTTGCGGAGCAAATGACGGATGAGGGTACGCTGAGCAGCACAGTCCGGCCTCCCCTCACCCGCCCCTGCGGGGCACCTTCCCCCCTGGGGGGAAGGTCATGAGGCGCGCGCTGTTCCGGCGTCCTGCGCGCGGCGGAAACCCGCTGTAAGATGTAGAATCACGTGGAAATATAACAGGGAGGTATCAGTATGATCGCGCTTGGTTCCGATCACGGCGGCTTGTGCCCCGCAGAGCCCTGCGCGCTCTGCGGGGACCCCCGACTGGAATTGCACGGGGCGGAATAGATCCGCCCCATGCCAAGGTTTTGCCCTTTGGGCAAAACGCTTGGACGGCGTGACCGCCGAACGCCGCTGCGCGGCGGCGGAAACCCGCTGCTGGATGTAAAATCACGTGGAAATATAACAAGGAGGGTATCAATATGATCGCGCTTGGTTCCGATCATGGCGGGTTTCCGCTGAAGGAGCACATCAAGGAGTACCTGGACGCCCACGGCCTGGACTATGTGGACTACGGCTGCGCCGACACGTCCAGCTGCGACTACCCGGTCTACGGCAAGGCGGCCGCCGAGGCGGTGGCCTCCGGCAAATGCGACCGGGGCATCGTCATCTGCACCACCGGCGTGGGCATCTCCATCGCCGCCAACAAGGTCAAGGGCATCCGCTGCGCCCTGTGCACCGACCCCTACGTGGCCGAGATGACCCGCCGCCACAACGACGCCAACATGCTGGCCATGGGGGCGGGGATCGTGGGGCCCAACCTGGCCGAGCGCATCGTGGAGGCCTTCCTCACCACCGAGTTCGAGGGGGGACGCCACGCCCGCCGGGTGGGACTCATCACCGACATGGAGCGGTAACGCACAAAATGGCCCTCCAGGCATCGCCTGGAGGGCTTGAGCCTGTCGACTTTGTCGACAGGCTCTCTCAAAAATGCAAGCATTTTTGAGAAAAGATGCAGGCCGCTGCATCGCAC
>CALWYC010000093.1 GCA_944385655.1 uncultured Intestinimonas sp. | reverse complement strand
TCCTTCTGCTTCTCCAACCGGGTGCAGGTCATCGAGCACTACCACAACTCCTCCTGGCTGGAGCACGGCGGCTCCCCGGAGAAGGCGGTGCGCTCCGCCTTCGTCTCCGCCATCGACGGCTACCTGAAGGCCCAGGGCAAGTACCAGAAGAGCGAGAGCAAGCTCACCTGGAACGACGTCCAGGACTGCCTGGTCTTCGTCTCCAACAACTTCTCCACCCAGACCTCCTACGAGAACCAGACCAAGAAGGCCATCAACAACAAGTTCGTCCAGGAGGCCATGACCGACTTCCTCAAGAGCCAGATGGAGGTCTACTTCATCGAAAACCCCTTCGACGCCCAGAAGATCGCCGAGCAGGTCCTCATCAACAAGCGATCCCGGGAGAGCGCCGAGAAGGCCCGGCTGAACATCAAGAAGAAGCTGTCGGGGAGCGTGGACATCTCCAACCGGGTGCAGAAGTTCGTGGACTGCCGGACCAAGGACACCGAGCGGCGGGAGCTCTACATCGTGGAGGGCGACTCCGCCATGGGCGCCGTCAAGCTGAGCCGGGACGCCGAGTTCCAGGGCATCATGCCAGTGCGGGGCAAGATTTTGAACTGCCTGAAGGCCGACTACGCCAAGATCTTCAAAAGCGAGATCATCACCGATCTTCTGAAGGTGCTGGGCTGCGGGGTGGAGGTCAAGGACAAGCACGCCAAGGACATGGCGGAGTTTGACCTCATGAACCTCCGGTGGAACAAGATCGTCATCTGTACCGATGCCGACGTGGACGGCTACCAGATCCGCACCCTTATTCTGACCATGCTCTACCGCCTCACCCCCACCCTCATCCAGCGGGGGTACGTCTATATCGCCGAGTCCCCCCTCTACGAGATCGGCTGCAAGGACAAGACCTGGTTTGCCTACAGCGAGAGCGAGAAGGCCGCCATCCTCAAGGAGCTGGAGGGGAAGAAGTACACCATCCAGCGCTCCAAGGGTCTGGGCGAGAACGAGCCCGACATGATGTGGCTCACCACCATGAGCCCGGCCACCCGCCGCCTCATCAAGGTCATGCCCGAGGACGTGGAGCGCACCGCCGCCGCCTTCGACCTGCTCCTGGGGGACAACCTCCAGGGGCGCAAGGACCACATCGCTGAGAATGGTTATAAGTATCTGGAGCTGGCTGACATCTCCTGACGTATTTTTATGGTACCTGGCGTAGCGGCGATGTGGTCCGCGAACGGATGTGAGCCGCCGCGTCAGCGGCGTCCAAGCGTTTTGCCCGGCGGGCAAAACCTTGCGGCGGGACCATTCACTTGTCCCGCCGAAGATGCTGTCCGGGTCCCCATCCGGCCCTGGCCGGATGGGAGGCACATCGCTGAGAACGGCTATAAGTATCTGGAATTGGCCGAATCTCCTAAATGATTGCCGCTCCGCCGGTCCCCACCCACAACGGAACAAGGAAAAGGAGGTCCCCATGAAAAAGCTGCTTTCCATTCTGCTGACCCTGGCGCTGACCCTGTCCCTGTCCGCACCCGCCCTGGCCGCCGCCCCGGAGGAGGTGCCCCTGCCCGATCTGGTCGATCCCCCTCTTCCCGTGGAGGATTCGCTGGTCATCGGGGACTCCGGCTATCCCATGGACGCCGAGACGGTGGCCTGGCTGGAGGCCCATCCGGAGGAGGCCGCCCAACTGGAGGCCAACCTGGAGCAGTGGGCCATGACCTCCTGGGGCTATGCCTCCGTGGCCGAGATGGCCGAGGCCTGGGGGGAGAGCGAGGCCTACATTCGGGACATGCTCCTGGAGGAGCAGGTTGGGACGGCCATGTACCAGGAGGAGCGGCAGGCGGCCCAGGCTGAGTACGCCGCCGCCCACCCCGGCTACCTGGACGGCTTCGACCCCGACGCCTGGCTCCGGACGGCCTACCCCGATTACAGGGACCCGGAGGAGGCCTTCATGGCCGACTACGATCTGGCCGACCGGGCGGCCTTTGAGGACTACATGGAAGGGGACTACACCAACCACCTCATCTGGATGGAGAGTCTCCGGAGCGACATCGACGCCGCGCTGGCAGAGAATGCCGCCGCCCTGGACGGCTTCGACGTGGACGCCTACTTTACCCAGGAGTACCCCTATTATGAGAGCCAGGAGGAATTCATGGCCGGCTACACCCTCCTGGACCGGGCCGAATTCGAGACCTACCTCACCTGGGAGTACCTGACCTACTACGCCGCTCCGTCCGACCCCTGGACCGACGACAGCAAGGAGGCCCTGGGCGGCGTTCCCGGGGAGCTGGGGATCATGGTCAACGGCACCTACCTGACCTTCACGGGCGACAAGCCCTACGCCGAAGACGGCGTCACCTATGTCCCCGCCGACGAGCTGGGGGAGGCCCTGGGCCTGGAGCTCACCGGCGGCTATGTCCCCCTGCGGGAGACGGCCCAGGCCGCCGGCTGTGAGGTCTGGTGGGACCAGGCCTATGAGACCGCCGTGGTCATGGACCCCGACGCCCTCATCGGTGCCATCGACAGCGGCTTTACCGCCCTCAACGGCGTGCTGGCCAAGAACACCCCCGCCTGGGAGCGCTGGGCGGAGACCGAGGAGTGGACCGTTACCCTCACCATGTTCGACACCCTCAACGGGGACAAGACCTACCCCATGACCCTGACCCAGGAGAGTCTCTGCGGCCCGGAGGGCCTTCAGGCTGCGGGCAAGTACGACCTGTCCGCCCTGATGACCCTGCTGGAGGGGATGGGGCTGCTGGACTACGTAGGCGAGGATGAAAGGGATGTAGTCACTGCCGTTCTCAGCGGGGACTATGAGCTGCGCTGGGACATGGAGAGCGGTAACATGGCCTTCACCGCCTCCTGCCTGCCCGACCTCCTCTCCATGCTGGGCACCCCCTATCCCAAGGAGCTGTGGTTCACCCTGAACGGGGAGACCACGGCGGAGCTGACCGGCCTCCTTTCCGACCTGATGGACCGGGAGGAGCCCGTCACCGTGGGCGCGCTGGCCTGGGCTCTCACCCGGAGCACCTCCTATGGAAGCCCTGTCTTCTACTGGCGTGACGCTGTGGACTTTGCCGGCACCCTGGCCCTCTTCCTGGGGGACGACGCCCTGGTCCGGGAGGGGGACGCCTGGGTGCTGCGGCTGGGCATGGATGATCTGGCCGCCCTGCTGGGCTACGGCGAAGAGGATGCCGGTACCTATCTGGGCCTGGAGGCGTTTGCCCTGGAGTGCGCCTTCGGCGACGACGGCGCCGTCACCGGCAGCCTGCTGTGCCTCACCCCCGACGAGAGCTGGTCCCCCGCCATGCGCGTCACCGCCGGCTGGGACCTTGACCTCACCGGCGGCACCGTGGAGGCCGAATTCCACCTCAAGAACCAGATGAAGCTCACCCTCACCGGCACCTCCGCCCTGGAGGAGACCGGCGAGAAGCCGGAGACCGGGGTGCCCGAGGGGGCCGCCTCCGTGGCCCTGGAGGACCTGACCGGCTGGTGAGCCGCCATCTGACCACAATACAAAGGACTGATACCATTGGCTAAGAAGAAGGCCCCCCAGGAGGGGGGCAAGCGGGTGGACGACTCCAACGTCCTGGGCCTTCACGCCGAGGTGCTGGAGCAGCCCATCACCCAGACCCTGGAGCTCAACTATATGCCCTACGCCATGAGCGTCATCGTCTCCCGGGCCATCCCGGAGATCGACGGCTTCAAGCCCTCCCACCGCAAGCTCCTCTACACCATGTACCAGATGAAGCTGCTGGGAGGGAACCGGACCAAGTCGGCCAACGTGGTGGGGGCCACCATGAAGCTGAATCCCCACGGCGACGCCGCCATCTACGACACCATGGTCCGCCTCAGCCGGGGCTACGGCGCCCTCCTCCACCCCCTGGTGGACTCCAAGGGCAACTTCGGCAAGGTGTACTCCCGGGACATGGCCTGGGCCGCCCCCCGTTACACCGAGGTGCGCCTGGACCCCATCTGCGCCGAGTTTTTCCGGGACATCGACCAGGACGCCGTGGACTTCGTGCCCAACTACGACGGCACCATGGCCGAGCCTACCCTCCTGCCCACCACCTTCCCCAACGTGCTGGTCTCCTCCAACATGGGCATCGCCGTGGGCATGGCCTCCAACATCTGCGGCTTCAACCTGGGCGAGGTGTGCGACACCACCGCCGCCTACCTCAAAAACCCCAACTGCGACCTGATGGCCACCCTGAAGGCCCCCGACTTCCCCACCGGCGGCGAGCTCCTCTACGACGAGTCCGAGCTCTCCGCCGTCTATGAGACGGGCCGGGGCTCCTTCAAGGTCCAGGCCCGGTGGCGGTACGTGAAGGAAGAAAACCTCATTGAGATCTACGAGATCCCCTACTCCACCACCGTGGAGGCCATCATGGACAAGGTCTCCGAGCTGGTGAAGAACGGCAAGGTGAAGGAGATCTCCGACATGCGGGACGAGACCGACCTGAGCGGCCTCAAGCTCACCATGGACCTGAAGCGGGGCACCGACCCGGACAAGCTCATGGCCAAGCTCTTCCGTCTGACCCCCCTGCGGGACTCCTTCTCCTGCAACTTCAACATCCTCATCGCCGGCATGCCCCGGGTCATGGGGGTGCGGCAGATCCTGGAGGAGTGGACGGCCTGGCGCATGGAGTCCATCCGCCGCCGGACCTACTTCGTCCTGGGCAAGCGCCGGGAAAAGCTCCACCTCCTCCAGGGCCTCCAGAAGATCCTGCTGGACATCGACAGGGCCATCCAGATCATCCGGGAGACCGAGGAGGACGCCGAGGTGGTGCCCAACCTGATGATCGGCTTCGGCATCGACCAGGTCCAGGCCGAGTTCGTGGCCGACATCAAGCTGCGCAACATCAACAAGGAGTATATCCTCAAGCGGACGAGGGAGACCGAGGACCTGGAACAGGAGATCGCCGACCTCCAGGACCTGGTGGACAGCCCCAGCCGCATCAAAAAGACCATCGTGGCCGAGCTGGCCGCGGTCAAGAAGAAGTACGCCGTCCCCCGGAAGACCGGGCTCCTTTACGACCACGCCGAGGAGGCCGGGGAGGAGGGCGAGGACGTGCCCGACTACCCGGTGAACGTCTTCCTCTCCCGGGAGGGCTACTTCAAGAAGATCACCCCCCAGTCCCTGCGCATGAGCTCGGAGCAGAAGTACAAGGAGGGGGACGGGGCCTACCTCCAGTGGGAGTGCTCCAACCGGGACGAGCTGCTGGTCTTTACCGACCGCCAGCAGTGCTACAAGACCCGCATGTCCGACTTCGAGGACGCCAAGGCCAGCGTGCTGGGCGACTACCTCCCCACCAAGCTGGGCTTCGACGAGGGGGAGAGCTTCCTCTGGGCCTGCGTGCCAGGGGACTACTCGGGCAATCTCCTCTTCTTCTTTGCAAACGGCAAGGCCGCCCGGGTGGAGCTCTCCGCCTACCAGACCCAGACGAGGAGAAAGCGCCTCACCGGGGCATACTCTGATAAGAGCCCCCTGGTCCGGGCCTTCCTCCTCCGGGAGGACCTGGAGATGGCGGTGTGGTCCACCGAGGGCCGCTGCCTCATCTTCCACACCGCCGCCCTCAACCCCAAGACCACCCGCACCACCCAGGGCGTGGCGGTGATGACCCTCAAGCCCAAGTACAGGGTGGAGGGGGCCGCCCCCCTGGACCAGACCCCCATCCAGAACGCCGCCCGCTACCGGGCCCGGAGCCTGCCCGTGGCCGGCGCCCTCCTGAAGGAGGAGGACCGGGGCGAGGAGCAGCTGAGCCTGCTGTGATGGAAGATCCCAAACCCCTCTGGAGGTAGTTATGAAAGAGTCCCTGCGCAAGACCCTGCTGGCCTATGTGTGGATCACCCTGGCCTCGGTGATCTACGCCATCGGCTTCAACTGGTGCTACGAGCCCAACCAGATCGGCTTCGGCGGCATCACCGGCGTGGCCCAGATCATCAACGCCGTGCTGCCCTGGGCCCCCATCGGCACGGTGGTCATCCTCCTCAACGCCCCCCTCTTCCTGCTGGGATGGCGGCTGCTGGGGGGCCACCTGCTCCTCTCCTCCCTCTACGCCATGTTCATCTCCTCCCTGGCCATCGACCTGCTGCACATGGTCTACACCTTCCAGCCCATGGACCCCGTGCTGGCCACCATCTACGGCGGCGTGCTGATGGGGGGCTCCCTGGGCATCGTCTTCCTCCAGGGCGCCACCACCGGCGGCACCGACCTCATCGCCCGGCTGCTGAAGCTGAAGCTGGCCTGGCTGCCCATGGGCAAGCTCCTCATGGTCATCGACCTGGTGGTCATCCTGGCGGTGGCGGCGGCCTTCGGCAACATGTACAGCGCCCTCTACGGCGTGGTGGCCCTGTACCTCTCCTCCAAGGTGATGGACATGGTCCTCTACGGCCTGGACACCGCCAAGGTGGCCTATATCATCAGCCAGGACCCCCAGACCATCGCCCACCGCCTCACCCGGGAGCTGGACCGGGGCGTCACCATCCTCCAGGGCCGGGGCGCCTGGTCCGGCCAGGACAAGGAGGTCCTCATGTGCGCCTTCAAGCAGCGGCAGATCGTGGCCATGAAGCGCATGGTGAAGGAGATCGACCCCGACGCCTTCCTCATCGTCTGCGACGCCCACGACGTCATGGGCGAGGGCTTCCGGCAGTATCAGCAAAACGACTTGTAACGGAAAGAAGGATGCTTGATGGCAGACCTTGCAAAATTGCAGAAGAACCTGGAGGAGCGGGGCTTCACCGTCACCCGCTTCGACACGACGGCTCAGACCGCCGACTACTTAGACGCCGCCCTGGACGGCAAGAGCGTGGGCATCGGCGGCTCCGTCACCATCCAGGAGATGGGCCTGGCCGAGCGGCTGCGTGAGCATGCTCAGGTCCTGTGGCACTGGGCGGGGAGCACCACCCAGGACGCCGCCGGGGCTCAGGTCTACCTCACCTCGGTGAACGGCGCCGCCGAGACCGGGGAGCTCATCAACATCGACGGCACCGGCAACCGGGTGGCCTCGGGGCTCTTCGGCCACGAGAAGGTCTACTTTGTGGTGGGCCGGAACAAGGTGGCCCCCGACTACGGCGCCGCCCTCTGGCGGGCCCGGAACATCGCCGCCCCCAAAAACGCCCAGCGGCTGGGCCGGAACACCCCCTGCGCCGCCAAGGGCGACCGCTGCTACGACTGCAAGAGCCCGGAGCGCATCTGCCGGGCCCTGGTGGTGTACTGGGAGAAGCCGGGCAGCATGGACATGGAAGTGGTGCTGGTGGATGAGGACCTGGGCTATTAAGGGGCGGCCGGCCGCCCTGGCCCTGGCCCTCCTGATGGTGCTCAGCGGCTGCTCGGCCATGCTGGAGCGGGAGTACCAGTCGGTGGAGCCCCACGTCCGCCTCAGCGTGGCGGAGGACGACTCCAGCGCCGTGTGGGCGGAGAGCTACTCCGAGCTCCAGGGGGCCATCCTGGCCCAGGTGAAGACCCACCAGGAGGTGGGCGTCATCCGCCTGAAGAACTGGAAGGGAGACGTGGAGGAGCAGCTCACCCGGGCCTGCGACGAGATCAGCCACTCCGACCCCCTGGGCTCCTACGCCGTGGACCGCATCCAGCACAGCTTCACCCGGATGGTCTCCTACTATGAGGCCACCATCACCATCGACTTCCGGCGCACGGCGGAGCAGATCGCCGCCGTCACCACCGTCACCGGCAGCGGCGCCATCCGGGCCGAGCTGGTGGACGCCCTGGACGGCTTTGTCACCGAGACCGCCTTCCAGATCAACTACTTTGACGAGACCCAGGACGCCGACTATATCCGGGGGCTCATCCGGGAGGCCTACTACGACCTGCCCGCCGCCGCCCTGGGCATGCCGGCGGTGGAGGTGCAGCTCTACCCCGACCAGGGGAGCCGCCGGGTGGTGGAGGTCCTGCTCACCTATCCCGAGGACCCCAAGGCCCTCCAGAGCAAGCGGGTCCAGCTGGAGACCGCCGCCACCGATCTGGCGGAGCCCTACCGGAGCGGCGGCCTGGAGGAGACCGCCCTGGCCGGCGCCCTGTACGACGTCCTCCGGGAGACGTGCGTCCCCGCCGCCGACGGCGGCGCCACCGCCTACCACGCCCTGGTGGAGGGGAAGGCCGACAGCGAGGGCATGGCCCTGGCCTACAAGGAGCTGTGCGATCTCACCGGCCTGGAGTGCCGGATCGTGGAGGGCGCCCTGGGGGAGGAGCCCCGGTTCTGGACCATCGTCACCCTGGAGGAGGGGAGCCGGCACCTGGACCCCAGCGGGGAGAGTGCCCTCCTCACCGACGCCCAGATGGCCCAGGCAGGCTATACCTGGCCCGAGGGGGAATACCCCGTCTGCGGTGAGGCTGTGATCTCGAGCGAAGAAAATGCGGAAAATTGAAAAATACCCTTGACAGAAGCGGCAAGTGTGGCTATAATATCATTTGTCGCTTGCAGGTGTAGCTCATCTGGTAGAGCGCCACCTTGCCAAGGTGGAGGTAGCGAGTTCGAGCCTCGTCACCTGCTCCAAAACAAAAGGACAGCC
>CALWYC010000092.1 GCA_944385655.1 uncultured Intestinimonas sp. | reverse complement strand
GGAGACGAAGGGCACGCTCTTGCGGTAGGAGAAGGCGTTTTTCTGCTCCAGCATGGCCACCAGCTTGAGCCGGTCGGTCTTGCCCAGGGCGTCCACCGGCTTGCCCAGGGCCGCCAGGCACTCGTCAAAGAGATCGCCGAGGGCGCTGTCGCCCCCCTGCCACAGGGCCGTCTTCAGGTCGGCCTGGGCGCTCATCAGGTCCACCAGGATGCGGTTGGCGTACACCAGGGAGGTGTAGTCAAAGTTGATGCCCAGGGCCAGGTTGTAGTCCTCCCCGATGAGGTGGAAGGTGGAGGACTTGATCTGGGCGCCCGACGGGGTGGTGGCGTACAGGTTGACCTGGTCGCTGGTCCGGGCCTCCGGCTCCAGCTCCCGGTCGGTGCCCAGGATGTCCAGGGTGGAGCCCACGGTGCGGCCGGAGACGTGGCCGTTATAGATGCTCAGGATGGGGTGGCTGGGCACCCCCATGTCGTGGACCAGGGTCTCACAGGAGGACCCGAACATCTCAGCGATGCCCCGGGCCGCCCGGTCCAGGAATTCAAAGGCTTCCTCTCGGGTCATGGCGGACCGCCCGCCCTCCTTTCCGCCCCGGCACCGGGGCACGTTCTGCACCAGACATTGGCAGACATTATTTTACCCACAGGCTGTGGAAAATGCAAGGCCTCATCCCAGAGCAAACTGGCAGAGCTTTTTCTCCTCCCCGGGGCGGATCTTGATGGAGCGGATGCGGTTTCCCTCCGGGACGCACAGCCGCAGCTCGGCCAGCTCGGGCGCCTGCTCCAGGTCCCCCACCACGAAGAGGAGGACCTGCTTGCCCTGAACGTGCAGGGACGAGAGATAGTTTTTCAGCGGCCGTCCCACCGTGCCCATGTAAACGCTGCCGCCGAAGATGAGCAGGTCATAGCTCTGGGGATCGTAGCTGAGCACCGGGGAGGGGTAGTTGAGGGTGACGGTATGGCCTGCCTTGGCCAGGGCTCTGGCCAGGGCCCAGGCGATGGCGTGGTTCCGGCCCCGGTTGGAGGGCTGGTAGATGAGCAGGACCTTCCGGGCACCGTAGCCCACCTGCTTCTCCACCGGCCGCCGGACCAGATCCCGCCGGCGGGCGGTCCAGTAGAAAACGGCGGCCAGCACCAGTCCGCCGCCCAGCAGCGTCAGAAATAAGATCAGCCAGGGCGACATACCCGCTCCTCCTTTCCCCCATTTTCTTTGAAAGAGCGCGGCCCGTGGCTGGGCCGCGCTCTCTGCCTTACGTCAATTGAACTTGTAGATCCGCCGGGCCAGCCGGTACAGGCTCACAGAGAGCTTGCGCCCCTGATAGCCCGGGAAATTGCTTACGGCGGAGATGGCCCGGTATTTCATCTTGTGGTAGATGGCCGGGTCCACCGTGCGCATGTACTCCCACAGCTCGGTCTTCTTCCCCAGGGCGGCGGGAGAGCCGTCGATGAGGAGGAAGATGGAGGAGATGGTCATCATCATGGCCAGGTAGTTGAACATATACCGGCTCAGACGGCGGTGCTGGGCCGCCACCTTTCGGAGGTCATGGGCCTCGATCATCAGCTTGGTCACCCGGACCTGCTGGTCCACCCGCTTGACCATCACCTGCTCATTGACGCTCTGGTCTGCCCGGCCGATGAAGTAGCGGTAGAAGTCCAGGTCCATATAATAGATGGTCTCCACGAAGGGGAGGGGCTGATAGACGAAGATGTTGTCCACATAGAAGGTGTGCTTGGGCAGCTCCAGGCCGCAGTCCCGCAGCAGCTGGGTGCGGTAGAACACCGAGTGCATCAGCAGGTACTGGGAGGGCCGGAACCGGCCGATCTCCTCCCAGGTGAAGACCTTCTCCCGGGGGAAGACGTTGGCATAGCCCATGACCTTCTGGGTGTTGTCCTCCACGTGCTCATACACGTAGTTGCACACCAGCAGGTCCACCGGCTTCTCCATCTGGGAGAACTCCCGCAGCTTCTCTACCACCTTTTTGAGGGCGTCCACGTCGGCCCAGTCGTCGGAGTCCACCACCTTGTAGTAAAGGCCGGTGGCCCGGCGCAGGCCCTGGTTGACACCCTCGCCGTGGCCGCCGTTTTCCTGGTGGACCGCCTTGACGATGGTGGGATACTCCGCCGCGTACCGGTCGGCGATGGCGGCGGTGCCGTCCTTGGAGCCGTCGTCGATGAGGATGATCTCCACATCCTCCCCGCCCTCCAGCAGGGTCTGGATACAGTGTTCCATGTAGGCTTCGGAATTATAGCAGGGTACCGCGAATGTCAGCAATTTCACAAGATCCGCTCCTGTCACTTCTGTAAAAGCCCGTCGCACAGCTCCAAGGCACGGAGGGCGATGGCGTCCATGTTGTAGTATTTGTACTCGGCCAGACGCCCCAGCAGGTGGAGGTCGCCGCAGCCCTCGGCCAGGGCCCGGTACTGCTCATAGAGGGCGTTGTTCTCCGGGCTGATGATGGCGTAGTAGGGGATCTCCCCCGCCGCGCCGGTATAGGCGCGGGAGTACTCCTTCATGATGGTGGTCACCCCGGGCAGCTCCTGGCCGGTGAGCTGCTTGTACTCGGTGATGCGGGTGTAGTCCTCGCTCACCGTGTAGTTCACCGTGGCCGCCGGCTGGAACCGGTCCATGGCCAGGGTCTCGAAGCCGAAGTCCAGGGTGCGGTAGGGCAGGCGGCCGTACCGGAAGCCGAAGAGCTCGTCCACCTGGCCGGTGTAGATCACCGTCCCGGCGAAGGGCTCGCCGTCCAGCTTCATGCCGTCCCCGGCGAGCGCCAGACGATCCCGGGCGTCCACCCCCAGCTCCACGGTAATGTTGGGGTGGTCCAGGATTTTTTGGAACATGGGGGTGTAGCCCTCCAGGGGCATGCCCTGGTAGGGGTCCTGGAAGTACCGGTCGTCCCGGCTCAGCAGCACGGGCACCCGGGCGGTGGTGTTGGGGTCGATCTCCTCCGGGGTCTGGCCCCACTGCTTCATGGTGTAGTGGACGAAGACGTTCTCATATACGTAATCGGCCACCGCCCGGATCTCCGGGTCGTCGTTCTCCCGCAGGGCCAGGATGGTGACCCGCGCCCCCTCCCCGTAGGCGGCGAGGAGCTTCTCCTCCAGCCGGTCGGCCTGCCCGGCGGGGAAGGCCATGTGGAGGGAGGTCAGGTTGAAGGGTACGGGCATGTAGTCCCCGTGGACGTTGGCCAGCACCCGGTGCTGGTAGTCCCGCCATTCGGTGAACCGGCTGAGCCAGTCGTAGACCCGCTTGCTGGCGGTGTGGAAGATGTGGGGGCCGTACTGGTGGATGAGCACGCCGCTGCCGTCCAGGCAGTCGTAGGCGTTGCCCCCCACATGGTCCCGGCGCTCCAGCACCAGCACCCGCTTTCCGCCCCGCTCGGCCAGCTCCCGGGCGGCCACAGCCCCCGCGTAGCCCGCGCCGATCACCAGGCAGTCAATGGTCCTATCCATCGTTGTCCTCGCTTTCTCCGCCTCCGCCCTTCGGCAAAAAGAGGCGCGTATTCCTGTCAATGGACATTATTCTACCACAGAAATGGGAAAAATGGAACGAAAAAAGTATTAAGGTTTGATGAAAAAACCGCCCCGTCACCGGTCGGAGCTGGGCTTTCCGGCGGCGGACCGGGTCACTCCCAGGAAGCTCTCGCTGTAGTGGTCCATGGCCCGCTGGATGACCTTCACCGCGGCCTTCCGGTCGCTCACGTCCCCGGCCACGGCCTCCTTCCCCTCCAGGGCCTTGTAGACCGAGAAGAAGTGGGCCATCTCGTCAAAGATGTGGCCGGGCAGCTCCCAGATGTCCTGGTAGGTGTTGTAGGTGGGGTCGGAGAAGGGGATGGCGATGATCTTCTCGTCGTTTTTCCCGCCGTCCAGCATGGAGATGAAGCCGATGGGGTAGACCCGCACCAGGGTCAGGGGGTCCATGGCCTCGGAGCACAGGACCAGCACGTCCAGAGGGTCTCCGTCGTCGCCGTAGGTCCGGGGGATGAAGCCGTAGTTGGCGGGGTAGTGGGTGGAGGTATGGAGGACCCGGTCCAGGATGATGAGGCCGGTCTCCTTGTCCAGCTCGTACTTTTTCTTGCTGCCCTGGGGGATCTCGATGACGGCGATGAAATCCTCCGGCTTGATGCGGTCAGGGCTGATATCGTGCCAGATGTTGGACATGAGGACACGCTCCTTTTCTATGTTTTCCGCCGGAGGGCCCCTCCGGCGCAGTCAGCAGCACTATTATACCTGCTTTTTTCGGGAAATACAACCGCCCCCCGCGCGTCCCCTCCGCCGCGCAAAAACGGGACCAGCGGCTTGCCGCTGGTCCCGTCCTGTCCGCTCCGGCTCACGCCTGGGGGTGGATCAGATCCAGGCCCTTCTGCAGGGTCTCCCCGTCGATGGCTCCCACCGCCCGGGCCGTCACATAGCCCTCGGCGTCAATGAAATAGGTGGTGGGCAGGGAGTAGGCGCTGTAGGCGATGGCCGCCTCCGACTTGGTATCGAAGAGCACCGGGAAGGTGAAGCCCTCCCCCTCCACGTACTCCCTGGCGCTCTCCACCGTCTCCCGGGCGCCGTCGGTCATGTTGACCATGAGGAACTGGACCTCGCCCTCCAGCTCCTCCCAGGCGGCGTTGAACTCCGGCATCTCGCTCTTGCAGGGCGAGCACCAGCTGGCCCAGAAGTTGAGCACGATGGGCTTGCCCACGTAGTCGGAGAGCTTGACCTCCGTCCCGTCGGCGTCCACCACGGTGAAGTCGGGGGCCTCCACCTTGGGGGGCTCCGTCTCCTCCGGCGCCGCCGAATCCTGGGGCGCCCCGGTCTCCCCGGGGGTCTGGGCGGGCGGGGGCGTCTGGACGGAGAGGTTGTCCGCCCCGGCGCCGGCGCTCAGGCGGCCATAGAGCACATAGGCTCCGCCGATGAGTGCCGCCAGGACCAGGACGAGCACCAAAAACGATGTCTTTTTCTGCATAGCGACCTCCTCAGCTCAGGGCTTCCAGCAGGCGGCCCAGGGTGCCGGTGGCCATGAGCACGCCGACGAGCACCAACAGGGCGCCGCTGACCAGGTTGATGACGCGGTAGTTGCGCTTGATCCAGTCAAAGGCGGATTTCAGCTTGTCGATGAGCACGGCGCTGAGCAGAAAGGGGATGCCCAGGCCCAGGGAGTAGACCAGCAGCAGGGCCATGCCCTCCAGCACGTGGCCCTGCTGGGAGGCCAGCAGCAGCGCCGAGCCCAGGAAGGCCCCCACGCAGGGGGTCCAGCCCAGGGAGAAGATGACGCCGAAGACCACGGCGGAGAAGAAGTTCATGCTCTCCGCCGCCCGGGCGTGGCCGCCGCCCTGGAAGAAGGGGAGCCTCAGCACCCCCATGTAGCCCAGGCCGAAGAGGATGACCACCGCGCCGGAGATCAGGTTCACCGCGGTCTGGTGGCCCCTGAGGAAGCCCCCCACCGTTCCGGCCAGGGCGCCCATGGCCACGAACACCAGGGTGAAGCCCAGCACGAAGCCGGCGGCCCCGGCCAGGGTCCGGCGGGTGGTCCGCTCGCCGCCCCCGGCGAAGTAGGTGATGTAGATGGGCAGCATGGGCAGCAGGCAGGGGGAGATGAAGGTGATGATCCCTTCCAGGAAGGAGATCAGGTATTGCATGTGTTCACGCTCCTTTTGTCGTCTCGGTCCCGCGGATACGGGATGACAGCGGGGCCGGAGCCGGGGCCGCAGCAGTCCCGGCCGGCGGCGCTGTTTCCCCATTATACCGGACAGATGCCATCTGTCAAGAGCGCGGTCCTCCCCACAGCCGCATCAGGACGCAAAGAGGCCGGCCGCTCACGCGGCCGGCCTCACATCTTTTGGGGCTCAGGCGAAGATGGACACGATGAGGGCCACCACAAAGCCGGTGGTGCCCACGATGGTCTCCATCATGGTCCAGGTCTGGAAGGTGGTCTTCTCGTCCAGGTTGCACAGGGACTTGACCAGCCAGAAACCGGAGTCGTTGAAGTGGGAGAAGGCGGTGGAGCCGCCGGCGATGGCCATGACCAGGCAGGCCAGGTGGAGGGGGGAGAGGGTGGCCACCATGGGCATGGAGGCCACGATGCCGGCGGCCATGGTCATGGCCACGGTGGCGGAGCCCACGGAGACGCGGACGGCCAGGGCGATGAGGAAGGCCACCACTACGATGGGCAGGGGCGTGGTCGCCACGGCGTTGCCGATGATGTCGCCCAGGCCGGAGTCCTGGAGCATGTAGCGCAGCACGCCGCCGCCCGCCGTCACCAGCAGGATGAGGCCGGTGGGCTCCAGGGATTTGGTCATGACCTTCTCCAGCTCCTCGCGGGAGTAGCCGTGGCGGACGCCCAGGAGGAACATGGCCACCACGGTGGCCAGCAGCAGGGCGATGAAGGGGGTGCCCAGGAAGGTGAACACGGGGCGCAGGGCGTCCACCGCGCCGCCCTGGGGGATGGCGCCCAGGACGGAGTTGATGAGGATGAGGAAGAGGGGGATCAGGATGATGCCCACCACGCTGCCGAAGGAGGGCAGCTTGCTCTCGTCGTACTCAGGGGCGTTCAGGTACTGGTCGGGCACGGGCACGTCGAACTTCCGGCCGCAGAACCTGCCGAAGATGGGGCCGGCCACCACCATGGCGAAGAAGCCGCAGACCAGGCCCAGGCCGATGACCAGGCCCAGGTCCACCCCCAGGATGTTGGCCACCAGCACGGGGCCGGGGGTGGGGGGGATGAAGGCGTGACCCACGGCCAGGCCGGCCAGCAGGGGGATGACGAAGAAGAGGGTGGACTTCCTGGCCCGGCGGGCGATGGAGAAGGCCAGGGGGATGAGGATGATGAGACCGGCGTCAAAGAACACGGGGATGGCCACCACCATGCCGGTGAGGCCCAGGGCCCAGGGCGCCCGGGCCTCGCCGAAGCGGCGGATCATGGTCAGGGCCACCCGTTCCGCGCCGCCGGAGATCTCCAGGATGGCGCCGAACATGGAGCCCAGGCCCACCAGCAGGGCGATGCCCTTCAGGGTCTCGCCCATGCCCTTGTTGACGGTGTCCACGATCATGGAGACGGGCATCCCGCCGATGAGGCCGATGCACAGGGCGGAGATCAGGATGGCGATCAGGGGCTGGAGCTTGCCCTTGATGATGAGGAAGAGCAGGATGACCAGACCGCTCAGCGCGGCAATGATCAGTCTGGTGGGGTCGGCGACGAATGCTTCCATAACAAATACCTCACTCTCAATAATGTCGATCTTGCTGCGTTCGGGGTTTGGGGCGCGGGAGGGCTCAGTCCATATAACCGCCCTTCATGGGGGAGACGGCGTGCTGGGAGAAGATCTTCAAAACGCCGGAGGGATACTTGGGCGCCTTGGGCTTCCAGGCCGCCCGGCGCCGGGCCAGGACGGCGTCCACCTCCCCGGGGGACAGCTCCTGACCGCGGATGCCCACGATCTCCAGCTTCCGGGCCGGGATGTCGATGTGGATGAGGTCGCCCTCCTCCACCAGGGCGATGGGCCCGCCGTCGGCGGCCTCCGGGGAGACGTGGCCGATGGAGGGGCCGGTGGAGGCGCCGGAGAATCGGCCGTCGGTGATGAGGGCGATGGAGCGGCCCAGCTCCGGGTCGGAGGAGATGGCCTCGGAGGTGTAGAACATCTCGGGCATGCCGGAGCCCTTGGGTCCCTCATAGCGGATGAACACGGCCTCGCCGGGGTGGATCTGCTTGTGGAGCACGGCGTGGAGGGCCTCCTCCTCGCTGTCGAAGGGCCGGGCCTTCAGGGTGGCCTGGAACATCTCCCTGGGGCAGGCGGTGTGCTTGATCACCGCGCCCTCCGGGGCCAGGTTGCCCTTCAGGATGGCGATGGCGCCGTCGGTGCCGATGGCCTTGTCGAAGGGGTGGATGATGTCCTGCCAGGTGGTGCCCCACTTGGCGCAGTAGGCGTCGCACTTGTCGTAGAAGCCGTTGGCCTTCAGCTCGTCCAGGTTCTCCCCCAGGGTCTTGCCCGTGACGGTCATCACGTCCAGGTGGAGCATGGAGCGGATCTCCTCCATGATCCGGGGCACACCGCCGGCATAGTAGAAGAACTGGGCGGGCCACTTGCCGGCAGGGCGGATGTCCAGCAGGTAGTGCGCCCCCCGGTGGAGCCGGTCAAAGGTGTCGGCGTCGATCTCCAGGCCGAACTCCTTGGCCACGGCCGGGATGTGGAGGAGGGAGTTGGTGGAGCCGGAGATGGCGGCGTGGACCATGATGGCGTTCTCAAAGGACTTCATGGTGACGATGTCCCGGGGTCTCAGGCCCTGTCTGGCCAGCTCCATGACCTGGGCGCCGGCCCGGTAGGCCGCCTCCTTCAGGTCCTCGCAGGTGGCGGGCATCAGGGCCGTGCCGGGGAGCATCAGGCCCAGGGCCTCGGCCATGACCTGCATGGTGGAGGCGGTGCCCATGAAGGAGCAGGCGCCGCAGGAGGGGCAGGCGTGCTGCTTGTACCAGGTGAGCTTCTCATCGTCGATCTCCCCCCGCTCACACTGGGCGGAGTAGATGCCGATCTGCTCCAGGGTAAGCAGGTCCTCCTTGACGTTCTTCACCTGGCCGCACAGGGGATAGGCGTCCATGACGCCGCCGGTGACCACGATGGAGGGCATGTTCACCCGGCCGATGCCCATCAGGTGGGCGGGCATGCC
>CALWYC010000091.1 GCA_944385655.1 uncultured Intestinimonas sp. | reverse complement strand
CGCCTGCGGATATACTGTGCCATTGTGTTCCCTCCTGCACTTCCGGCCCGGTCAAGGGCACAGGGGACCCCGGAGCCGGGGTCCCCTTACGGAGGTTCGTTCTGTATTTACTGTAAATGCTTATTCCTTTACCCACTCCCACACGTTCTCATTGGAGAAGCTGGCGGAGGGGTAGTCGATGTTGTCCACCGTGGGGGACTGGGCGTGGAGGGCCGTCCCGAACCACAGAGGGATGAAGGGCCGCTCCTGGGCCAGGTAGGCGTCCAACTCGGCCACCAGGGCCAGCCGGGCGTCCGGGTCCGTCTCGGCCCGGATGGCCTGGATACGGTCGATGTAGGGCATCAGATCGGCCACGTGGAAGATATTGTTGCTCCCGGAGAGGCGGCTCTCGGTGAACCACAGGGGCAGGGCGCCGGGGGTATGGCTGGCGATGCCCATGTCATAGGTCCCGTCGGCCATCCCGGCGAACATGGCCGCCGAGTCCACCGTCTCGATGGTGACATTGATCCCGGCCTCGGCCAGGTTCTGCTGCATGAGAGCGGCCAAACCGGCCCGGCTGGAAGTGCACACCAGGGTGTAACTCCGGCCGTCGTAGCCGGCCACGGCCAGCAGGGCTTTGGCCGCCTCCACGTCCCGCTCCCCTGCCGGCACCGCCGCGTCAGCGTAAGGGCTCTCGGGGCTGATGCTGCTGCCCGCCGCCGTCCCGAGCCCGTGGGTGGACTGCTCACACAGCAGTTCCTTGTCCAGAGAGAGCTCGATGGCCCGGCGGACCCGGGCGTCGGGGATGCTGCTCCCGTTGAGCATGAGCTCGAAGAAGGTGTTGGGCACCGTCCCCTCCAACACCGTCACCCCGCTGCTCTCCGCCAGAGGGGCGTCCTCGGCGGACAGACTGCCGCCGATGGCGTAGTAGTCCAAGTCCCCGGCGATGAGGGCGGTGAGCAGGTTGGACTTGTCCATCACCGTGATGACCAGCAGGTCAAAGCCGGGGGCCCCCAGCTGATAGTCCTTGTTGGCCGCCAGGGTGAGCTGGCTGCCGGGCAGCTCCTCCACAAACTTGCAGGGCCCGGAGCCCACCGGCTCCTTCCAGAGGTCCAGCTCCATGAGCTCCGCCGGGTCCGTCCCCTCCAGCAGGTGGGTGGGCAGCACGTAGAACTCCCGGTTCTTGTCCAGCAGGAAGTCCTCCGGGGTGGTGGGGGTCTTGAAGGTGAGCTTCAGGGTATAGTCGTCCTCCGCCTCCACGCCGAAGGTCTCCCCCTCCACCCGGCAGCCGTCCCCGTCGGTCCCTGTGAACACGGAGAAGTTTCCCCGGCCCAGCACCGGGCAGGCGGGGTTGGTCATGAGGGTGAAGGTCTCCACCCAGTGCTCCGCCGTCACCGGGATGCCGTCGTGGAAGGCGGCCTTCTCATCCAGGTGGAAGAGGGCGGTATAGCCGTCCTCGCTCGCCTCCCAGCTCTTGGCGGCCCGGGGAGACAGGGTGCCGTCGGCGTGGACGTAGGCCAGGCGGTCGTAGAGCTTGTCGTAGATCATCCGGGCGTAGTTGCTGCCGGAGACGCTGTTGTAGGGCATGAGGGCGTCCCAGGCGCTGGAGATGCCGTAGTACACCGTCAAGGCCTCCTGCTGCGAGGGCGTGCAGGCGGCCAGAGAAAGGCTCAGGGTCAGGGCCAGAAACAGAGAAACCAGTTTTTTCAAAGAAGACCTCCTCATCACTCCACCGTCACCGACTTGGCCAGGTTCCGGGGCTTATCGATGTCACAGCCCCGCATCAGGGCCACATAGTAGGCGAACAGCTGCATGGGGATCACATCCAGGCTGGGCAGCAGCATGGGGTGGGTGTCCGGGACGGTGATCACGTGGTCCGCCGTCCGGGCCATCTCCTGCTCTCTCGAGTCCACGGTGAGGCCCAGCACGTCGGCGCCCCGGGACTTCACCTCCACCACGTTGCTCATGAGCTTGTCGAAGAGCTGTACCCGGCTGGCCAGGGCCACCACCAGGGTGCCGTCCTCAATGAGGGAGATGGTGCCGTGCTTGAGCTCACCGGCGGCGTAGGCCTCGGAGTGGATGTAGGAGATCTCCTTCAGCTTCAGGGAGCCCTCCAGGCCGATGGCGTAGTCGATGTTCCGGCCGATAAAGAAGATGGACTCGTGGTTGAAGTAGATGGATGCGTAGTACTGGATGGCCTCCCGGCGCTCCAGGATCTCCTCCATCTTGGTGGGGATGGTGAGGAGCTCGGCGACGATCTCCTCGTAGACCGCCTCGCTCACCGTGCCCATGAGCTCGGCGAACCGCAGGGCGATGAGGTAGATCACCGCCAGCTGGGTGGAGTAGGCCTTGGTGGTGGCCACGGCGATCTCGGGACCGGCCCAGGTGTAGAGCACGTCGTCCGACTCCCGGGCGATGGTGGAGCCCACCACGTTCACGATGGAGAGCACCCGGCCGCCCAGGCGCTTGGCCTCCCGCATGGCGGCCAGTGTGTCGATGGTCTCGCCGGACTGGCTGATGACGATGCACAATGTCCGTTCGCTCACCAGGGGCTCACAGTAGCGGAACTCCGAGGCCAGGGTGACCTCCACCGGCTTGCGTAGGATGCGCTCCAGGATGTACTTGGCCACCATGCCCACATGGTAGGAGGAGCCGCAGGCGATGATGTAGATCTTGTCCATGGCCCGGAGCTGCTCCGCGGTGATCTCCAGCTCATCCAGAACCACCCGACCGTTCTGGATGCGGGGAAAGACGGTGTCCCGGAATGCCTTGGGCTGCTCCATGATCTCCTTGGCCATGAAGTGCTCATATCCCCCTTTCTCAGCGGCGGAGATCTCCCAGTCCACGTGGTGGAGCTCCTTCTCCACCGGCTGGAGGTAGGGGTGGTTATAGACTTGGATGCCGTCCCGGGAGAGGACGGCGATCTCCCCGTCGTCCAGGTAGTAGACATCCCGGGTGTACTTGATGACGGCGGTGACGTCGCTGGCCAGGAAGTGGAAGCCCTCCCCCAGGCCCAGGATCAGGGGACTGTCCTTCCGGGCGGCGATGAGCCGGTCGGGGCAGTCGGCGCAGATGATGCCCAGGGCGTAGGCGCCCTCGATGCGGTGGAGCACCTTGGTGACGGCCTCCATGATGTCGCCCCGATAGTAGTACTCCAGCAGCTGGGCCACCACCTCGGTGTCGGTCTGGGAGACAAAGCTGACTCCCTTGGACTCCAGGAATTCCTTGATCCGGGCGTAGTTTTCAATGATGCCATTGTGGACCACGGCGATGCGCCCGGAGGTGCTCACCTGGGGGTGGGAGTTGATGTCGGAGGGCTCCCCGTGGGTGGCCCACCGGGTGTGGCCCAGGCCCACGGTGCCGTGGATGGTCTTTCCCCCCGCCACGATGTCGGAGAGCACCTTCAGGCGGCCCTTGGCCTTGACCACCTTCAGGCCGTCCGTCTCGGAATAGACCGCCAGGCCCGCCGAGTCATACCCCCGGTACTCCAGCCGCTCCAGACCATCCAGCAGGATGGGAGCGGCCTCTTCCCTGCCAATATATCCAACGATTCCGCACATAGGTTCGTTCTCCTCCAGTTTCATGGGTCAAGGTTGAAATGTGATAGATTATTATATCATCCCCTCCGCCGTCTCACAACATAAATTTCTCACCGCTCCGGCAGCGAAACAATTCTCACCCGCCCCGGCAGCAAACCCATGCTTGACATTACGCCACGGACCCATTATAATAAATGTTCAGTAATACACTTCCGGGTGTGGCGAAGCTTGGTATCGCGCTTGGTTCGGGTCCAAGAGGCCGTGGGTTCAAATCCCGCCACTCGGACCATGCGGAGTGTCCTTATAGGATCTGAGTATCCTACGAAGGACACTCCGCATTTTTTATTGTCAAAATTGGGGCAGCGCCGTTTTCATCGAACAGCAGCCATTTTCCAAAGGCCTGCGCTCCTCCAAAGTCTACCCGGGCAAACAGTAAGGGGACGGGCAAGATGCCCATCCCCACTTTTGCTGTCGGCCTATTGCGTGATATCATGCAGGCGCGTCATGGTCACGATCAATTTCTTTTTTTGCGCCTGCTTTCCCTTGACAGACGTACCGCCATGGGTGCCCTCTTCCCAGGCCCATGTTGGTCGTATCACATCAGATGCCCAACAGGATGCAGGCGGCGGTGGCAACTACCACCACCAGCACGGGGATGCATACACTGCACGCGAAGACATGGCGGTAGGCGTTTTTGTGGTTGAGGCCCAGCACGCTGAACATGAGGAAGAGTCCGGGAGAATGGGGCAGAGTGTCCAGGCCGCCGGCGGCGATGGAGGTCAGGCGGTGGAGGATCTCCAGGTTGCAGCCGGAGCTGAGGAAGGTGTCGGCCAAAGACTGGTACATGAGCCGCAGGCCGCCGGAGGAGGAGCCGGTGATGCCGGAGAAGACGCTGGTGGCGAAGACGCCCCGAACGTAGGGGTTCATATCTAGGCTCAGCACCCAGTCCACGATGCTCTGGAACGCGGCAGAGTTCTGCACCACGGTGCCGAAGGCCAGCACGGCGGCCAAACCGCCGATGCCGGAGATGCCGCCGCCGAGGCCGTCGGTGAGCAGGCCCTTCCAGTCCTTGTCCTTCAGCCGGCCAAAGTTGAGCACATAGGTGAGAGCGGCGCCCGGCAGCATGGCGCAGGTGGCCAGCATGGTGGAGTCAGAGACGAACCTGCCGCCCACGATGATGACCAGCAGCAGCACCACGATGGGCAGGAAGGCCTTCCAGGCGGGGGGCAGCAGGCTGCGGTCCTTGATCTCAAAGAGGGCGGGGTCCACATTGTCGGGATAGGACCACACCTCGCCCCGGGCCACCGCCTTGTTCTTGGCCCAGGTGCAGTAAAGCACGCACAGGGCAAAAATGGCTACGGTGCAGAGGATGCTGAACAGCGGCGCCGCGACCATAGTCGTTCCCAGGTACTCCGTGGGCACCACATTGGTGAGCTGGGGGGTGCCGGGCAGCGTGGTCATGGTGTAGGTGGCGGAGCCCACGATGAGACAGGCCATGGTCAGGTGGCGGGGCAGGTTGGCCTCCTTGAACAGCAGGAACATGATGGGCGCCACGGCGTAGACCACCACAAAGAGGCTCACGCCGCCGTAGGTCAGCACCGAAACGATGAGGATGGTGACCAGCATGATGTTCTTTTTGCCGAACCAGTCGATGAACTTGTAGCCGATGGCGGTGGCGGAGCCGGACTCATCCATCAGCTTGGCGTACAGGCTGGAGCAGGCAAACATGAGGAAATAGCTCATATAAGCGCTGGTATAGCCGGACATGTAATGGGTGGCAAAGCCCTCCCACAGAGGGATGCCGTTGCAGACGATCGCCACCAGGGCTGCAATCAGGGTTAGGGGCAGAGCGCCCAGCCCCTTGTAAGCGCCGAAAATCAGGACCGCGATGGCCAGGATAAGGCCGATGATACCAATCATGGGTCTGTGTCCTCCTTCTTCATCTCTTGTATACGCTCTTCTCAGGCCTGGTACAGATCATAGGTAAAGAGGCTACGGTCAAAGAGGGCCACGTTGTCCATGGACAGGGGGAGTTCCCCCTTCTCGATCTTGGTGACGATTTCCACCACCTTGTCGTTGAAGGGGGTGTCGATGCCGTACTTGTCGCCGGTCTCGCAGACATAGCCGTTGATCATCCGCACCTCGGTGGGCTTGCCCTTCTCCAGGTCCTGGAGCATGCTGGCCTTGGCGGTGCGCATATCGGAGTACATGGTGAGGAACATCTCCTGGTCGGCGTCGAACATGGCCTGGTCCGCAATGTCCAGGGTCTCAGGGGACTGCTCGTGGAGGAGGATGGGCAGCCGGTAGCCCGCCGCCTCACAGCACTGCTTGACCTCTCGGCCCAGGTAGCTCAGGCAGGCCCGGGCCACGTCGTTGTCCAGCACCCCGCCGAAGGTGGCGCCGCAGGCAGCCGACATACCGCTCATGCAGGCGTTGTTGATGAGCTTACCCCAACGGGAAGCCATCAGGCTGTCGGACACGGCGGTGGGGCCCATGTAGCCCAGCACCTGGGCCACTTTGCGGATGCGGTCTCCGATGGAGCCGTCCATCTCGCCGATCTCAAAGAGGTGGTCATTCCGGGACAGGTCCTGGGTCAGCTCGGAAACGCCGGGATAGACGAAGGTGGCGCCCCACAGCACCGTGCCGCCCACGGTGCGGCTCTCCCCCACGTAGCCGGCCACATAGGGCTCGGGAACGCCGTTTTGCAGGGTACACACCGTGCTGTCCGGACCCAGGTGAGGCAGCAGGTCGGGCAGGACCACGTCGTTGGCGGTCTGCTTGGTGAAGAGGAAGACGATGTCGTAAATGCCCTCCATCTGCTCGGGGGTGATGGCCTTGACGGGGACGGTGAAGTCCACCGTGCCCACGATGTGGGCGCCCTTTTCGTTGAGCGCCTCCACGTGGGCCTGGTAGCTGTCCACCATCTCCACATCGCAGCCGTTCTTGGTCATGTAGGCTCCCAGCACCGTACCCATAGCGCCGCAGCCCAGGATCGCAACTTTCATGAGAAAACCTCCTTTTTGTGTTACGCCCTATCACATGTGCAAACGGGATGCCAACCCTGGCGTCCTTTGCCCCGTGACAAGGCGGAGGTTCTCTGCTATACTTATCCCAATCCTATCCAACCATGACAGCACAAGGGGGAAGCATTGTGGATGAGCTCCAGTTTTTTGAAGCCATTCTGGATAATCTGACCGACGGCGTCTACGTTCTGGACGACCGGGGCAACTACATTTTTGTCAACAGCGCCTATGTGCAGGCCCTCAACATGCCCAAAAGCGTGCTCCTGAAGTACAATGTCCACGACTTCCTCTCCACCGGGCAGATCGACCGCTGCATCTCCGACGTGGTGTACCGTGAGAAGCGCCAGATCGTCATGTTCCAGGACGTGATGGACACCCAGAACTACGGCCGCAAGACTTTTCGGCAGATGGTCATCTCCACGCCCATCTTCGACGAGACCGGTAAGGTCCGCAACATCCTTGCAGTGGTACGTCCTCTGGACAGGATGAACAGCCTCTACTACCAGGCCAGCCAGACCGCCGCCGTCTCCGCTTTCACCGGCGTGGGCACCACACCGCCGGTCACCGGCAGCGCCGTCATCGCCGAAAGCCCCGCCATGCAGGCCATCCTGTCCACCGCCGCCACCGTGGCCGCCGTGGACTCCGCCGTGCTCATCACCGGGGAGTCGGGCACCGGCAAGGAGGTGGTGGCCCAGTTCATCCACGATGCCAGCCCCCGGAAGGGCCGGGACCTCATCGTCATCAACTGCGCCTCCCTGCCGGAAAATCTGCTGGAAGCAGAACTTTTCGGCTATGAAAAGGGGGCCTTTACCGGAGCTGCCCCCGGGGGCAAGGCGGGCCTCTTTGAGGCTGCCGACGGCGGCACCCTCTTCCTGGACGAGATCAACTCCATGCCCCTGAACCTCCAGGGCAAGGTGCTCCGGGCCCTGGAGACCAAGACCATCCAGCGCCTGGGCTCCACCCGCAGCAAAAAGGTGGATTTCCGCCTGCTCACCGCCTCCAACGAGGACCTGGCCGGACTGGTGGAGGAAAAGCGCTTCCGGGCCGACCTCTATTACCGGCTGGCCGTCATCCCCATCCGACTGCCGCCCCTCCGGGAGCGCCGGGAGGACATCGTCCCCCTGGCCCTCCACTTCCTGGATCTCTACTGCCGCAAGTATTCCAAGGAAAAGGTCTTCACGCCCCAGACCCTCCGCCTGATCGCCCAGTACCCCTGGCCCGGCAACGTGCGGGAGCTCAAGAACTTTGTGGAGCGCTCGGTGGTCATGAGCATCGGCCGGCAGATCGAGGTGCTGGATATGACCTCCTTTCTGGGGCCTGCGCCCGCCCGCCCCGCCCCGGCCGCCGGCCCCTATTTTCCCGTCCCCGAAGAGCCCGCCGCCCAGGCCCCATATGAGCGGATGCTCTCCGAAGGCATCAGCCTGGAGGCCTACCTGGCTCACTGCGAGCGGGAGTATCTGGCCTTCGCCCTCCAGAAATGCGGCTCCTCTTATCAGGCCGCCGCCGTCCTGGGGACCAGCCAGTCCTCCATCATGCGGCGCAAACAAAAATATGGTCTGTGACCGTCCGGAGCTTCCGCCCCTCCCGCCTTGGCAAGTCGATATTGATTTGTTTTTAAGTCGGTTTTGACTCATTAGTCAAAACCGACTTAATGATTGTCCCCAGAAGGCCGCTGAAAGTTGGCACGCGGGTTGCTCAGTATAAGGGCGCCGTTTTTCCCACCACTTACCTTCCGTCATATTGAAAGGAGCTCTGCCATGTCTGATCTGAGCAAGAAGAGAGTCATCACCGCCGCCCTGTGCGGCTCCTGGCCCACCAAGGATATGAACCCCGCCGTGCCCTACACTCCTGAGGAGATCGCCGAGGAGGCGTACAACTGCTGGAAGGCCGGCGCCGCCATCGTCCATGTCCACGTCCGCAACGCCGACGGCACCCCCTCCACCGACTTCGCTCTCTACAAGGAGACGGTGGACCGCATCCGGGCCCACAAGGACTGCGATGTGTGCATCAACATCACCAGCTCCGGCTCGGTGGACTTCGGCGACGAGGAGCGGATCTACCCCCTCCAGCAGCTGCTGCCCGAGCTGGCCTCCTACGACGCCGGCACCCTGAACTGGCAGCACCGCACCGTGTTCATGAATCCCCCCTCCTTCCTGGAGAA
>CALWYC010000090.1 GCA_944385655.1 uncultured Intestinimonas sp. | reverse complement strand
GGTTTTGTCATCCGATCCTCAAAGGGGCTTGAACATGGCCTTGTCCATGCCGCACAGGGGGCAGGTCCACAGGCTGGGCACGTCGGCGAAGGCCGTGCCGGGGGCCACCCCGTGGTCGGGGTCGCCGGCGGCGGGGTCGTAGATGTAGCCGCACAGCTTGCAGATGTACTTCTGGTTCTTGGCGGGGGCGGTGGGGGCGGGGTCCTTCACCAGGGCGGCCATGGACCGGGCCCAGGTGGCCACGGCGGCCAGGTCGTCCTCAGTGGGGGTGAAGCAGACCTTGAAGGGGGCCTCCGGCCGGGCGAACTTGAGCTGCCCCAGCTGCTCGTGGACCATGCCGGCGGCCTCGCCGGTCCAGCCGAAGGAGCCGAAGGCGCCGGCGGCCCGGCCCCGGGTGTTGATGGCGTCCACGGCGTGGACGGCGTGCCAGATGGCCTCGGGGGCGGAGCGGTTGATGGTGGGGGCGCCGAAGAGGACGATGTCACAGCCGTTCACCAGGGCGGCCACGTCGGCCCCCTGGGGATCCACCAGGTCCACGGTGGTGACCTGGCAGCCGTCGTCCGTAAGGGCCCGGGCGGCGGCCTGGGCCAGGGCGGCGGTGCAGCCGTAGGCGGAGCAGTAGAGGACGGCGGCGGTCTTGACCGCGGGCCGGGGGGCGGGGGTGGCCCACTGGCGGTAGCAGTCCTTCACCTGGGCCAGGGTGGCGGCGGTGAGGCAGGGGCCGTGGCTGGTGCACACCAGCTCGGCCTCGGCGGGCATCTTGTCCAGGCCGTCCAGCACGGCGGGCTTGAAGGGCCCGAAGATGCAGTCGAAGTAGTAGCGCAGCTCCCCCTCGTAGGCCCGGCGGTAGACGGCGTGGATGCCGGTGTCCACCATGGAGGGCTCACAGAAGTGGGCGCCCAGGAAGTCGCAGGTGAAGAGGGTCTTGTCCGCCTCGTCCCAGGTGAACATGGAGTCGGGCCAGTGGAGCAGGGGGGCGGAGATGAACTTCAGGATCTTGCCCCCCAGGTCCAGGGTGTCCCCGTCCTTCACCACCCGGCAGGGGAAGGTCTCGTTGGAGATGGCGGAGAGGAACTTCTTGGCGGAGGCGGAGCAGAGCACCTCCAGGTCGGGGCAGCGGTCCAGCAGGGCCTTGACGCCGCCGGAGTGGTCGGGCTCGGTGTGGTTCATGATGAGGTAGTCCACCTTCTCGATGGGCATGACCTCCTCCACATTGCGGACCAGCTCGTCGAAGTAGTCCCTGTGGACGGCCTCGATGAGGGCGGTCTTCTCCCCGCCGGTGACCAGATAGGCGTTGTAGGTGGTGCCGTACTTGGACTCCATCACGATGTCGAAGACCCGCAGGGCGGGGTTCTGCACCCCTACAGACCAGATGTTTTCCCGGAGCTTGATGGCGCTCATGTGATATCCTTCCTTTCCGGGCGGGACCGGCCCGCCCTGTAAATCCTTGTAATTCTCTCGGAATTTAGTATATCTTCCCGGACCGCCGCTGTCAACCGTAATCCCGCCGCAAAACCAACAAAAACCATCCCCCTGACCGGGCCCTTCCGCCGCCTCTTGACGGTTTTCCCCAGCGGCGGTAGAATATTGTCTGTCTGCGGGCCGGAGACACCGTTTTCCGGCCCGAAAAGGATCTTATTTCAGCCAAAGGAGCGCGGGAGACATGATCTATCTGGACAACGCGGCCACCACCCGGGTGTGCCCCGAGGCGGCCCAGGCCGCTCTGGCCGCCATGACGGAGGACTTCGGGAACCCTTCCTCCCGGTACGCCCACGGCGCGGCGGCGGCAGCGCGGCTTCAGGCCCACCGGGCCGCGGTGGCGGAGGCGGTGGGCTGCCTGCCGGAGGAGCTCGTCTTCACCTCCTGCGGCACCGAGGGGGACAACTGGGCCGTCCGGGCCGCCGTGGAGCACGGCAAACGAAAGGGCCGCCACATCATCACCACCGCCATCGAGCACGCCGCCGTGCTGGAGCCGGTCCGTGCCCTGGCCAATCAGGGCTATGAGGTGACCTGGCTGCGCCCCGACCGCCAGGGCCACATCGACCCCAAAGACCTGGCCGCCGCCCTGCGGCCGGACACGGTGCTGGTGTCCATGATGCTGGTGAACAACGAGCTGGGCACCATCCTTCCGGTGAAGGAGGCCGCGGAGGCCATCCGGGCCTCCGGCTCCCCCGCCCTCCTCCACACCGACGCCGTCCAGGCCTTTCTCAAGGTGCCCTTCACCCCCAGGGACCTGGGGGTGGACCTCCTCACCATCAGCGGCCACAAGGTCCGTGCTCCCAAGGGCATCGGCGCCCTCTACATCCGCAAGGGCCTGAAGCTGGGGCCCCTGCTGCTGGGGGGCGGCCAGGAGAACGGCCTGCGCCCCGGCACCGAGCCCACCGCCCAGATCGCCGCCCTGGCCGCCGCCTGCCGGGCCTGGCTGGACCACCGGGAGGAATATACCGGCCGGATTTCTAATGTTAAAAATTACTTTTTGGAATCTTTCGCCGCCGCCCTGCCCCAGGGCGTGGTGGTGAGTCCCGGGGACGCCCCCCACATCTGCGCCGTCTCCCTGCCGGGCTACCCCAGCGAGATGCTGGTGCGGGAGCTCAGTGACCGGGGCATCTGCGTGTCCTCCGGCTCGGCCTGCCACCGGGGCAGGCCCAGCCACGTCTTTGCCGCCACCGGCCGGCCCAAGGGGGAGCTGCTGGGGACGCTGCGGGTGTCCTTCTCCCCGGAGAGCACCCCCGAGGAGGCCGACGCCCTGGTGAGCGCCCTGGCGGAGATCGCCTCCGCCCGGGTGTCCGCCCGGTAGGGCCGTGCTGGCCTATCTGCGGCGGGGCAGGGCCTTTTACCGGGACGTGGTGACCCTGGCCCTGCCCATCGTGGCCCAAAACCTCATCACCACCTCCCTGGGGCTGGTGGACACCTTCATGGTGGGGGCCCTGGGGGAGGCCCCCCTGGCGGCGGTGACCCTGGCCAACATCCCCGTCTTTGTCATCCAGCTGGTGATCTTCGGCCTTCAGAGCGGCTCCTCCGTCCTCATCAGCCAGTACTGGGGCAAGGGGGACACCGACAGCATCAACCGGGTCATCGGCGTGGGCTGCTATGTGGCGGGGGCCATCTCGGTCCTCTTCGCCCTGGCCATGAGCGGCTTCCCGGAGCAGCTCATGGGCCTGCTCACCAACGACCCAGCCCTGGCGGAGCTGGCGGCGGACTACGCCCGCATCGTGGGGCCCTCCTACCTCCTCAACAGCATCACCGGCGTCTACGTGGGCGCTCACCGGAGCATGGAGCACCCCCGGCTGGGGCTCATCATCTTCTCCATCTCCATGTGCACCAACACCTTCCTCAACTGGGTGCTCATCTTCGGCAATCTGGGTGCTCCCCGGATGGAGGTGGCCGGCGCCGCCCTGGCCACCCTCCTCTCCCGGGTGGTGGAATTCCTGGTCATGGGCGGGTACACCCTCACCAACCGCCGCTTCCGCCTGCGGCCGGCCCTGGCCCTCCGGCCGGGCGCCGAGCTGCTGTGGCGCTTTCTGCGCTACTCCGGCCCGGTGGTGGTCAACGAGACCCTGTGGGGCCTGGGCACCTCCCTCTACAAGGTCATCATGGGCCACATGGAGGGGAGCACCGAGATCCTGGCCGCCCGGGCCCTGGCCGGCAACATTGAGGACATCTGCACCGTGATCATCTTCGCCATCAGCGGCACCACCGCCATCATCGTGGGCCGGGAGATCGGCGCGGGCCGGGGAAGGGAGTCGGTCTACCAGGCGGGGGCCGTCATGGATACCCTGGCCCTGGCCGCCGGAGGCGTCATCGGCCTGTTGCTGGCGGGGGCGTCCTGGTGGGTGCTGCCCTGGGCGGTCTACCCCCGGTTCCATCTCTCCCCCACCGCCGCCTCCACCGCCACCATGATGCTCACCTTTACCGGCGTCTTTCTGGCCCTCCGGGCCTTCAACAGCAACAACACCGTGGGGGTCCTCCGGGGCGGCGGCGACGTCCGGGCCGCCATGCGCATCGACATCCTCCCCCTGTGGTGCGTGGCCCTGCCCCTGGCCGCTCTCTTCGGCCTGGCGCTCAAGTGGGGCATCTTCTGGGTCTATGTGGGCATCACCATGGAGCAGGTGGCCAAGTTCGGCGCCGGCGTCCGCCGGTTCCGGTCCCGGGTGTGGATCAACGACGTCACCCGGGCCTGAGCACTGCCTTGAAAAAAGTCCACCAAACTGCTATAATTAGAGCTCAGGGGCGGCGGCGAGGCCGCCGCTCTGACCCGGCCAACGCGCGGCTGCCCGCGCCGGGAGGTGATCGCATGCCGGACTCCAATCTCACAAAGCACGCCCTGGCCCAGGCCATGAAGGATCTGATGCGCACGGAGCCCTTCTCCAAGATCAGCGTGGGGGACATCTGCCAGATCTGCCACATGAGCCGGAAGAGTTTCTACTACCACTTCCGGGACAAGTATGACCTGGTGAACTGGATCTTTGACTCCGAGTTCCTCCAGACCCTCCGCCCGGAGGACTACCGCAGCGGCTGGGCCCTGCTGGCCGATCTGTGTGCCTACTTCTACCGGGAGCAGGAATTTTACCGCGGCGCCCTGCAGATCACCGGCCAGAACTCCTTCCGGGAGTACTTCAGCCAGGCCATCGCCCCCATCATGGCCTTCTTCGCCCAGGACATCTTCGAGGGGGTGGAGCACAAGGATTTTTATGTCACCTTCTTCAGCGACGCCATCCTCATCTCCATCATCCGCTGGCTCACCGAGGGCGCCCAGTTCCCGCCGGAGGAGTATCTGGGCCAGCTGCGGCACATCCTGGTCCGCCTGGCCCGGCACACCATCGACGAGCTGGGATCCTCCGACCTCGTTGCCGACCCACCCCACCACACAGAGGGCACAGCCCCGGAAAGGACAGACCCATGACTTCCCCTGACCTCACCCGCTTTCATCTCGACGCCCAGGAGGCCGTCCTCCTCATCATCGACGTCCAGACCAGGCTGATGGCCGCCATGGAGGACCGGGACCGGGTCTGCCGGAACACCGGCATCCTCCTCACCGCCGCCCGGGAGCTCCACATCCCGGTGGTGGTCACCGAGCAGTACCCCAAGGGCCTGGGGCCCACCGTGCCGGAGGTGGCGGAGCAGCTGCCCCCCGACGCCCGGGTGCTGGAGAAGACCGCCTTTGACGCCGCCCGGGACGGCCTGCTGCCGGTGCTGGAGGCCCTGGGCCGCCGCAGCGTCATGATCTGCGGCGACGAGGCCCACATCTGCGTCTTCCAGACCGCCCGCAGCCTGCTGGAGGCGGGCTATCGGGTCTTTGCCGTGGAGGACGCCATCTGCTCCCGGTCCTCCGCCAACTGCCGCAGCGGCCTGGCCCTCATGGACCGGATGGGGGCCTGCGTCCTCACCGCCGAGGGCGCCGCCTTCGACCTGCTGAAGGTGGCCCAGGGTCCCGCCTTCAAGGCCGTGTCGGCCGCCGTCAAATAGTCTGGTCATCAACCGGCCCACGGCCGGATAAAGAGAGAGAGATCGCCATGAAGTTCCGGACCCGCTTTTGTACCCTGCTCCTGGCCGCGCTGCTCCTTCTCCCCGCTGCCGCCTCCGCCCAGACCTTCACCGACCTGCCCGCCACCCACTGGGCCTATGCCGACATGGTCCAGGCCGCCGATCTGGGGGTCATCCAGGGCCTGGGGGACGGCCGCATCGATCCCTCCGGCACCCTGAGCTGGGGGCAGTTCCTCACCATGCTCACCCGCACCTTCGCCCCCGCCGAATACGCCGCCGCCTCGGCCTCCGGCCTGGCCTGGGACCAGGCGGGCCTCCAGGCGGCCCTGAACGCCGGCCTGCTGGCCGGGGACGACCCCCTGCCCGTCCTCCGGGGCGGCAGCCTCTCCGAACCCGTCTCCCGTCAGGACGCCGCCGTCCTCCTCGCCCGGGCCCTCCCTGAGGACGCGGGGGTCTACGGCTGGAAGCAGATCACGGCCGCTGACTTCACCGACTGGAGCCAGATGGACCCCTTCCACCAGGCGGCGGTGTCCACGCTGGCCGACCACGGCGTGGTCTCCGGCCGCACCGACGGCTCCTTCGGCTGGGCCGACACCATCCAGCGGGCCGACGGCGCCGTGCTGCTCATGCGGGTGCTGAGCCTGGCGGACGACGCCAGCTACGGGGAGCCGAAGGCGGTGACCGTCCGCTTTGTGGACGAGGCCACCGGCCAGTCCATCTATCCCGACCAGCGGGTGGACTCCTTCGTGGGGGGCGACGTCTCCAGCGTCCTCTTCACCACCGACGTGGGCAGCTACAGCTACACCGGCTACGGCCTGTATGTCAGCTCCGCCTGCGACACCTACACCCTGTCCTTCCGCCCCATGACCCAGGCGGAGCTGGACCGGAAAGCCTTCTGGGAAAAGGTAGACCGGGGGGAGGCCAGCTATGACGACTACTGGCTCCAGGACTTCCTGCTCTGCGAGCAGGGCGAGAACCCCAGAAAGCACCTTCTTCTCTTCGGCAGCGAGGACAAGCGCCGCTTTGCCAGCAAGGAGGAGGCCGACGCCTCCATGACCACCGTCACCGTGCCGGTGTGGAAGCTCTCGAACGGCGTCAAGACCCCCTCCACCATGTCCCTCACCGTCCACGCCGCCCTGGCCCAGGACGTGACCGAGATCTTCACCGAGATCTACAACGACCCGGAGCAGTTTCCCATCCACGACGTGGGCGGCTAC
Source organism: uncultured Intestinimonas sp. (assembly GCA_944385655.1). GTDB lineage: Bacteria > Bacillota > Clostridia > Oscillospirales > Oscillospiraceae > Intestinimonas. The sequence goes on along the minus strand of CALWYC010000090.1, from coordinate 2,040 downwards.
TCCTGGCGTGGTGATACTGCCACCGGTGAGCACAACTGCGGCACCGCCATCGACATCAACGCCAACGAGAACTGCCAGATCCGGGACGGCCAGGTGTTGGCGGGGAGCCACTGGACCCCGGGGCAGGACCCCTACTCCATCGCCCCCGGCAGCTCCGTGGTGCGCATCTTCGCCGAGCACGGCTGGAGCTGGGGCGGCGACGCCTGGGAGTGGGACTCCGACATCTCCTACGGCTACCACGACTACATGCACTTCTCCTACATGGGCGACTGAGCCCCTTCGGAATTTTTTCCGTGTTTTTTGCGGACAGGCCTTGACACTGGTCCAGAGGTGTGGTAATATAATCTACGCTGTCTGGACGATTAGCTCAGCTGGTATGAGCATCCGCTTGACGTGCGGGAGGTCACAGGTTCAAGTCCTGTATCGTCCACCACAAAAACCGCTGTTTTCGAGAGAAAACGGCGGTTTTTAATAACTTTTTGCTCGTCTTTCCCGTGCGCATGGCCACTCGCTTTTTTGCATGACCACAGAACAAGCCACAGACAGGAAAATCACGGGCCTCCGGGGCAGTTTGCCCCGGAGGCCCGTTTTTGCGATTTGCTGAACGGCCTGGTCAACCTGCCAGTTCATCCCGTTTTCCGTGTTCTTTCGCCGCGGCGATCTCCGCCTTCATTTCCCGGATCAGCTCCGTCAGCTTCGCCTCGCACTCAGCCTCAGTCTTGGCGTACACGTTCCGGGCCATACGCTTCCCGTTGACCTTTGGGGAGTAACGGCCCTCCCACAGGTGGTCATTGATCTGGCTGACGCAGCCGGTGCCCGGTTTGCGGTACTTGCCCTTGACCGGCTGGAAGGCAGTCCTGCCGGTCGGTTTCAGTTCCTTTTCTTTCGGCGGCTCTGCCCCGGTGATGGCTCGGTCGATCTTGTCCGCCGCCTTCTGCCGCATCTCGTCGGTCACATGGGCGTAGACGTTCAGCGTTGTAGCGCTGGACACATGGCCAATGACTGTGGACAGGGTTTTCACATCCATCCCGTGCGCCAGGGCGTTGGTGGCGAAGGTGTGGCGCAGATCGTGGAAGCGGGCGGCGGTGCAGCCAGCCCGCTTCAGCACAGCAGACAACTTCTTCCGTACCGCGGCCGGGTCCAGCGGGGAGTCCTCTTTCCTGGGGGATGGGAACATCCACCGGGAGGTAACGCTCTGCTGGTACTGTTCCAAGATCTTCAAGACGGGCGTGGGCAAGAGGATACTTCGGCTGGAGGCCCGGGTCTTGGGCTGGGAGATGACCAGATTCCCCTGGATACGCTGGATCTGCCGCTCCACCCGCAGCGCCCCGGTCCGGAAATTCAGATCCTCCCACCAGAGGGCCAGGATCTCCCCCCGGCGCAGGCCGGTGGACAATTCCAGAAGAAGGAGCTCAAAGCAGCCGTCCTCCTTGCCCTGGGTCAGCAGGCGCTGGATCTCTTCTCCCGTTAGTACCCGCATCTCTTTAGGGTGGGTGACAGGGGCTTTGCAGGCATCCGCGGGATTTTTTAGAATCAACCCCTGTGCCACCGCTTGGTCCAGCGCCATCCGGCAGGTCACATGACAGCTCTTTACCATCCGGTCGGACAGGCCAGGGCCATATTGTTCCACCCGCAGGAGTCGGCCTCCCTCCTTCAGCCGGTTGTAGAACTGCTGGAGGTCCGCCGCGGTCAGCTTGGCCAGAGGGATAGGGCCCAGCTCCGGGATGATATGCTGATAGATGCGGTTTTCATAGTCCGCCTGGGTCTTGGGCCGAATCTTAGGCTTGCACTCCATCTGATACCAGTGATCCAGCCAGGCTCCAAAGGTCATGTCTGCTTTAGGCTTTTCCTGTTTGGTCTCACTGGGCCCCTGGAGGCTGGCCTTCAATACTTTCAGCTTTGCGCTGCACTCCGATTTGGTTTTTGCCAGCACATTTTTTGTTTTAGGGCGCCCTTTTTCATCATAACGCCAGCGACAAGGAACGCAATACCGCAAGGAAGCGGCAGACAGCCGAACTGAAAAAGGCGGAAAAGCGCAAA
>CALWYC010000089.1 GCA_944385655.1 uncultured Intestinimonas sp. | reverse complement strand
AGTCCTTTTCTTCATCAGAAGTAGACAAATTTACGAAGGAATCTTCATTGGGTTCTGATATGGATACGGAGGAGGATTAACGGTATTGTGTGTTGCTAAGGAGGCGAACGCTATGAAAGAAAAAGAAACGGCGGCGATCTACTGCCGCCTTAGTCAGGACGATGGAAGCGTGGGTGAGTCCGGGAGTATCCAGACGCAGAAAACCCTGCTGACTCAGTACTGCAAGGAGCACCAAATCGAAATCGGCGGCTACTACTGTGACGACGGATGGAGCGGGACAAACTTCGACCGTCCTGAGTTCAAACGGATGCTGAAGGACATCGAGGGTGAAAAGATCAACCTGGTCATCGTCAAAGACCTCTCCCGGTTCGGACGGGAATACGCGCAAATGGGGCTGTACATCGAACACTACTTTGAAGAAAAGGGTGTCCGTTTCATCTCGGTGGCAGAAAACATTGACTCCGCAAACGGGATCGACAATCTGGTACTGCCCTTCACCAATGTGATCAACTCCTTCTACGCCCGCCAGGCATCCACCAAAACAAAAGCGGCGCACCGGGCCAGAGTGAAAAGCGGCATGTTCATCGGAAGCCGGGCGCCCTTCGGTTATCAGAAAGATCCCAACGACCGTCACCACCTGATCGTCGATCCGCCTGCCGCTGATGTGGTGCGGGACATCTTTCAGATGTTTGCCGATGGGATTGGCTATGTGCGGATGACCAAAATACTGCGGGAGCGAGGCATCTTGAATCCGCAGGCCTACTTCAACCAGAACAATCCGGACTACTACAAGAACAGCGACTACTGGCGCAAGCCCTTTGATTGGCATGCCACCTCCGTTCGGGCTATCCTCAATAATCCGGTCTATCTGGGTAAGGTGGTCTTTGGCAGGAGCAAGACGAAGGGATTCTTTGATAAGCGCCGGGTGGAGACTGCCGAGGAGGAGTGGGTGGTGGCCGAAAATACCCACGAGCCGTTGATCACCCAGGAGCTCTGGGACACGGTACATCAAATGATGAAAGCACGCCGGCGGGAGAACGGGAAGGGTGAGGTGCAGCCCTTCGCAGGGCTGGTGAAGTGCGCCGACTGCGGCTCCTCACTGAATGTGAGCTACGATAAAAAGCACGAAAGATATACGGGGTTCTCCTGCTGGGTCTACAAGAATTACGGCAAAAAGCGCTGCACCTCCCACGCCATCGGCTGGAAAACGCTCAATCAGCTGGTGCTGGAGGACATCCGGCGCAATGCCATCGTGGCCCGCACCAATACGGGAGAGTATATGGACATGCTTATCGCCGCAAAGACGGAAAAGAAGAAGGCGGAGACAGATCGATGCAGGCGGGAACTGAAGAAGGTGGACAAGCGGATTGCGGAGCTGTCCAAAATCCTGACCAAACTCTATGAAGATGCGGCGCTGGAGAAAATCAGCGAGGAGCGGTATCAGGCCATGGCGCCTGGCTATGAACGGGAACAGGCGGTGCTGAAGGAAAAGCGGGAGGAACTGACTACGGAGATTACCCACAGTGAGGAGATCTACGAAAATATTGAAGCCTTCCTGCCAGTAATCTGGAAGTACACCAATATCACCAAACTCACCCCCCACATTCTTAACGAGCTGATTGAGAAGATTGTGGTGCATGAGAAGGTGGTAGCAGAGGATGGGAGCAAGAGCCAGCAGGTGGATATCCATTATAAGTTCATTGGCTGTGTCAACTGGAAACGGGAACCAGCCAGTTACAGTGTGCTGGAAGCAGCCGTGCTGCAGGAACATCAGATGTGTAGTGAGCAGACCGCATAAAAGCAACTGGGGAGAGCCGTAGATGTGCGGCTCTCCCCTAAATTTTTTGTTTACAACTGGTGCCCAAGAAGCCATGCCAGCAGATCTTCGTAACTTTTTTCTCCGGCGGCAACTTGCAGAATGATGTCGGTGAGCTCCTGCTGGGTATACGAAAGCTCCACGCCGTTGACCGCCAGAAAAACCAGCATGGCGTGGGCGCCGATTCGCTTGTTGCCGTCTACGAACGGATGATTTTTTACCAAACAGTAACAGAGCCGGGCGGCCTTCTGCTGGAGAGAGGGATAGGCGCTGGTATCGCCAAAGGACTGAAAAGGCGCGTTGAGAGCGGAGTCCAAGAGCCCCTCGTCCCGCAGTCCTGGACTTCCGCCGGTCTCATCCACCAGGTGCTGATGAAGCAGTAAAATCTGACGCTTGCTCAGGAGCTTCATTTTGCAAGCTCCTCATAGGCCGCCCGGTTCTGCTGAATGAGCCGTGCCGAGATTTGCAGGATGTCCTCGTCCTCGGCGGCCTGCATCTGCTCCGCCTGGCTGAACTCCACGATGAGATAACGGGGCACATTGTTTTTCAGAATGACGGCAGAGCCCTGCTCGTCTACCAAGCGGGCCACTTTGGAGAAATTCTGGTTGGCCTCCGTAATGGACACCAGGGTATTGGAATTGATCATCATACTGTCACGCTCCTTCTGTCTTTATTATACGCTAAAATAGGATAAATTCAACCTATAATTTTAAATGTTAAAAAAGTACAATGTCCATCATGTATCCTTACCGACAACCAGCGGTTGTGGGTTCGATTCCCACCACTAGCTCCAAAACAAAAGGTCATCCGAAAGGATGACCTTTTGTTTTGGGTTCCGGCGGCCGAAGGCCGCCTCCACCCTTCGGAGATTAAAATGCACGGGGCAAATGAATTGCCCCTGCGCCGAGGTTTTGCCTGCGGCAAAACACTCGTACGGCGCAAATGCGCCACCGGCCAGAAGGCCGGTTGTTCAGGATGGATGCAGTCGTTCCGGAATTTCAAAATATCGATTTTAACCATCCTTCACAAAACAAAAGGTCATCCGAAAGGATGACCTTTTGTTTTGGGTTCCGGCGGCCGAAGGCCGCCTCCACCCTTCGGAGATTAAAATGCTCGGGGCAAGTGAATTGCCCCTGCGCCGAGGTTTTGCCTGCGGCAAAACGCTCGTACGGCGCAGACGCGCCGCTTGGCTGGTCGCTTTTTCGCGCTTTACAGGAAGAGGAGGAGGCTCACCGCCATGACTGCCATGCCGGCGATGAGGCCGTAGAGGGACAGGTGGTGCTCGCCGTACTCCCGGGCGGCAGGGAGGAGCTCGTCAAAGGAGATGAAGACCATGATGCCCGCCACCCCGGCGAAGAGGATGCCCAGAACGGTGTCGTTCATGAAGGGGCGGAGGACCAGCCAGCCCAGCAGGGCGCCCAGGGGCTCGGCCAGGCCGGAGAGAAAGGAGCAGCAAAAGGCCTTGCGCCGGGAGCCGGTGGCCTGGTAGATGGGCACCGAGACGGCGATGCCCTCCGGGATATTGTGGATGGCAATGGCGACCACGATGGGGATGGCCACGCTGGGGGACTGGAGGGCGGAGACGAAGGTGGCCAGGCCCTCGGGGAAGTTGTGGATGGCGATGGCCAGGGCGGTGAGCAGCCCCACCCGCATGAGGCCGCCGGTCTGCCGGCCCTCCTCGGCCTCCTCCATGCGCCTGACCTCGTGGGGGTTTTCGGCGGAGGGGATGAGCTTGTCGATGACGGCGATGATCAGCATGCCGCCGAAAAAGCCCGCCACCGTCAGCCAGCTCCCCAGCCGCAGCCCCAACTGGGCGGTGAGGGCCTCCCTGGCCTGGAAGAAGAGCTCCACCAGGGAGACATAGATCATGACCCCGGCGGAAAAGCCCAGGGACACGGAGAGGAACTTTCGGTTGGTGCGGCGGCAGAGAAAGGCGATGGCGCTGCCGATGCCGGTGCTCAGGCCCGCCAGCAGCGTGAGCACGAAGGCAAGCAAAACATGGTGATCCATGGGACACCTCCAGAGGGAAAATTCGGTTAGCGACAACTAACTTATGGGGACAGTGTACCACAGGACCGGGGCTCCGTCAAGAGTTTCATAGAAAGTTAGTAGGATTAAAGGGAAATAGACAGAGGCGGCGGGGACACATATGTGTCCCCGCCGCCTCTGTTCACAAAGCGCTGTCGTAGCCCAGGAGGAAGCGGTCCACCTCTTGGGCGGCCTCCCGGCCCTCCCGGATGGCCCACACCACCAGGGACTGGCCCCGGCGCATGTCGCCGGCGGCGAAGACCTTGGGGCGGGCGGTGGCGTGGCCCTCCGCCGGGGTGTCCACCCGGCGCCGGTCGGTGAGGGGGAGGCCCAGGGCCTCGGGCAGGTAGGACTCGGCGCCCAGGAAGCCGGCGGCGATGAGGAGCAGCTGGCAGGGCAGCTCCCCCTCGGTGCCGGGGACGGGCTGGAGGGCGGCGTCCAGCTGTACGGTCCGCACCGCCGTCAGGGCGCCCCCGCCGTCGGTGACCAGGCCGGTCACCGTGGCCTGGTAGACCCGGGGGTCGCGGCCGAAGAGGGCGATGGCCTCCTCCTGGCCGTAGTCGGTCTTGCACACCCGGGGCCACTCCGGCCAGGGATTGCTCTCCGTCCGGTGGTCCGGGGCCTTGGGCAGCATCTCCAGCTGGGTGACGCTGCGGCAGCCGTGGCGGATGCAGGTGCCCACGCAGTCGTTGCCCGTGTCGCCGCCGCCCACGATGACCACATCCCTGTCCCGGGCGGAAGGGTAGGTGCCCTCGGCCAGGCCGGCGTCCAGCAGACTGCGGGTGGTGGCCCCCAGAAAGTCCACGGCGAACCACACGCCCTCCGCCTCCCGGCCGGGGACGGCCAGGTCCCGGGGCTGGGCGGCGCCGCAGCAGAGCACCACCGCGTCGTAGTCCTCCGTCAGGCCGTTGGGGTCCAGGTCCCGGCCCACGTCCACGCCGGTGCGGAATTCCACCCCCTCGGCGGCCATCCTGTCCAGGCGGCGCTGGACGATGGACTTTTCCAGCTTCATGTTGGGGATGCCGTACATGAGGAGGCCGCCGGGCCGGTCGGCCCGCTCGAAGACCGTGACGGCGTGGCCCCGCCGGTTGAGCTGGTCGGCGCAGGAGAGGCCGGAGGGGCCGGAGCCCACCACAGCTACCCGCTTGCCGGTGCGCCGCCTGGGGGGACGGGGCCCCATGAGGCCCTGGCTCCAGGCGTCCTCGATGATGCCCAGCTCGTTTTCCTTCACGGTGACGGGGTCTCCGTGGAGACCGCAGGTGCAGGCCGCCTCGCACAGGGCGGGGCAGACCCGGCCGGTGAACTCGGGGAAGTTGTTGGTCTTGAGGAGCCGCTCCAGGGCGTGGCCGAAGCTGCCGGTGTAGATGAGGTCGTTCCACTCGGGCACCAGGTTGTGGAGGGGACAGCCGGAGACCATGCCATTGAGCACCGCGCCCGACTGGCAGAAGGGCACGCCGCAGGCCATGCACCGGGCCCCCTGCCGCCGCCGCTCGTCCCGGCCCAGCCGGGGGTGGAACTCGCCGTAGTGTTTGATGCGCTCCAGGGGAGACTCACAGGGGTTCCCCTGCCGCGGATATTCCATGAATCCAGTGGGTTTTCCCATCATTCCCCCGCCTTTCTGGTGTTGACATAGAAGGCCTCCACCTGGGCCTGCTCCCGGGTCATGCCCTTGGCCTCGTACTGGGCGATGGTGCGCAGCATCCGGTCGTAGTCGTGGGGCAGGATCTTCTTGAACCTGGGCAGCCAGCCCTGGAAGTCAGCCAGGATGGCTCTGGCCCGGGCCGAGCCGGTGGCGTCGGCGTGGGCCCGGAGGAGGCCCAGCAGCTCCACCTGGTCGTCGGGCTCGGTGACGGGCTCCATGGCGACCAGGGCCTTGTTGAGCCGCAGGTAGAGGTCGTGGTTTTCATCCAGCACGTAGGCCACGCCGCCGGACATGCCGGCGGCGAAGTTCTTGCCGGTCCGGCCCAGCACCACCACCCGGCCGCCGGTCATATACTCGCAGCCGTGGTCGCCCACGCCCTCCACCACCGCCGTGGCCCCGGAGTTGCGGACACAGAACCGCTCTCCGGCCACGCCGCTGAGGAAGGCGGAGCCGCTGGTGGCGCCGTAGAGGGCCACGTTGCCCACCAGGATGTTCTCCGCCGGGTCGAAGGGGCTCCCCTCCGGGGGACGGACCACGATGGTGCCGCCGGAGAGGCCCTTGCCCAGGTAGTCGTTGGCGTCTCCCGTCAGCTCCAGCCGGAGGCCCCTGGGGAGGAAGGCCCCGAAGGACTGCCCGCCGCCGCCGGTACACCTGACGGTGAAGGTCCCCTCGGGGAGGCTGCCGCCGTGGAGCCGGGTGACGTCGGAGCCCAGCAGGGTGCCCACCGCCCGGTCGGTGGAGGAGACGGTCCGCTCCAGGATGCGGGGGAGGCCCTTCGCCAGGTCGTCCCCCAGCTCCGCCTCCAGGGCCGTGTCCACCGTGTTCTCCAGATGGAAATCGTAGACGTCGGCGGGGTCAAAGCGGGTCTTTTCCCCGGCCTCCGCCGGGACGCGCTCCAGCAGGGGGGCGAGGTCCACCGTGGCCGCCTTGGGGTTGGGGGCGTCGGCGCGGAGGGAGAGCAGGTCGGTGCGGCCCACCAGCTCCTCCACGGTGCGGACACCCAGTTTTGCCATGTGCTCCCGCAGCTCCTGGGCGATGAAGCGCATGAAGTTGACCACATACTCCGGCTTGCCGCAGAACCGCCTGCGCAGCTCCGGGTTCTGGGTGGCCACGCCCACGGGGCAGGTGTCCAGGTTGCACACCCGCATCATGACGCAGCCCAGGGTGACCAGGGGGGCGGTGGCGAAGCCGAACTCCTCGGCCCCCAGCATACAGGCGATGGCCACGTCCCGGCCGGACATGAGCTTGCCGTCGGTCTCCACCACCACCCGGGAGCGGAGACCGTTGCGGATGAGGGTCTGGTGGGTCTCCGCCAGGCCCAGCTCCCAGGGGAGGCCGGCGTGGTGGATGGAGGTGCGGGGGGCGGCGCCGGTGCCGCCGTCGTAGCCCGAAATGAGCACCACCTGGGCGCCGGCTTTGGCCACGCCCGCGGCGATGGTGCCCACGCCGGCCTCGCTGACCAGCTTCACGCTGATCCGTGCCCGGCGGTTGGCGCATTTGAGGTCGTAGATGAGCTGGGCCAGGTCCTCGATGGAGTAGATGTCGTGGTGGGGCGGGGGGGAGATGAGGGTGACGCCGGGGGTGGAGTGGCGGCATTTGGCGATCCAGGGGTAGACCTTCCCGGCGGGCAGGTGGCCGCCCTCGCCGGGCTTGGCCCCCTGGGCCATCTTGATCTGGAGCTCCTGGGCGGAGACCAGGTACTCGCTGGTGACGCCGAACCGGCCGGAGGCCACCTGCTTGATGGCGGAGCACCGCTCCGGGTCCCGGAGCCGGTCGGGCTCCTCGCCGCCCTCGCCGGAGTTGGACTTGCCCCCCAGCAGGTTCATGGCCCGGACCAGGCACTCGTGGGCCTCTCGGGAGATGGAGCCGTAGCTCATGGCCCCGGTCTTGAAGCGCTTCACGATGGCGTCCACGCTCTCCACCTCGTCGATGGGGATGGGGGTGTCGGCGTATTTCAGGTCCAGCAGGCCCCGGAGGGTGTGGGGCTTGGTCTCGTCGTCCACCCGGGCGGTGTATTTCTTGAACAGCTCGTAGTCCCCCCGGCGGGCGGCCTGCTGGAGGAGGTGGATGGTCCGGGGGTCGTAGAGGTGGTCCTCGCCTCCGGCGCGGGCCTTGTGGGCGCCCAGGCTGTCCAGCTCCAGGTCGGCGTCCTGGCCCAGGGGGTCGAAGGCCCTGGTGTGATTGCGGTCCGTCATGGCGGCGATCTCGGCAAGGCCGATGCCCCCCACCCGGGAGACGGTGTTGGTGAAGTATTGGTCGATGACGGCCTGGTCGATGCCCACCGCCTCGAAGATCTGGGCGGACTGGTAGGACTGGAGGGTGGAGATGCCCATTTTGGAGGCGATCTTCACCATGCCGTGGAGGACGGCGCTGTCGTAGTCCCGGACGGCGGTGTGGAAGTCCTTGTCCAGCAGGCCCTCCTCGATGAGGGAGACGATGGTCTCCTCCGCCAGGTAGGGGTTGACGGCCCGGGCGCCGTAGCCCAGCAGGGCGGCGAAGTGGTGGACCTCCCGGGGCTCGGCAGACTCCAGCAGGATGGAGACGGCGGTCCGCTTCCTGGTGCGGACCAGGTGCTGCTCCACGGCGGAGACGGCCAGCAGGGAGGGGATGGCCACGTGGTTTTCGTCCACGCCCCGGTCGGAGAGGACCACGATGTTGGCGCCCTCGTGGTAGGCCCGGTCCACCGCCACCGTGAGCTGGTCCAGGGCGGCGGCCAGGTCGGTGTTCTTATCATAGAGGAGGGGGACGGTGGTCACCCGGAAGCCGGGCCGGTCCATGGCCTTGATCTTCATCATGTCGGTGGAGGTGAGGATGGGGTTGTGGATCTGGAGGACCCGGCAGTTCTCAGGTTTTTCCACCAACAGGTTGCCGTCGTCGCCCACATAGACGGTGGTGTCGGTGACCACCTCCTCCCGGATGGCGTCCATGGGGGGATTGGTGACCTGGGCAAAGCGCTGCTTGAAGTAGTTGAAAAGGGGCTGGTCCCGGCCGTCCAGGACGGCCAGGGGGATGTCGATGCCCATGGCGGCGGTGGGCTCGTTGCCGGTGCGGGCCATGGGGAGGATGGTGTCCCGCACGTCCTCGTAGGTGTAGCCGAAGGCCCGCTGCTGCCGGAGCAGGTCCTCCCGGGAGCGCCGCTCCACCCGCTGGTTGGGGATGGGCAGGTCGGAGAGGTGGATCAGGTTCTGGTCCAGCCACTCACCGTAGGGCCGCCGGGCGGCGTAGGACGCCTTCAATTCCTCGTCGCTGAGGATGCGGCCCTCCTTCAGGTCCACCAGCAGCATCCTGCCCGGCTCCAGCCGGGATTTTTGGACGATCTCCTCCGGGG
>CALWYC010000088.1 GCA_944385655.1 uncultured Intestinimonas sp. | reverse complement strand
TCCTTTCCGGTCCAGCAGTAGGTGCAGATCTTGCTGCGGTCGATGCCGATGGCCTCCAGCAGGCCGTCCAGGGACTGGTAGCCCAGGGAGTCGAAGCCCATCTTCTCGCAGATGGCCTTGAGCATGCAGCCGCCCCGCTCGGTGGAGGCGTCGGCGTACTCCTCCAGGTGGTTCTGGCCCTCGTCGCCCTCCAGCTCCTGGATGGTCCGGCGGGCCAGCAGCTCCATGTCGGAGTTGCTGCGGGAGAAGTTCAAATATTTGCAGCCGTACATGATGGGGGGACAGGCCGAGCGCATGTGGACCTCCTCGGCCCCGGACTCATAGAGGAAGTCCACGGTCTCCCGGAGCTGGGTGCCCCGGACGATGGAGTCGTCCACGAAGAGGAGCTTCTTGCCCTCGATGAGCTCGGGCACGGGGATCTGCTTCATCTTGGCCACCTGGTTGCGGGCCTCCTGGTTGGCGGGCATGAAGGAACGGGGCCAGGTGGGGGTGTACTTGACGAAGGGACGGGCGAAGGGCTTGCCGCTGCGGTTGGCGAAGCCGATGGCGTGGGGCAGGCCGGAGTCGGGGACGCCGGCCACATAGTCCACCTTGGGCAGCTTGCCCTTGTGGATCTCGTCCCGGGCCATGATCTCGCCGTTGCGGTAGCGCATGACCTCCACGTTGACCCCCTCGTAGTTGGAGTTGGGGTAGCCGTAGTAGGTCCAGAGGAAGGCGCAGATCTTCATCTCCTGCCCGGCGGGGGAGAGGGTCTCCCAGCCGTCGGCGGTGATGCGGACGATCTCCTGGGGGCCCAGCTCATAGGCGTCAGTGTAGTCCAGCTTGTGGTAGGCAAAGGACTCAAAGGAGACGCAGCAGCCCTTCTCTCCCTGACCCACCAGCACGGGCAGCCGGCCCAGCCTGTCCCGGGCGGCGATGATACCGTCCTTGTCCAGGATGAGGATGGTGCAGGAGCCGTCGATCTCCTCCTGGGCGTGGCGGATGCCGGAGATCAGGTCGCCGCACTGATTGATGAGGGCGGCGGTGAGCTCGGTGGAATTGACCTTGCCGGAGCTCATAGCCATGAACTGGTGGCCGTGGTCGGAGAAATACTTCTCCACCAGGGCGTCAGCGTTGTTGATGATGCCCACGGTGGTGATGGCGTAGAGGCCCAGATGGGAGCGGACCAGCAGGGGCTGGGGGTCGGTGTCGCTGATGCAGCCGATGCCGGCGCGGCCGTGGAAGTCGGAGAGGTCCTTTTCGAACTTGGTGCGGAAGGGGGTGTTCTCGATGTTGTGGATCTGGCGCTGGAAGCCGTCGGCCTCATCGTAGACCGCCATACCGCCCCGCTTGGTGCCCAGGTGGGAGTGGTAGTCGGTGCCGAAGAAGAGGTCCAGCACGCAGTCCTGCCGGGAGACGGCGCCGAAGAAGCCGCCCATCCTCAGTTATCCCCCATCAGGCGGCGCATGACCTCCTCATAGGCCTCCTCAGCGCCGCCCAGATCCCGGCGGAAGCGGTCCTTATCCAGCTTCTCGTGGGTCTTCTCGTCCCAGAGACGGCAGGTGTCGGGGCTGATCTCGTCGGCCAGGACGATGGTGCCGTCGCTGGTCTTGCCGAACTCCAGCTTGAAGTCCACCAGGTCGATGCCGATCTCCTTCATGAAGCCCTTGAGGAGGTCGTTGACCATCATGGTGTACTTGCGGATGAGGGCGATCTCCTCCTTGGTGGCCAGCTTCAGGGCCAGAGCGTGGGAGGTGTTGAGCAGGGGGTCGCCCAGGTCGTCGTTCTTGTAGGAGAACTCGAAGGTGGGCTCGTCGAACACGATGCCCTCCTCCACGCCGTAGCGCTTGGCAAAGGAGCCGGCGGAGATGTTGCGGACGATGACCTCCAGGGGGACGATGGACACCTTCTTCACGGCGGTCTCACGGTCGTTGAGCTCCTCCACGTAGTGGGTGGGCACGCCCTTGGCCTCCAGGCGGCGCATGAGGTTGTTGGTCATGCGGTTGTTGATGGCGCCCTTGCCGGTGATGGTGCCCTTCTTCAGGCCGTTGAAGGCGGTGGCGTCGTCCTTGTAGGAGACGATGACCACCTCGGGGTCGTTGCTGGCGTAGACCTTCTTGGCCTTGCCCTCGTAGAGCTGCTCTTTCTTCTCGTAAGCCATTTCTCTCTTGCTCCTTTTATGGTGATTTATGATATGGATCAGAGGGGATCTCTGGGGGTCACAGCTTCTCGCTGATGTGCCGGTCCTTCTCGGCCACCTCGTCGGCCATCTGTGCCTTGAAGGCGGAGAGCTTCCCGGACAGGTCCTCGTCGGAGAGGGCCAGCATCTGGGCCGCCAGGATGGCGGCGTTGTCGGCGCCGTCCACGGCCACGCAGGCCACGGGGATGCCCTTGGGCATCTGGACCATGGAGAGGAGGGAGTCCAGGCCGCCCATCATAGAGGTCTTGATGGGGACGCCGATGACGGGGAGGGTGGTGTAGGCGGCGATGACCCCCGCCAGGTGGGCGGCCTTGCCGGCGGCGGCAATGATGGCGCCGAAGCCGTCCTCCCTGGCCTGGGAGGCGAACCGCTCGGCGGCGGCGGGGGTGCGGTGGGCGGAGATGACCCGGACCTCGGTGGGGATGCCGAAGGACTGGAGCCGGGCGATGCAGGGCTTCATGGTCTCCAGATCGCTGTCGGAGCCCATGACCACGGCGACTTTCTTGCTCATGACGGACCTCCTGTGATGCAAAAATTTTTAGAGAAACAAAAAAAGAATCAGGCCATCCGGTATTCGGATGGCCTGTGGGGCTCAGGGGTTCGCGCTGGACGCATTGGGGCCGTGGAAGGGGACCTTTTTTTCGACGAGCGTCTCCATTTCCACACCTCCGTCCAAACGTCATATCTAAAATATATCGAAGTTTGTCAGGGATTGCAAGGGCGCGGGGGGAATTTCGTATGCTTACACAAGGAGGAGGTAAAAAAGGGGAGCGGAAATCGTAAAAAACGTTTTGGCCGGTCATGTCCGCCCCTCACAGACCGATGGCGCCCAGGATGCGCTGGACGGTCTGGGCCCGGCGGGACCAGGCGGCGGCGGCGCCGTAGTCCCGCCGCCGGGGAGCCACCCAGGCGGGGTCCTCGGCCAGGGCCCGCTCGCACAGCCGGCAGTAGTCGGCGGGGGAGTGAGCGCCGTAGATGACGTCGGGGAACTCCTCCACCTGGTCGGGGGCCAGGAGGGTGACGATGGGCTTGCCGGTGGAGAGGTACTCGTAGATCCGCCGGGGGAGCACGTCGCTGAAGTCCTGCTCCCGGCGGCGCAGGTCCAGGCACACGTCGAACCGGGAGACGTAGTCGGGCACCTCCACCGACGGCTTCCGGCCCAGGAAGCGGACGTTGTCCAGCCGCTCCAGCCGGGCGAGGCGGGGGTGGTCGCCGGAGACCCGGCCCACCAGGGCGAAGGTCCACTCCGGGTGCTCCAGGGCGGCGTACTCCACGGGGGAGAGGTCCAGGTCGGCGTCGATGCGGCCCACCCAGCCCAGCACCGGTCCGCGGACGTCGCCCAGGGCGGCGGGCACCTCCAGGCCGGGCCGGGAGAACATGGGGTAATTGACGCCGTTGGGCACCAGGGCAATGTTGGCGTTGCAGGGGGAGAGCCGGTCCAGCAGGCCGGGAGAGGCGGCGAAGACCACGTCGGCGGCGGCGGCCAGATCTCCCTCCCACTGGGGGGGCAGGTCGGACCAGTCGGCGTCACAGTCGTAGACCAGCCCCCGGGGATTCAGGTGGTCCAGCAGGTAGACCTGCTGTGGGTGGGTGGTCCACAGCACCGGGGACCGGAAGCCGTGGCGGAGGGCGGTGCGGCGGATGAAGGCGGCCTGTCCCCGCCAGGCGTGGCGGAGGAGGAGCTCGGCGCCCTCGGGCAGGGGGCGCAGGGGGGGCAGGCTGTAGACGGTGACGTTGGGCCGCACCTGGCGGCCGGGGTCCTTGTGGCTGCGGCCGGGGCGGGGGGGCTGGAAGAAGAGGACCTGGCTGTCCCGGAGCCGGGCGGAGAGCTGCTGGGCACGGGAGGGGGTGGTCCGCCAGGAGGTGTAGGAGACGATGATATACTGCTTCAAAGGGGTCACCTCGTGGGAAGGAGTGGCGGGGTCACAGCCCCAGGAGCTTTTTGGCGGCCTCGCTGTTGCGCTGCTCCACCTGCCGCAGCCGGTCCACGCCGCCGGAGAGGAACTCGGTGTCCCCGATGCGGCCCACGGCGGCGTCGATGTGGGCGCACAGCCCCTCGTAGGTCACGTCCTTCAGGTCGGTGAAGAGGTCCTGGCCGATGTAGCGCAGGAAGGAGCTGATCTTCTGGTCGTAGACCACGCCCACCAGGGGGACGCCCTGCCCGGCGGAGAAGACCAGGGCGTGGAGGCGCATGGAGACCACCACCTGCATCCGGGCAAAGAGGCCGATGGTGTGGTCGGAGGCGCCGGTGTCGGTGAAGATGTGGTGGGGGGCGCTCATATAGGCGGCGGCCCGCTTGCAGGCGGCCACGTCCAGCCGCTTTTCGATGGGGAGGAAGATGGGGGTGAGGCCGTACTTCTCCCAGGCGTAGTCGGCGGCCCGGCCGAAGATCTTGGCCTTCTCCTCGTCGTAGCCCGGCCAGGGCCGCAGGGTGAAGCCGATATACCGGCCGTGGGGGTCCAGGCCCTGGTTCTCCAGCATGCCGTCCACCACCTCCGGCTCGGCGGCGGGGAGGATGACGGTGGGGTCGGAGGAGAGGACGATCTCCGGGTTGTGGATGCCCATGTCCTCCAGCTCGGCCAGGGAGTGGGTGTCCCGGAGGGTGATCATGTCCACGTTGCGCTGGAGGACGGTGGCGCACAGCTTCCGGTTGGAGGGGTACTGGATGGGGCCGATGCCGCAGCCGTACATGAGGACCTTGTTGCCCAGCTTCTTGCCGGCGGAGATGGTGAAGAGGTAGAACCACAGGGACCGGCGGGAGGTGACGTCCTGCATGAGGGAGCCGCCGCCGTTGATATAGAGCCGGGTCTTCCGCATCCGGGAGAGGAATTTGGGGAAGGCGAAGGTGTAGATGGCGTTGACCCGGTAGGTGAGCCGGGTCTCGTCGGGCCGGCGGGAGAGGACCCACACCGGGAGGTCGGGGTCGATCTGCCGCAGCTCCCGGACGATGGCCTCCAGGATGGCGTCGTCGCCGGCGTTGCCCCGGCCGTAGGCGCCGCAGACCAGGGCGCCGTCCCGGCGGCCGATGGTGCGCTCGCGCTCCTGCCGCCGGAGGATGGTGCGGTAGATACCCAGCTGGCGCTGGATGGTGGACTCCAGGGAGTACTCCTCCACCCCCTTCTGGCGCAGCCGCTCCCCCAGGTGCCTGCGCTGGATGGGGTCTTTGGCCAGGATGATGAGGTGGTGGGCCAGGCCCTCGGCGTCGCCGGGCTCGAAGAGGAGGCCGTTGACGCCGTGGTCGATGAGGTAGGGGACGCCGCCCACCCGGGAGCTCACCGTGGGCAGGGAGGCCCGGGCGCCTTCGGTGAGGGCGTAGGGGAAGGTCTCGGAGAGGGAGGTGAGGGTGTTGATGTCGATGGACTGGTAGAAGGTGTTGGTGTCGCTGATCCAGCCGGCGAAGCACACGGTGTCGGCCACCCCCAGCTCCCGGGCCAGGTCCTCCAGCATGGAGCGCTCCTCGCCGTCGCCGGCGATGAGGAGCCGCAGCTGAGGACAGGTCTCATGGGCCCTGGCAAAGCCCCTGATGAGGGTGGAGATATCCTTCACCGGGTTGAGCCGGGCGGCGATGCCCACCACCACCGAGTCCCCGTCGGCCTGCAGGCCCACCGAGCGGAAGTAGGCCGCCCGGTCCATGGCGGGGGGCGGCAGAGTGAAGTCGATGCCGTTGTAGATGGTGAAGAGCCTGTCCGGGTCGAAGCCCCGGGAGATGAGCAGGTCCACCATGGCGTCGGAGACGCCGATGCGGTAGTCCAGCAGCCGCAGGGCGATGGTGTTGATGGTGCCGTAGGTGAGGCGGGAGAAGGGCCGGCCCAGGTAGTCCAGGCGGTAGTCGGAGTGGACGGTGGTGACCACGGGCACGCCGGTGGAGCGGCGGAGGAAGGCCCCCATCATGTTGCCCCGGGCGCCGTGGCAGTGGAGGAGGTCGCAGCCCTCTTCCCGGATCTTCCGCTTGAGGATGGAGAGGGTCTTGAGGACGTTGCGGCTGGGGTAGACCTCGGTGCGGATGCCCAGCTCCCGGGCCTCCTGGGCGAAGGGCCCCTCCATAAAACACACCATGGTCACGTCGATGCTCTTGGAGAGGTTTTGAAGCAGGGAGAGGACGTGGGTCTTGGCCCCGCCGCTGTCGCCGCCGCTGATGAGATGGATGACTTTCATAGCTGCCTCCGATAATATAAGGGTTTCTTAAATTTGAAAATCCACCCTTGTATCTTCACGGAAAATATTATACAATGCTTGGGTAGTCCGGTCAACGGCAACGCCGGACATCCGCCGAGAAAAGAGATTTACGGAGGCATGACATGAAACTGGTGGACGAAAAAGGAAAGCTCTTTGGAATACTCAATATCATCGACCTGCTGGTCATTTTGCTTTTGATCGTGGCGGTGGCCCTCATCGGGTGGAAGGTCCTGAAGAAGGACGGAGCCTCCAACGCCAACCGCACCATCCTTACCTACACGGTAGAGGTGGAGGGCGTGGATAAGGAGGTCTACGAGGGCATCAAGGCCTACGTGCCTGGTGAGAGCGGCATCGGCGACCAGCTGATGGCCAACGGCTCCATGGTGGACGCCTATGTCACCAGCGTCACCGCCGCCCCCCACGAGGGTGGCCTTACCATGACCGATGTCAACGGTACGACGATGACCTTCCCGGTACAGGGAGATGACACTCTGGACCTCACCTTCACCATTCAGGCCAATGTGGTCAACGCCGTCACCAATGAGGTGGGTACCCAGGAGGTCCGCATCGGCAAGACGCACATCGTCAAGACGGTCCACTTTGAGCTCACCAACGGCACCATCACCACCTGTGAAGCCGAGCCCTGGGCAGAGGGCTAGGCCTTGTTTGAAAAATAGCGATATGTCCAGCGGCGAGGGATTTTGGCCTCTGGCAAGCAATTTTTTCGCAGGAATCCCGACGGATTTCAAGGAAAAATTGGGCCGCCCAGGGGGCAAAAGGACCGCCGGTTGGGCGTGTTGACTATTTTCAAACAAGGCCTAAGTTCCCAGCGAGAGAGAAAAGGGGACGGGGCAGCGGCCTCGTCCCCTTTTTGTCCCAAATCAGAATGAACGGAGGAAACCGGCCGTGCTGGAGACCCTTCTGACCCTGGACGGAGCCCTTCTGCTCTGGCTCCAGGACCTGCGCACTCCCATTTTGAACGCATTGTTCTCCTTCTATACCCAGCTGGGCAACGCCGGACTGGTGTGGATCGTCCTCTCCGCGGTCCTGCTCCTCCACCCCAGGACCCGGAAGGCGGGCTTCTGGGCCCTCATCGCCATGCTCTTCGGCCTGCTCTTCACCAACGTGCTCCTCAAGCATTTGGTGGCCCGGACCCGGCCCTGGCTGGTGGTGGAGGGGCTGACGGCCCTGGTGGAGGAGCGCGACCCCAACTCCTTCCCCTCCGGTCACACCTGCGCCGCCTTCGCCTGCTGCGTCACCTGGGCCCGGTTTGCCGCCCGGCGGTGGGTGAAGGTCCTGTGCCTGGCCCTGGCCGTCCTCATGGGCCTCTCCCGGCTGTATGTGGGGGTCCATTTCCCCAGCGACGTCATTGCCGGCTGCGCCGTGGGCTGTTTCTGCGCCTTCCTGGCCTGGGCCGTCCAGCGGAAGGCCGAAGGTATAGGGAGGGGGCGGAAGGCATGACGGGACCCATCCTGCTCCAGGGAGCCATGGACGTGGAGACCGACCGGACGGCGGAGCGGCTGGAGGACCGCCGGGAGGAGACCATCGGCGGTTTCCGCTTCTGGCAGGGCCGGTACGCCGGCCTGGACCTGGTGGTGAGCCGCACCGGGGTGGGGATGGTGTCCGCCGCCGCAGCCACCGCTCTGGGTATCCAGAGGTTTGCCCCGGCGCTGGTCCTCAACCAGGGCACCGCCGGCGCCCACCGCCCCGACCTCCGCGTGGGGGACATCGTGGTGGGCCGCACCTGCGTGGACCTCCACAGCACCCTCCTGCCCAAGCGCGGGGCGGGGGAGGGGATGGACCCCACCGCCTGGACCCTGTGGGACTTTGGCGCCGACACCCCGCCGGCGGCCCTGGAGGGGGACCCCTGCTGGGCGGAACGGTTCGAGACTGCCCCTTACGCCGGGGGGCGGGTGCTCCCCGGCCGCCTGGGCACCGGCGACGTCTTCAACCGGGAACACGACCGCATCCTCTGGCTGCGGGAGCGGGCAGGGGAGGACTGCGAGGACATGGAGAGCCTGGCGGCCTACCGGGTGTGCCGGCGGTTCGCCGTGCCCTGCCTGGGCCTGCGCGTCATCTCCAACAACGAGCTCACTGGGGAGCCCTACCGCCGGGAGGTAGGGGAAGACCTCCAGGACTTCCTCCTGTCCGTGCTGGCCCATCTGGGAGACCAGCCATGAAGCGGGTGGTTCTGCTGCTCCGGGTGGTCCTCCTGGTGCTTCTGGCCGCCCTTCTGCTGAAGGTCCTGGTCTGGGATCGGCGGATCGTGGGGGAGGTGGAGGGGGTCTTCCTCACCTATGAGGGCGCCGTCTACCGGGAGCACAGCCTCTCCGACTGGCATGTGGGGGAGCGATTGGGCCGGGTCCGTTTTGACGACGGCTCTACAGCTTACCTTTACACCGTGGAGGGGGAGCCGGACTGGGTCCATGTCAGCTTCGGCTGGGACGGCCGGGAGTATGTCCGGGGATCATAGAGACGACGAGGCCCGGGGCTATCAGCCCCGGGCCTC
>CALWYC010000087.1 GCA_944385655.1 uncultured Intestinimonas sp. | reverse complement strand
CCGGGCGGGACGCCCGGAGCCGCGGAAAGGGGAGGGTGACACCATGATCGGGAGAATGGCGCTGCCGGAGGAGGACGTGGGCCGCTGCCTGCTGTGCCACGAGGCGCCCTGTACGGCGGCCTGCCCACACGGGCTGGACCCGGCGGGGCTCCTGCGCAGCCTCCGCTTTGAAAATGAGGTGGGGGCCGCCCGGCGGCTGCCCCGGGAGGACCTGTGCGCCGGGTGTGACGCCCCCTGCGAGGCCGCCTGCCTGCGCCGGGACCAGCCCGTCCCCATCCGCCGGGTGTGCACGGCTCTCCATGGGGAAAAGGCCGGCCTGGAGGAGCTGGGGGAGGCCCCGGTGGACCTGTCCAGCACCTTCTGCGGGGTGAAGCTGGAAAACCCCTTCCTGCTCTCCTCCTCGGTGGTGGCCAGCAGCTATGAGAAGATCGCCCGGGCCTTTGATATGGGCTGGGCGGGGGCCTGCTTCAAGACCATCTGCGACTTCATCCCCCGGGAGGCCTCCCCCCGGTACTCCGCCCTGTCCGGCGGCAATGGCTTCTACGGCTTCAAGAACATCGAGCAGCTCTCCTGCGACTCGGTGGAGGAGGACCTGGACATCATCCGCCGCCTGAAGCGGGACTACCCCGCCAAGGTCATCATCGCCTCCATCATGGGCCGGGACGAGGCCGAGTGGACCCGGCTGGCCCGGCTGGTGGAGGAGGCCGGGGCCGACATGGTGGAGTGCAACTTCTCCTGCCCCAACATGGAGCAGGACGGCCTGGGGGTGGACGTAGGCCAGAGCCCGGAGACGGTGGAGCGCTATACCGCCGCCGCCCGGCGGGGCTGTCACATCCCCCTGCTGGCCAAGCTCACCCCCAACGTGGGGGACATGCGGCCCATGGCCCTGGCCGCCAGGCGGGGCGGCGCCGACGGCCTGGCCGCCATCAACACCGTCAAGAGCATCATGGGCATGAACCTGGACACCTACGCCACCAGCCCGGCGGTGCGGGGCCTCTCCGGCGTGGGCGGCTACTCGGGCAAGGCGGTGAAGCCCATCGCCCTGCGCTTCATCTGGGAGCTGGCCACCTGTCCGGGGTGGGAGAACCCGCCCATCAGCGGTATGGGGGGCATCGAGACCTGGCGGGACGCGGTGGAGTTCCTGCTCCTGGGGGCCGACCACGTCCAGATCACCACCGCCGTCATGCAGTACGGTCTGCGCATCATCGACGATCTGCTGGAGGGCCTGGCCCTTTACCTGCGGGAGAAGGCGCTGACCCGCGTGACGGACCTGAAGGGCCTGGGGGTGGAGAACGTGGCCGCCCTGGAGGACCTGGAGCGGGAGAGCGTGCTGCTCCCCCGGTTCGACCGGAGCCGCTGCCTGGGCTGCGGCCGGTGCTGCCTCTCCTGCCGGGACGGCGGCCACGAGGCCCTCACCATGCGGAACGGAAGGCCGGTGATGGACCCCAACGCCTGCGTGGGCTGCCATCTATGTGTGCTGGTCTGTCCCGCCGGGGCGGTCAGCGGCTACGGAAAGCGGCTGGGCCGGCGGTGAGGGAAGACGGAAGGAAACGGGCCGCGGCCCAGGGAGGAATGAGAAATGGAACTGCTGGCCGAGGCCATGGCCTTCGCCATTGACGCCCACGGCGGGACAAAGCGAAAGGGGGACGGCTCACCGGCCATCCTCCACGCCATGGAGGCGGCCGCCGTGGCCGCCACGCTGACCGATGACAGCGAGGTGCTGGCCGCCGCCGTCCTCCATGACACGGTGGAGGATACGGGTGCCAGCCTGGAGGAGATCCGGACCCGGTTCGGCGACCGGGTGGCCGGCCTGGTGGGGGCGGAGAGCGAGGACAAGATGACCCACCTGCCCCCGGAGGAGAGCTGGCGGGCCCGGAAGGAGGCCGCCATCGGGCAGCTGCGGGCCGCCCGGGACCCTGGTGTGGCGGTGATTGCCCTGGGGGATAAGCTCTCCAACCTGCGGGCTCTCTACCGTAGCAAGGAGCGGCAGGGGGCGGCCATGTGGGACTGCTTCCACCAGCGGGACCCGGAGGCCCACCACTGGTATTACCGGACCATTGCCGATGTCCTGGCGCCCCTGTCGGCGTCGGCGGCCTGGCGGGAGTACGACTGGCTGATCCGCCAGGTTTTTGACGAGGCGTCCGCCGCCGGGGCGGAGGACGCAGAATGAGTAGGGAGGGACCCAGATGAACGGGACCATGGAACAAAACGTACTGAAGCTGGAATTTTCCGGCCACATCGACTCCAGCAACGCCCCGGCCGCCGAGGCCGAGGCCCTGGCGCAGATAGAGGCCCAGCCCCATGAGGGGCTGATCCTGGACTGCCAGGACCTGACCTACATCTCCAGCGCCGGACTGCGGGTGGTGCTCCACCTGCGGAAGCTGGAGCCGGAGCTCAAACTGGTGAACGTCTCCTCCGAGGTCTATGAGATCCTGAGCATGACCGGCTTCACCGAGATGATGCCGGTGGAGAAGGCCTACCGCACCCTCTCCACCGAGGGCTGCGAGGCCATCGGCCGGGGCGCCAACGGCACCGTCTACCGCATCGACCGGGATACGGTGGTGAAGGTCTACCACAGCGCCGACTGCCTCCCCGACGTGCAGCGGGAGCGGGAGCTGGCCCGGAAGGCCCTGGTCCTGGGCATCCCCACCGCCATCCCCTACGACGTGGTGCGGGTGGGGGAGAGCTACGGCTCGGTCTTTGAGCTGCTCAACTCCCGGTCCTTCTCCAAGCTCATCGCCGCCGACCCCGACGGCATGGACACCTATGTGGACCTGTACGTGGACCTGATGCAGAAGATGCACAGCACCCACGTCAAGCCCGGCGACATGCCGGAGATGAAGGGCGTGGCCCTGGGCTGGGTGGAGTTTTTGCGGGACTATCTGCCCCCGGAGCAGGCGGAGAAGCTGGTGGCCCTGGTGGAGGCGGTGCCGGAGCGGGACACCATGCTCCACGGCGACTACCACACCAACAACATCGTCATGCAGAACGACGAGGTCCTCATCATCGACATGGACACCCTCTGTGTGGGCCATCCCATCTTTGAGCTGGCCTCCATGTACCTGGGCTTCGTGGCCTTCGGGGAGGTGGACCCCAACGTGACCCTCTCCTTCCTGAAGCTGCCCCACGAGACCGCCGTCCGCTTCTGGAAAAAGGCCCTGGCCAAGTACCTGGGCACCCGGGACCCGGAGGCGGTCCGGGCGGTGGAGGAGAAGGCCATGGTCATCGGCTACGCCCGGCTCATGCGCCGCACCATCCGCCGCGACGGCTTCCACACCGAGGAGGGCCGGGCCAACATCGAGCTGTGCAGGACCCGCCTGGCCGACCTGCTGCCCCGGGTGGACAGCCTGACCTTTTGAGGTCTGATAAGAAGATAGAGGAGCGTTTTACATGAATGTCATCAAAGAGAGCAGCGGCAGCCAGCTGACCCTGCGCATCCAGGGTCGTCTGGACACCACCACCGCCCCCCAGCTGGAGACTGAGCTGAAGGCCTCCGTGGAGGGGGTCACCGCCCTGGTGCTGGACCTGGCCGAGCTGGCCTACATCTCCTCCGCCGGGCTGCGGGTGGTGCTGATGGCCCAGAAGATCATGAACAAGCAGGGCACCATGGTGGTCCGGAACGTGGACCCCAATGTGCTGGAGGTCTTTGAGGTCACCGGCTTCAGCGATATCCTGACCATCGAATGAATTTGTCCGCCCCGGTGGGGCGGGAGAGAGGACAGGGCGGAGGCCCCGCCAAGAGGAGGTCCTTTTCATGAACGGGCTGATGATTCTGATCATCACCATTGTCGTATTGCTGGCGGCCTATCTCATCTACGGCCGCTATCTGGCCAGGACCTGGGGCATCGACCCCAAGGCCAAGACGCCGGCCTACGAGCTGCAGGACGGCGTGGACTATGTTCCGGCGGACACCAACGTGGTCTTCGGCCACCAGTTCGCCTCCATCGCCGGCGCCGCCGCCATCAACGGCCCCATCCAGGCCTCGGTCTTCGGCTGGGTGCCGGTGTTGCTGTGGATCCTGCTGGGCGGCGTCTTCTTCGGCGCCGTCCAGGACTTCGCCGCCATGTACGCCTCGGTGAAGAACAAGGGGCGCACCATCGGCTATATCATCGAGTCCTACATCGGCAAGACGGGTAAGAAGCTCTTCCTGCTCTTCTGCTGGCTCTTCTCCATCCTGGTGGTGGCCGCCTTCGTGGACATCGTGGCCGGCACCTTCAACGGCTTCCAGACGGCGGCGGACGGGGCCCTGACCCCCATCCCCGCCAACGGATCGGTGGCCACCACCTCCATGATCTTCATCGTGGAGGCCGTGGCCCTGGGCTTCCTGCTCCGCTACGGAAAGCTCAACAAGTGGGCCAACACCGCCATCGCCCTCATCATGCTGGTGGCCGCCATCGCCCTGGGGCTCGCCCTCCCGCTCTATCTGAGCCTGGGGACCTGGCACATCCTGGTGTTCGTCTATGTGCTCATCGCCTCGGTGACCCCCGTCTGGGCCCTGCTCCAGCCCCGGGATTACCTGAACAGCTACCTGCTGGTGGCCATGATCGTGGCCGCCGTCATCGGCGTCTTCGCCGCCCGGCCCGACGTCAACCTGCCCGCCTTCTCCGGCTTCACGGTCAACGGGCAGACCCTGTTCCCCTTCCTCTTCGTCACCATCGCCTGCGGCGCCGTGTCCGGCTTCCACTCCCTGGTCTCCTCGGGCACCGCCTCCAAGCAGATCAAGAACGAGAAGAGCATGCTCCCCGTCTCCTTCGGCGCCATGCTCATGGAGTCCATGCTGGCCGTCATCGCCCTCATCGCCGTGGCCTCCTTCTCCTCCAGCGCCGAGACCGCCGCCCTGGGCTACACCACCCCCTCCCAGATCTTCGCCGGCGGCGTGGCCAACTTCCTCACCGTCATGGGTCTGCCTCAGGACGTGGTGTTCACCCTCATCAACCTGTCGGTGTCCGCCTTCGCCCTCACCTCTCTGGACTCGGTGGCCCGGGTGGGCCGGCTCTCCTTCCAGGAGCTCTTCCTGGACGAGTCCATCCGGGACGAGGATATGGGTCCGGTGCGGAAGCTGCTCACCAACAAATACTTTGCCACCGTGCTCACCCTGGTGCTGGCCTATTTCCTCACCCAGGTGGGGTACGACTCCATCTGGCCCCTGTTCGGCGCCTCCAACCAGCTCCTCTCCGCCCTGGCCTTCCTGGCCTGCGCCGTCTTCCTCAAGCGCACCAAGCGGAAGAGCTTCATGCTGTGGGTGCCCCTGTTCACCATGTCGGCGGTGACCTTCACCGCTCTGGTCATCACCATCTGGAAGCTGGCCTCCGGCATCGCCGGCGGCACCTACCGGTGGGTGGCCGGCATGACCACCACGGTGGACGGAGCCAGCGTGCTCACCGCCTGGGGCGCCGGGATGCAGCTGGTCTTTGCCGTGCTCATCCTGGCTCTGGGTGTGGTCGTGGTGGCCCAGGGCGTCCGGAAGCTCCTGGAGCGGACGCCCGCCAAAGCCTGAATCCTGCACGGAAAAGCCGCCCCTTTGGGGCGGCTTTTTGCATCCTCCGGCTGTTGCATTTCCGGGGAAAGAACGGTATAATGAAACGGATTATACCGACCAATACCAGGCAAGGAGGCGGCCTATGCCAAGAATCTCCATCATCGTCCCCGTCTACAAGGCGGAGAACGTGTTAGCCAAGTGCGTGGACTCCGTCCTGGCCCAGACCTTTGCCGACTGGGAGCTCCTCCTCATCGACGACGGCTCTCCCGACGGCAGCGGCGCACTGTGCGACGATTACGCCGGCCAGGACGACCGGGTCCGGGTCTTTCATAAACCAAACGGCGGCGTCTCCTCCGCCCGCAACCTGGGCATGGAGGAGGCAAGGGGGGACTTGATCCTCTTCATCGACGCCGACGACTGGATCGAGCCCCATACCTGTGCGACCCTGCTGAGGGCCCTGGAGGAGGCGGGAGCCGACTCCGCCGGCTGCGCTCACTGGAACATTCAGCCCGGCGGGGAGAAGTGGGCGGAGCCGGGAGCCCTGCCCGCCGGCGTGTACGACGCGGGGGCCATCCGGAAGGGCATCGTGGACCGGCTCCTAGGCCAGCGGCTGGGAAAGCCGGGGGAGGTCCTCAACGGCTTCATCTGGCGGTTCCTCTTTTCGAGGTCCATCATCATGGACCATGACATCCGCTTTTCCGGCGCCTATCTGGAGGACGAGCTCTTCCTGATGGAGTATTTCTGCCTGGCCCGGAAGCTGGCCATGGTGGACGAGCCCCTCTATTATTATCTCCAGAACCCCGCCTCGGTGACCCGGAACTACCTGCCCGACTATATGGACACCTTCCGCCGCTTCCTGGCGGCCAAGGAGGCCGTGGTGGAGCGGTACGGCCTGGAGGTGGACGACCCCCAGTGGCGGCAGAGCACCTGCTGGGCGGGGCTCCTCATCGCCATCGGCAACGAGTACGCCCCCGGCAACCCCGCCCCTCTGAGGGAGAAGCGTCGGCGGGTGGAGGGCTTCACCCGTCAGCCCGGCATGGCGGAGGCCATCCGGGACCTGGAGCCCCGGGGCATGGGGCGGAACAAGCAGCTGGTGGCCGGACTGGTCCGCCGGCGGTGGTTTGGGCTCTTGAGCCTGATGTACGCCGTGAAGAACCGGCGGTAAGGAGGCGTATTTTCTTTGGAATGTTTGGAAAACAGCGTGGTGGGGCGGCTGCTGCTCCCCCTGTGGTATGTGGTCTGGCGCTGGTATGAGGGCAGCGGCCTGTGCCGGTTCCTCCGGGGCGTCTCCCGGGTGTGGACCCGGTGGTTCCACGGCAGCGCCCTCATGGACCTGCTGGTCCGGGACGGCATCTTCCCCAAGGCCTGGCGGGACAGCTTTTTCTGTGCCCTGGCCGAGACCATCATCAATCTCCCCGCCGCCATCCTCCACTGGATCTACCGGAAGGGAAAATTCCTCTTTGACCACAGCTTCTTCGCCCAGCTGGGCTTCGCCATCGGCAATCAGACCCCGGCCGCCATCGGCTGGCTCATGGTGGGCATCATGGTCTACCCCTACGAGCACTGGGACAACCGGTACTCCCTCCTGGGCTTCCTTCTCATGGCGGCGCTGCTGGTCATGGGCGGCATGCGGAACCGGAACCTGCGGGTGGACCTGAAGAGCGTGGGACCCTACCCCCTGATCTTTGCCGGGGCGGTCTTCCTCTCCTGGCCGGTGTCCTACTCGTCCACCCTCTCCATGCGCTTTTTGTTCTTCCACATTACGGCCATGCTGTGTGTGGGGGTGACGGTGAGCGCCGTGGAGCACGTGGACGACCTCAAGCGCCTGACGGGCTTTGCCACCCTGGCCCTCTTCGGCACCTCGGCCTACGGCGTGGTGCAGCGCATCCAGGGCGTGGAGGTCAACTACTCCTATGTGGACCCCCTCCTCAACGAGGGCATGCCCGGCCGCGTCTTCTCCGTCTTTGAAAACCCCAACGCCTTTGGCGAGGTGCTGGTGATGCTCATCCCCCTGGCGGTGGCCCTGGTGCTGTGCAGCCGCTCCTGGTGGGGAAGGATTGGCGCGGTCTGCGCAGCTGCGGTAGGTGTGATTGCTCTGGGTATGACCTACAACCGGGCCAGCTGGATCGGCGCCGTCTTTGCCGCCGCGGTCTTCGTCTTCCTCTGGAATCGGCGGCTTATCCCCGCCTTCCTGCTGCTGGGCCTGTGCGCCATCCCCTTCCTGCCCGACACCATCTTCAACCGCATCCTCACCATCTTTAATCTGGAGGACTCCTCCACCTCCAGCCGCTTCCCCCTGTACGCCGCAGCCCTGGAGATGCTCAAGACCCGGCCCATCCGGGGCGCCGGCCTGGGCACCGACGCGGTGCGACTGGCCATCAAGGACATGAACCTCTACCACGGCACCGCCCCCTTCGTCCACTCCCACAACCTGTACCTCCAGATCTGGCTGGAGACGGGGATTTTGGGCGTGGTCTCTTACGTGGCGGCCATGATCTGCGGCCTCAAGTCTGCCGCCAAGGCCTGCAAGCTCCACTGTCCCCACGAGGTGCGTCTCATCACCATCGGCGCCGCCGCCGCGGTGGCGGGCATCCTGGTGGACTGCCTGGCCGACTACCTGTGGAACTATCCCCGGGTCATGGTCATCTTCTGGTTCCTCTTCGCCATCCTCCTCTCCGGCGTGAAGCTGGCCCGGCGGTATGCCCAGAAGGCCGAGACGGGGGGCGCGGCCCGGTGAAAAAGCGACTGCTGGTCTCGGATATGGACCACACCCTGCTGGATGAGGACTCCCAGCTCTCGCCGGCCAATCTGGAGGCCATCCGCCGCCATGTGGCCAGGGGCGGCCTCTTCACCGTGGCCACCGGCCGGGCGCCGGCGGCCATCCGGGTCTTCCCCGAGCTGCTGCCCTGCATCAACCTGCCCGTGGTCACCGGCAACGGCGGTCAGGTGGTGGACCTGGTGGGAGGGGACCGCATCCTGCGCCGCTGGGTCCTCCCCAAGGAGGTCTGTCCCATCATGAAGGAGGCCCTGGCCCGGTTCCCCCGGATGGGCGCCGTGGCCTACTACGGTCTGGACGGCTTCTATTCCTTCCGGGTCACCCCCTACGTGGACGGCCTCATCGCCAAGGAGAAGCGTCCCGCCCTGCCCACCACGGTGGACACCTCCCCCATGCCCTGGAACAAGACCCTCATGACCCAGGACCATGAGGCCCTGCTGGAGGTCAAGGCGTGGCTGGACCCCCAGCTCCCGGGCCTGGGCCGGACGGTCTTCTCCGAGGAGACCTACCTGGAGATCCTGCCCCTGGGGGTCTCCAAGGGAGCGGCCCTGTCGGTGATCCTGGAGATGGAGGGCATCGATCCCCAGGAGGTGGTGGCGGTGGGGGACGCCCCCAACGACAAAGAGATGCTGGAGCTGGCCGGCATCGGCGCGGCGGTGGCCAATGCCGCCCCGGAGCTGAAGGCGGCGGCCGACGTGGAGGTCTGCTCCAACGACGAGGGCGCCGTCCGGGACTGCCTGGAGCGCTGGTTCCTCTAAAATACATCCAGCTCCCGCCGTCCCATGGATGGGGCGGCGGAGCAAGAAAAAGCGGACACCCGTGCGGGTGTCCGCTTTTCAGCTTGTCGAAAAACCTCTGTTGCGTGAGATGTGCGCTCGGTTTCGGCGGGGGAGCTCGAGGGGGCGGCAGCCCGC
>CALWYC010000086.1 GCA_944385655.1 uncultured Intestinimonas sp. | reverse complement strand
CTGTGGTTCAAGGCCCTCAGCGGCATCGGTGACACCGCCGCCAACCTCCTGGCCGCCGCCGAGGGCGAGCACGAGGAGTGGACCGACATGTACAAGGAGATGGCCGAGACCGCCCGTGAGGAAGGCTTCCATGCTCTGGCCGACGCCTTTGCCGCCGTGGCCAAGATCGAGAAGAGCCACGAGGACCGCTATGTGAAGCTGGCCGAGAACCTCTCCAACAGCGAGGTCTTCAAGCGTGCTGAGGTCAAGGTCTGGTACTGCCGCAACTGCGGCCACCTGGAGTATGGCACGGAGGCTCCCGAGGTCTGCCCCGTGTGCGCGCATCCCCGGGCCTACTTCGAGATCAAGGCCGAGAACTACTGAGCAGAATGAATGGAAAACCGGCGCCCGCTCATCAGAGCGGGCGCCGGTTTTGTCTCGTTCTCCGGGGAGGGTTTTTCCGCCCCGGTCCGGCCGGTGGGAAAAGACGATTGTCAACCATGCCCGAATGTGATATGTTAATAGGTATCAACATCACCAAAGCATAGGAGGCGAAGCAATGCCAGAAGAGATTGTTTCCGGGATTTACCGGATTCCGGTGCCCCTGGTGGGCAATCCGCTCAAGGAGCTCAACGCCTATCTCCTGAAGGGGGCGGACGGAAATCTGCTCATCGACACCGGGTTTCGGCAGCCGGCGTGCCGGGAGGCCCTGTTCTCAGGGCTCCGGGAGCTGGGAGTCCGCCGGGGAGAGGTGGAGGTCCTCCTCACCCATCTCCACTCTGACCACGCCGGTCTGGCCCCCGAAGCCGCAGGGGAGCGGACCATCTACATCAGCGAGGTGGACCGGCCCAGTCTGGATGACCGGTCTTACCGGGAGAAATACTGGGGCATCATGGATGTGCGCTTCCGGGAGGAGGGCTTCCCCCGGCACCTCATGGCCAAGATGAACGAGACCAACCCCGCCCGGTCCATGGCCCCGCCCAGCGGGGGACACTATGAAGGCCTGGCCGACGGTCAGATCCTGGAGAAGGGGGGCTGCCGCATCCAGTGTCTGCTGATGCCCGGCCACACCCCGGGGCAGATGTGTTACTGGCTGCCCGAGCGTGGGATCCTCTTCACCGGGGACCACGTCCTCTTCGACATCACCCCCAACATCACCTCCTGGCCCATCATGCCGGACGCCCTGGGGTCCTACCTGGAGAGTCTCAACAAGATCCGTGCCTACGAGCCGGCGCTCACTCTGCCTGGCCACCGGAAGACCGGGGACCTGAAGGCCAGGGTGGACCAGCTCCTCTGCCACCACCAGCGTCGGCTGGAGGAGGCACTGAGCGTGGTGAAGGCCCATCCCGGCCGGGGCGCCTACGAGCTGGCCGGCCACATGACCTGGAAGATCCGGGCCAGCTCCTGGGAGAACTTCCCGGTGGCCCAGAAGTGGTTCGCCGTGGGAGAGTGCATGTCCCACCTGGACCACCTGACGGCTCTGGGCCGGGTGCGCCGGGAGACGGCAGACGGCAAAGCGGTCTATTACGCAGTTTGATGTTAAGAGAATGAGAGGATCTATGACATGGAACAGGCAAAGGTATATTTTTCTGATCTGAGAGCGCCCATGGGCACCAATCTGCTGCTCAAGCTGGAAAAGCTGATCCGCACCGCCGGCATCGGCGGCATCGACATGGAGAAGAAGCTGGTGGCCATCAAGATCCACTTCGGCGAGCCGGGGAACCTCTCCTTCCTGCGGTCCAACTACGCCAAGGTGGTAGCCGACGTGGTGAAGAGCCTGGGGGGCGTCCCCTTCCTCACTGACTGCAACACCCTGTATGTGGGTCGGCGGAAGAATGCCCTGGAGCATATGGACGCCGCCTATGAAAACGGCTTCTCCCCCTTCTCCACCGGCTGTCAGATCATCATCGGCGACGGCCTCAAGGGCACCGACGACGTGGAGGTGCCCGTGGAGGGCGCCGAGTATATCCAGACCGCCAAGATCGGCCGGGCCATCATGGATGCCGATGTCTTCATCAGCCTGAGCCACTTCAAGGGCCACGAGGCCACCGGCTTCGGCGGCGCCATCAAGAACATCGGCATGGGCTGCGGCTCCCGCCGGGGCAAGATGGAGCAGCACAACTCCGGCAAGCCGGAGGTCAAGCAGAATCGGTGCGTGGGCTGCCGCCAGTGCGCCAAGCAGTGCGGCCAGGACGCCATCTCCTATGGCGAGGACCGGAAGGCCTTCATCGATCCGGACAAGTGCGTGGGCTGCGGCCGCTGCTTGGGCGCCTGCAACTTCGACGCCATCGTCAATCAGAACGCCAGCGCCAACGACGACCTGAACCGGAAGATGGCCGAGTACGCCAAGGCCGTGGTGGACGGCCGGCCCCAGTTCCACATCAGCCTGGTGGTGGACGTCTCCCCCTTCTGCGACTGCCACGCCGAAAACGACGTGCCCATCCTCCCCGATGTGGGCATGTTCGCCTCCTTCGACCCGGTGGCCCTGGACCAGGCCTGCGTGGACGCCTGCCTGCGCCAGCCCGTCATGCCGGGCAGCCGGCTGGACCAGTACCTCCACACTGAGGGCTGCCAGGACTTCCACGACCACTTCTGCAACAACTTCCCCGAGACCAACTGGCGCTCCTGCCTGGAGCACGCCGAGAAGATCGGCCTGGGCACCCGGGCCTACGAGCTCATCGAAGTGAAATGAACCGTCTCACCGAGAAAGGATGTTTTTTCATGGACGTAAAGGAGATCCTCAAGCACTGTGACCACACCCTCCTGAAGCAGGAGTCCACCTGGGCGCAGATCCAGGAGATCTGCGACGACGGCCTCAAATACCACTGCGCCTCCGTGTGCATCCCCGCCGCCTATGTGCGGCAGGCCGCCGAGTACGTGGGCAACGACCTGAAGATCTGCACCGTCATCGGCTTCCCCAACGGCTATTCCACCACTGCGGTCAAGGTCTTTGAGACCGAGGACGCCATCCGCAACGGCGCCGACGAGATCGATATGGTCATCAACATCGGCTGGGTGAAGGACCAGAAGTGGGACGCCCTGCTGGAGGAGATCAAGGCCATCAAGGAGAGCTGCCAGGGCCGTATCCTGAAGGTCATCGTGGAGACCTGCCTGCTCACCGAGGCGGAGAAGATCAAGATGTGCGAGCTCGTCACCGCCTCCGGGGCCGAGTATATCAAGACCTCCACCGGCTTCTCCACCGGCGGCGCCACCCGGGAGGACGTGGCCCTCTTCGCCAAGCACGTGGGCCCCGGTGTGAAGATCAAGGCCGCCGGCGGCATCGCCAGCCTGAAGGACGCCGAGGACTTCCTGGCCCTGGGCGCCGACCGGCTGGGCACCTCCCGCATCGTGAAGCTGGCCAAGGGACAGCAGGGCGAGGGGTACTGAGCCCC
Source organism: uncultured Intestinimonas sp. (assembly GCA_944385655.1). GTDB lineage: Bacteria > Bacillota > Clostridia > Oscillospirales > Oscillospiraceae > Intestinimonas. The sequence continues at coordinate 5,901 of CALWYC010000086.1, read as the reverse complement.
CGAATACCTGAGACCTGAGCGGCCTCTCTCCGACCGGAGGGAGGCCGCTTTTTACACCAGAAGATTTAACACTTCTGTAACAATTCCGTAAACTTTTTTTGACAACCGCGAAATTTCGGTTGCGCTCTGGTAAAATGTGCGTTATAATAATGCCATGCTCGGAAAGGTTGGAACATGCGTCACATTGTCTCGGCCACACCGGGCATTTACTTTGAAAGGAAGGTAGATCAGCTTGAAGAATTTGAAAAAACTTTCCGCTCTTGTTCTGGCTGGCGCCCTGGTGTTCTCTTTGGCCGCCTGCGGCGGCGGCACCAGCACCCCTGCTCCCGAGACCACCACGCCCGCCGAGACCACCCCTGCCGAGACCACTCCCGCTGAGACCACTCCCGCCGAGACCGTTTCTGCCGACGACATCGCCGACAGCATGACCTCCTCCGACGGCAAGTATCAGGTCGCCTTCGTCACCGATGTGGGCCAGCTGAAGGACAAGTCCTTCAACCAGGGCACCTTCGACGGCGTGAAGCTCTACGCCAACGCCAACGGCCTGTCCTACAAGTACTATCAGCCCGCCAACGGCAACGAGGCCACCGACGATGACCGCTATGACGCCATGAAGGCCGCCGTGGACGGCGGCGCCGACGTGGTGGTGTGTGCCGGCTTCCTGCAGGAGGCTGCTCTGAAGCGCGCCGCCATCGACTTCCCCGAGACCCCCTTCGTCTTCATCGACGGCTACCCCCTCACCGATGACGAGGGCAATGTGCTCACCAACGTGGCCGGCATCTCCTTCAAGGAGCAGCAGTGCGGCTACTTCGCCGGCTACGCTGCCGTGATGGACGGCTTCACCAAGCTGGGCTTCTCCGGCGGCGGCGGCGGCACCAACGATGCCTGCTGCCGGTTCGGTTACGGCTATGTCCAGGGCGCCAACGCCGCTGCTGCTGAGCTGGGCATCACCGTGGATATGAACTACTCCTGGGAGTACGGCGCCAGCTTCTCCGCCTCCCCCGAGCTGCAGACCATGATCAGCGGCTGGTACGCCAACGGCACTGAGATCGTCTTCGCCTGCGGCGGCTCCATGTTCCAGTCCATCGCCGCTGCCGCCTCCGCCAATGACGGCTATGTCATCGGCGTGGACGTGGATCAGTCCGGCGAGTCCGACTACGTCATCACCTCCGCCATGAAGGGCCTGGCCGACGCCGTGCAGTGGGCCGTGGGCCACGTCTATGACGGCACCTTCGACGAGATCGGTGGCGTGGGCACCTCTCTGGGCGTGGAGGATCACGCTGTGGCCCTGCCCACCGCCGAGGAGTCCTGGCGCTTCGAGACCTTCACCGTGGAGCAGTACGAGGAGATGTACCAGGCCGTTCTGGACGGCACCCTGGTGGTCGACGACGACTTCTCCAAGCTGGAGACCACCGAGTGGTCCAACCTGAACCTGAACGTCATCTGATCAGAGGACCTTTCGGATACATGATAAGAGGAGGACGCGGTTGCGTCCTCCTCTTATTATGTCGAAAAACCTCTGTTGAGTGAGATGTTCGCTCGGTTTCGGCGGGGGAGCTCGAGGGGGCGGCAGCCCGCCTCGAATGGGATGACATCCCCTGCAGCCCTTGCCTTGCAAGGGCTGCAGCGAGCAAAGCGAGGACTTTCCCGCCCCAACTGGGGCGGGAAAGTAACGGGATGCAGGCCGTCGAAAAAGTCCCCTGATGGACTTTTTCGACGGCCTGAGAGGAGGACGCGTCTGCGTCCTCCTCTTTTTTGCGAAATGCAGGGGAAAGGGGGAGAGATATCCGTTCCCATTGGTACTATAGGATAAACTTCTTGTGTTTTGACCGCCGCTCATATATAATATTGTCATATTCTACGGAGGAGGCGGGATGAGAGATATGGAAGCGGAGAACATCATCGAAATGCTTCACATCACGAAGGAATTCCCGGGCATCATTGCCAATGATGATATCACCCTTCAGCTCCGGAAGGGAGAGATCCACGCGCTTCTGGGCGAGAACGGCGCGGGCAAGTCCACCCTGATGAGCGTGCTGTTCGGGCTCTACCAGCCGGAGGCGGGCGAGATCCGGAAGAACGGCCAGGTGGTGAAGATCAACAACCCCAATGACGCCACCGCCCTGGGCATCGGCATGGTACACCAGCACTTCAAGCTCATCGACGTGTTCACGGTGCTGGACAACATCATCCTGGGCGCCGAGACCACCAGGCTGGGCTTTCTGCAGAAGCGGGAGGCCCGGAAAAAGGTGGAGGCCCTGTCGGAGCGCTACGGCCTGAAGGTGGACCTGGACGCCAAGGTGGAGGACATCACCGTGGGCATGCAGCAGCGGGTGGAGATCCTCAAGATGCTCTACCGGGACAACGAGATCCTGATCTTCGACGAGCCCACCGCCGTGCTCACCCCCCAGGAGATCGACGAGCTCATGGCCACCATGAAGGAGTTCGCCCGGGAGGGTAAGTCCATCCTCTTCATCTCCCACAAGCTCAACGAGATCATGGCGGTGGCCGACCGGGTCACCGTGCTGCGCAAGGGCAAGTATATCGGCACGGTGGAGACCAAGGACACCGACAAGCAGTCCCTGTCCAACATGATGGTGGGCCGCCCGGTGCAGCTGGAGGTGGTGAAGGACCCGGCCCATCCCACCGACGTGGTGCTCCATGTGGACCACTTTACCGTCCCCTCCAAGTCCCACAAGCGGAACGCCGTCCATGAGGTCAGCTTCGACGTCCGGGCCGGCGAGATCGTCTGCATCGCCGGCATCGACGGCAACGGCCAGACCGAGCTGGTCTACGGCCTCACCGGCCTGGAGAAGAGCTCCGGCGGCACTGTGACCCTCTGCGGGAAGGACATCACCCACGCCTCCATCCACCAGCGGGGCGCCAACATGAGCCACATCCCCGAAGACCGGCACAAGCACGGCCTGGTGCTGGACTTCACGCTGGAGCAGAACATGGTCCTCCAGCGCTTCCGGGAGCCCCGGTTCCAGCACATGGGCTTCATCCGCAACGGCGAGGTCCGCACCTATGCCGAGGGGCTCATCGAGAAGTTCGACGTCCGCTCGGGACAGGGCCCCGTCACCACCGCCCGGAGCATGTCGGGCGGCAACCAGCAGAAGGCCATCATCGCCCGGGAGCTGGACCGGGAAAAGCCCCTCATCGTGGCCGTCCAGCCCACCCGCGGCCTGGACGTGGGCGCCATCGAATACATCCACAGCCAGCTGGTGGCCGAGCGGGACCAGGGCAAGGCCATTCTGCTGGTCTCCCTGGAGCTGGATGAGGTCATGAGCCTCTCCGACCGCATCCTGGTCATGTACGAGGGCGAGATCGTGGGCGAGCTGGATCCCAAGCAGACCACCGTCCAGGAGATGGGCCTCTACATGGCGGGTGCCAAGAGATCGACGAAAGCAGGTGAGCAGGCATGAAACAAAAGAGCTCCTTCTGGAGCAAGGACGGCACCAAGTCTGTTCTGGCCTCCCTGCTCTCCATCCTCATCGGTCTGGCGGTGGGCAGCGTCATCGTCATCCTGGTGGGCCTGCTCAACCCGGCCCTGGGCCTCTCCGGCGCCTGGGACGGTATCCGCCTGATCTTCGGCGGCATCTTCAGCACCGGCCGCAACGCGGCGGGTGCCCTCACCTTCGGCTTCAACTCCACCAACGTGGGCAACATGCTCTTCCGCGCCACCCCCCTGATCCTCACCGGTCTGTCGGTGGCCGTGGCCTTCAAGACGGGCCTCTTCAACATCGGCGCGCCGGGCCAGTACCTGATGGGGACAGCCGCCTCCCTGATGCTGGCCCTGGGCATCCCCTCCGAGACGGTGCCCACCTGGCTCATCTGGACCATCGCCTTCCTGGGCGGCATCCTGGCCGGCGCCCTGTGGGGCTGCATCCCCGGCCTGGTGAAGGCCCTCCTCAACATCAATGAGGTGCTGGCCTGCATCATGACCAACTGGATCGCCGCCAACCTGGTGACCTGGATGTTCGACGGCAGCGACTTCCGCAACCTGGTGGAGAACACCAAGAGCGGCTATATCTACAAGACCACCTACAACGGCGTGGCCACCGCCAAGCTGGGCCTGGACAAGCTCTTCCCCAACTCCCAGGTCAACGGCGGCATCCTCATCGCCATCGTCATCGCCATCCTCATGTATATCCTCATGAGCAAGACCACCCTGGGATACCAGCTCAAGGCCTGCGGCTCCAACCGCCACGCCGCCCGCTACGCCGGCATCGCCGACAAGCGGAACATCGTCCTCTCCATGGCCATCGCCGGCGGCCTGTCCGGCGCCGCCGCCGCCCTCTACTACCTGTCGGGCAACACGGAGTTCTTCTGGTCCACCTACCAGACCCTGCCGGCCACCGGCTTCAACGGCATCCCCGTGGCCCTGCTGGCCGCCAGCCATCCCATCGCCGTCATCTTCACCGGCTGCTTCATGTCCATGCTGGACATCGTGGGCCTCCAGCTCACCAACCTGACGGCCTACAACGAGTATATCACCGACGTCATCATCGCCACCATCGTCTACCTCAGCGCCTTCTCTCTGGTCATCAAGATGCTGCTGAGCGGGCGCAGGAAGCGCAGAACGGCCGCCGTGTCCGCCCCGGCCGCTGCCCCTGCCCCGGCGGAGCCGGACAAAGCGGCTGGTGACGACGCCAAGACCACGAAAGGAGGCGATGAGGCATGACGTTCCTGATCCAGCAGACCCTCATCTACGCCATTCCCCTGATGATCGTGGCCCTGGCCGGCGTCTTCGCCGAGCGCAGCGGTATCATCAACCTGGCACTGGAAGGTATCATGATCTTCGGCGCCTTCATCGGCGTGCTCTTTGTCAACCTGGTGCAGCAGGCGGGCACCTTTGACGCCGCCAAGGCGGCGGGGGACTGGGTGGCCCTCCAGGGCTTTGAGATCCTGGCCATGCTGGCGGCCGCCGTCATGGGCGCCGTCTTCTCCCTGCTCCTCTCCTTTGCCTCGGTGAACCTGAAGGCGGACCAGACCATCGGCGGCACCGCCCTCAACCTGCTGGCCCCCGCCCTGGTCCTCTTCTTCATCCGCATCATCGCCAACCAGAACGCCCTCCAGATGGCCACCGGCGACGCCGCCAGCTGGTTCATGATCAAGAAGAGCTTCTTCGGCTACGGCCGCAGCGACGATATGGGCTTCCTGGGCTCCACCTTCGTGGACAAGACCTACCTGGCCACCTATATCTGCATCCTGCTCTTCATCATTCTGTCCATCCTGCTCTACAAGACCCGCTTCGGCCTGCGGCTGCGCTCCTGCGGCGAGAATCCCCAGGCCGCCGACTCCCTGGGCATCAACGTCTACAAGATGCGCTACGCCGGCACCACCATCTCCGGCGCCCTGGCGGGCATGGGCGGCTTCGTCTACGCCCTGACCACCGCCAACTGCGCCTCCACCGGCGACGTGGCCGGCTTCGGCTTCCTGGCCCTGGCCGTCATGATCTTCGGCAACTGGAAGCCCCTGAACATCGCCGGCGCGGCCCTGCTCTTCGGCCTCTTCAAGTGCATCGCCGCCTCCTACTCCAGCATCGACATCAACGGCGACGGGGTCTTCATGCTGGCCCAGATCGGCATCAGCCCCCACCTCTACCGCACCCTGCCCTACCTCATCACCCTTGTGGTCCTGGCCTTCACCTCCAAGAAGTCCAGAGCCCCCAAGGCCGAGGGCATCCCCTACGACAAGGGGATGCGCTGAGGTCCTCGCAACTCACGCCTCAACGCCCCGGGACATTCGTCCCGGGGCGCCATTTTGCCTCAAAAGGATGTGCGCCGGATCTTGTGCAAAAGCCTCGCAGAGTTCCGTCGTCCGCAGACGACGGAATCAAGTGCCAATCTGTTTTTTCCGGCGACATGTGCGTCGGAAAAAACACTGCTCAGGCCGCAA
>CALWYC010000085.1 GCA_944385655.1 uncultured Intestinimonas sp. | reverse complement strand
CCCTGCGCAAGGTCTATAAAAAGGTGGGCTTCGTGGCCCGCTAAGGCCCGTTCCGTCCCTGAAAAGGAGCAATTTTGTCAATGAACAGTGATTTGCAGACCATGGGCTGGGTGGCCGCCGCTCTGGTCACCGCCATGGTGGTGGCCCTCATCGCCACCCCGGTGGTGAAGAACCTGGCCTTCAAGGTGGGCGCCGTGGACGTGCCCAAGGACAACCGCCGCATGCATGACCATCCCATCCCCCGGATGGGCGGCCTGGCCATCTTCTTCGGCTTTATCCTCAGTGTGCTGCTCTATGTGCAGATGACTCCTCAGTTCCGGGGTATGCTGCTGGGCGGTGTCATCATCGTGGTGCTGGGCATCTTTGACGATATCTACGCCCTGGGCGCCAAGTTCAAGCTGGTCATCCAGATCGTGGCCGCTCTGGTGGCGGTGCTCTCCGGCAACGTTATCGAGATCATCTCCAATCCCAACGTCCTCTCGCCCAACCCCTGGTGGGACCTGGGCTGGCTCTCCTATCCCGCCACTGTGCTGTGGATCGTTGCCATCACCAACGCCGTCAACCTCATCGACGGCCTGGACGGCCTGGCCTGCGGCGTGTCCACCATCAGCGCCCTCACCATGCTGGTCATCTCCCTGGCGGTGGCCGATGCCCCGGTGGCTATCGTCATGGCCGCCCTGGCCGGCGGCTGCATCGGCTTTCTGCCCTACAACCTCAACCCCGCCAAGATCTTCATGGGGGACACCGGCTCCACCTTCCTGGGCTTCATCCTGGCCGTCATGTCCATCCAGGGCCTTTTCAAGTTCTATACCATCATCTCCTTCGCTGTGCCCTTCCTGATGCTGGGCCTGCCCATCTTTGACACCTGCTTTGCCTTCATCCGGCGCATCGCTCACGGCCAGAGCCCCATGCACCCCGACCGGAGCCATGTCCACCACCGGCTCATCGATATGGGCTTTAACCAGAAGCAGGCGGTGGCGGTGCTCTACATCATCAGCGCCATCCTGGGCCTGTGCGCCGTGGTGCTCACCACCAGCGGCGAGCTCAAAGCCATGATGCTGCTGCTGGCCCTGTGCGCTGCCGGCGCCGTGTCCGGACGCATCTTCCTGAGCAACAACGAGAAGAAGAAAAACGAGGACGCCGACCACAAGGAGGATCAGCCGTGAAGACCATCCGTGTCATGACCATATTCGGGACCCGGCCGGAGGCCATCAAAATGGCTCCCCTGGTCCAGGAGCTCGCCCGCCGGGAGGGAGTGGAGAGCCTGTGCTGTGTCACCGCCCAGCACCGGGAGATGCTGGACTCGGTGCTCCACATCTTCGGCCTGACGCCTGACTACGACCTGGACATCATGGAGCCCCGGCAGACCCTCTCCACCATCACCTGCAAGTGCCTCACCGGTGTGGAGGGGGTGCTGACCCAGGCCAGGCCTGACCTGGTGCTGGTCCACGGGGACACCTCCACCACCTTCTCCGCCGCCCTGGCCGCCTACTACCAGCAGGTCATGGTGGGCCATGTGGAGGCGGGCCTGCGAACCTATGACAAGTACTCCCCCTTCCCGGAGGAGATGAACCGCACCCTGGTGGGGGACATCGCCGACCTCCACTTCTGTCCCACCCCCGCAAACCGGGCCAACCTGGCCCGGGAGGGCATCACCAAGGGGGTCTTCATCACGGGCAATACGGTCATCGACGCCATGTCCACCACAGTGCGGCCCGACTTCAAGTTTTCCACCCAGCTCCTCAACGAGCTGGACTATAACCGGCGTCAGGTGGTCCTGGTGACCTGCCACCGCCGGGAGAACTACGGCGAACCCATGGCCCACATCATGACCGCCCTGCGGCGCATCGTGGAGGACCACCCCCAAGTGGAACTGGTCTACCCCGTCCACCTCTCCCCGGTGGTGCGGGAGGCGGCGGGGAAGTACCTCTCCGGCCATGACCGCATCCACCTCATCGATCCCCTGGACGTGGAGGAGATGCACAACCTGATGGCCCGGTGCCATCTGGTGATGACCGACTCCGGCGGCCTCCAGGAGGAGGCGCCCGCCATGGGCAAGCCGGTGCTTGTCCTCCGCCGGGAGACCGAGCGGCCGGAGGCCATCGACGCCGGTACCGTCCGTTTGGCGGGGACAGAGGAGGGCGAGGTTTACCGCCTGGGCAGCCTCCTGCTGGAGGACCCGGCGGTGTATGCCCAGATGGCCCACGCCGTCAACCCCTACGGCGACGGACAGGCCTGTCGGCGCATCGCCGACGCCATCGAGTGGAGATTCGGCCTGCGGGACCAGGCGCCGGAGGAGTTCCGGGCCTGAGCATCTCACCGGGACAGGAGGGAGCGGGATGGAACGAAAAAACAAGCTGGTGCTCTTCCTGCTCATCGTGCTGGTAATGACGGTGGCCCTGATCTCCAGCTTCGGCCTCAACTTTTTCGCCGGCAGCGGGGCAGAGATCGTCCTGCCTACCCCGGCGGCCTCCGAGCCTGGGGGAGAGGGGGACCTGGAGGGGGGCGGCCTGGTGCTGCCGGTCCGCACCACCCCGGAGACGGTCCAGAGCATCATCGCCACCCTGACCCGACCGGAGAACTACGCCCGCACCGTGACGGTGGAGATGGCCACCGGCGCTGACCAGGCCGGGAGCTTCACCGCCAGCGTGCTGGTGGACGGGGCCTGGACCAGCGTTGAGCTGACCCAGAGCTTCCAGCCCATGGGCACCCAGTACACCATCGTCTATACCGACCCGGAGAGCGGGGAGGGTACCCTCTACCGCTGGTACGCCGCCAGCACCGAGGTCAAGACGTGGCCGGTGGGGGAGCGGGGGGCGGACCTGGCCCAGCACATCCCCACCTATGAGGACGTGCTGGCGCTGGACCGGGACGCCATTGTGGACGCCAACTATGTGACCCGGGACGGGGTGCCCTGCGTCTACGTGGAGACCGCCGTGGACGACCTGGGCTACCTGGAGCGGTACTGGGTCTCCACCGACAACGGCCTGCTGATCGCCTCGGAGACCGTGAAGGACGACGTGGTGGTCATGCGCATGCGCTCCACCGAGGCCGAGGTGCTCCAGGCGGCGGAGAAGGACCGCTTCACCCTGCCCGACGGCACGGTGCTGTACGAACAGACCACGCCATGATTCATGATCTTTCTTTGCCCTCCCGGCCCCCCAGGCCGAAGAGGAGCAGGAGCCCCAGGGTGATGACCGGCTCCAGGTCGTCGCCGTCGGTGAGGAGCAGGAGGAGGATGAGCAGGAGGAGGATGTCCCCCCGATCCAGGTCCTCCAGCCCCAGCCCCTTGAGAAGCCCCGTGAGCCAGCGCCCCTGACCGCCGTCCGCCGCCCCGCCGGCGGGCGGCGGTCTCCGGTCCCGGCGGAAGTCGCCGGTCTCCCGCCGGGGCGGGGCGTCCTCCATGGGGACCCGGTCGTAGCCGCCGGCCCGGGGAATATAGCGGTTATACATCCTCTCCCCCCTCCCGCAGGGCGGACAGCGCCACCCGGATGAGTCGGGAGAGCTTGGCGATCCGGATGGCCCGGTCCACCTTGGCATAGCGCTCCGGCTTCACGTAGGGCCGCAGGGCGGCCAGGAGGGCGGTCCTGCGGTCGTCGGGGCGGCTCCACTCGGAGAGCAGCCGGCCCCCCAGCTTCAGCAGCCGGGGGTCCGGGGACTCGCCGCCGGTGAAGGCGCTCAGCAGCCCGCTCAGATCGGGTGACGGAGCCGCCGGCTCTCCCGAGCGGTCGGTCTCCTCCTGCCCCTTGTCCTCCTGTTCACCGGCCGCCGGCTCCCCCTCCAGACTCTGGGCCAGGGAGAGGATCTTCCCCATGGCGTCGGGGTCTGCCAGTATGGCGTTGAGTTTTTCCGAAAAGCCCTCCGGCATGGCCCATCCCCCTCTCTGCGCCCGGCGGCCGGGCGGATGTTACGGCTTGGACGCCTGCTTGGTGATGCGCTCCACCACCCCGGCGCCGGCGGGGTCCCCCATGACCTGGCCCACCATGCGCTGGAGCTTGGCGGGGTCTCCCCGCATGGCGGCCTCCGCCGCCGCCTGAAGACCGCCCTGGCGCTCCAGCATGGCCATGAGGGCCTGGGTGTCGGGGGAGCGGAGGAGCTGCTCCAGTGCCGCCCTGTCCTTGAGCAGCTTTTCGGCCTGGGGCGTATGCAGGATGCCGCCGGTCTGCGGTTTGTTTGCCATGAGAGATCCCTCCATCTAAGCTATGAATAGACTCATGGTATTATATGTGACTTTTTCCCGGAGGTGACCGGAATGAAAAAGGTATTGGTGCTCTCCGACTCCCACGGGGACGTGGAGGCCATGATGCGGGCAGCGGAGCGGGAGAAGCCCGATTTGATCCTCCACCTGGGAGACCTGTGCCGGGACTTTGACGAGCTCGGGCGGCGGCTGCCCGTGACGCAGGCCATGCAGAACGTCTGCGGCAACTGCGACGGCTTCACCGAAGTGCCCGACCAGCGGGTGCTGCTGGTGGAGGGGAGGCGCATCCTCATGATGCACGGCCACCGGTATGGAGTGAAGATGGGGTATACCCGGGCCATGTGGGCGGCCCGGGAGGCAGAGGCGGACATCCTACTCTGCGGCCACACCCACATTGCCCTGTACCGGGACCTCATGGGGCTCCACCTCATGAACCCGGGCTCCTGTCAGGGCAGCCGGGGGACCTACGCTGTCATAGAGCTGGGGGAGGGGGAGCCCCTCTTCCGCATTGAGGAGATTCGGGCCGGTGAATGACCGGAGGAAGGAAGGAACGACGATGCTGCTGACCATCGATGTAGGCAACACCAATATGGTATTCAGTGTATTTGACGGGGAGACCCTGAAGGGCAGCTTCCGGCTGACAACGGTGACGGGGCGGACCTCCGACGAGCTGGGCATGGACATCTGGAACCAGCTCTCCCGGCTGGGCATCCGGCCGGAGGACCTGGCCGACGTGATCATCAGCTCGGTGGTGCCGCCGGTGATGGCGGCCCTCACCGACGCCGTGGTACGCTACCTGGACAAGACGCCCATCGTGGTGGACGTGGACGTGGACCCGGGGCTTCCCTATGGGGTGATGAGCAACGAGCGCCTGGGCGCCGACCGGTCGGTGGCCTGCGTGGCCGCCATCCACAAGTACGGCGCCCCCCTGATCCTGGCCGACATGGGCACTGCCACCACGGTAGACGCCATCAGCCGGGAAGGGACCTACATGGGCGGGTGTATCACCGCCGGGGCCCGGATCTCCATTGAGGCCCTGTTTCAGAAAACCGCCCTGCTGCCCCAGGTAGACCTGGCCCTGCCGGAGAAAGTGCTCAGCGGCACCGCCGTGGGTCAGATTCAGGCCGGAGCAGTCCTGGGCTACATCGGGGCTATGGAGCGCCTCATCACCCAGGCGCGGGAGGAGATCGGCGAGCCGGAGGCCATCGTGGTGGCCACCGGCGGTCTGGCCCCGGTCATCGCTGCCGGTACCGGCCTCATCGATGTGGTGGACGGCCAGCTCATCCCCGACGGACTGCGGCTTTTATATCAGAAATACCTGCGGGAACGTACGTAAGAGAGGAGGGAGAACGTGTCCGAGGGACATGAAAAGACCATCGATATGACCCGTGGGGAGCCCCTGGGCCTCATCGTACGGTTTTCCCTGCCCCTTTTGGTGGGCAACGCCTTTCAGCAGCTCTACAACATGGTGGACAGCTGGGTGGTGGGCCAGTTTGTGGGCACCACAGCCCTGGCGGCGGTAGGGATCGCTTTTCCGGTGATCTTTCTTCTCTCGTCTCTGTTCATCGGCCTCTCCATCGGTGCCAGCGTCATGATCGCTCAGTTTACCGGCTCTGAAGACAAAGATGCCGTCCGCCGCAGTGTGAACACGGTATACGGCGCTTTTATGGTCAGTATCATCCCTCTCACCGTGTTCGGCCTGGTCATCGCCGGGCCGGTACTGCGGCTCATCCAGGTGCCGGAGAGCGTCTACGATCAGGCCCATATCTACCTGCTGGTTGTCTTCGCCGGCATCATCGGCAGCCTGGGCTACAACATCAACGCAGGTATCCTCCAGGGCCTGGGGGACAGCCGGACGCCCCTCCTGTTTCTGGCGGTGGCCTGCGTCCTCAACATCGTGCTGGACCTGGTTTTCGTGCTGGTTTTCCACTGGGACGTATTCGGCGTGGCCCTGGCCACCATCATTGCACAGATCAGCTCCTGGCTGTTCGGGATCTTCTATGTGAACCGGAAATACCAGGATTTCTCCATTCGGCCCTTCCGTCTGGACATGGAAAAAGCCCTTCTCCAGCGGGTGCTGCGGCTGGGTGTGCCCTCGGGTATCCAGCAGTGCCAGCTGGCGGTGGCGGTGCTGGTGCTCCAGGCCCTCATCAACAGCTTCGGGGAGCAGTTTGCCGCCGGCTTCTCCGCCGCCAATAAGATCGATACCTTTGCCTTTATGCCCATTGACAGCTTCTCCCTGGCGGTGACCACCTACGTGGGCCAGAACATAGGGGCGGGGCGGCTGGACCGGGTGAAGACCGGCGTGCGGAAGGCCCTGGTGCTGTGCATCGTGGTGTGCGCTGTCATGTCGGCTCTGGTGGTGCCGAACGGCGGCTTCTTCCTCTCGATCTTCAGCACCGATCCGGCGGTGATCCAGGCGGGCCGGGCCTATCTGGTCCGGGTCCTCTCCACCATGGTGCTGCTGGCGGTGATGTACCCTCTCAACAACGCGCTCCGAGGCGCCGGGGCTGTGGTGACTCCCATGGTGTCCAACATCGTGGCCCTGTGGGCTGCCCGGGTTCCGGCGGCCTATCTGCTGGCTCACTTCTTCGGCAGAGATGCCCTCTATTGGGCCTATCCCATCGGATGGGCCATCGGCGTCCTCATCAGCGGCGCCGTCTATCTCCGCGGCCGGTGGAAGCGTGCCTGCCCCGCAGCTCAGATCACAGAATAAAAAATGCTCCGTTGGAATGGTCCATTCCAACGGAGCATTTTCTGTTCCGGGGGCTTTACAGGTTGAAGTAGCGGGCGGCGTTGTTGTAGCAGATGCCCTCCACGATCTTCTTCAGGGCCTCCTCGTCGTTGGGATACTCGCCGTTTTCCACCCAGTGGCCGATGAGGTTGCACAGGATGCGGCGGAAGTAGTCGTGCCGGGCGTAGGAGAGGAAGGAGCGGGAGTCGGTGAGCATGCCCACGAAGTTGCCCAGCAGGCCCAGACTGGCCAGGGATTTCATCTGGTCCTCCATGCCGGTCCTGGTGTCGTTGAACCACCAGGCGGAGCCGTGCTGGATCTTGCCGGGGATCTCGTCGGTCTGGAAGCAGCCCAGCAGGGTGCCCAGCTGGGCGTTGTCGGCGGGATTGAGGGAGTAGAGGATGGTCTTGGGGCACTCCTCGGTGAGGTCCAGGGCGGAGAGGAGCTGGGCGATGCTGCCGCCGCAGGTGTTCTGGGCGATCATGTCGAAGCCGGTGTCGGCCCCCAGCTTCCGGAACATCCGCTCATTGTTGTTGCGCAGGCAGGAGTAGTGGAGCTGCATCACGATGCCCAGACGGTGGTAGGCCCGGCCCAGGCAGAGCAGGAGGGTGGTCTGATAACCCTCGATCTCGGCCAGGGTCAGCTCATCACCGGCCATGGCCTTCCGGAAGGCGGCGTCGGCCTCTTCCATGGTGCAGGCGCGGAAGGGCACGTAGTCCAGTCCGTGGTCGCTGGCCCGGCAGCCCATTTTGGCGAAGAACTCCAGCCGCTCCACCAGGGCGTCGCAGACCTCCCGGGCGGAGGTGAGCTCTTTCTTGCCCACGCTGGCGGCCAGCTGGGCCATGTAGCCGGCGAAGCCGGGCTTCTGGATGTTGATGGCCCGGTCGGGGCGGAAGGAGGGGCAGACCTGGAAGGTGATGGTGGGGTCGTTGGCGATCTTCTCATGCCACTCCAGGGAGTCGATGGGGTCGTCGGTGGTGCCGATGAAGGCCACGTTGGCCTTGCGGATGAGGCCGCGGACGGTGAGGTCGGGGTCGTGGCGCAGCTTCTCGCCGGTCACGTCCCAGATCTCCTTCACGGACTTGGGGGAGAGGTAGCCCTCATAGCCGAAGAACTTCCGCAGCTCCAGGTTGCACCAGTGGTACATGGGGTTGCCGATGGCCATCTCCACGGCCTCGGCGAACTTCTCCAGCCGCTCCAGGCCGGGCTTGGCGCCGGTGACATAGTCCTCGCTGACGCCGTTGGAGCGCATGAGGCGCCACTTGTAGTGGTCGCCGAAGTAGGTGCCGTCGGGGTTCTCGCCCCCCAGCCACACCTGGGTGAGGTCGTCGAAGCGCCGGTCCTCGTAGATCTCCTGGGGGGGAATGTGGCAGTGGTAGTCCACCAGGGGGAGGGACTCGGCGTAGTCATGGAAGAGGTGCTTTGCGGTCTCGGTCTCCAGAAGGAAATCCTGGTCCATAAATGCTTTCATGGCGATGGGACGGCGCCGGGGCGCCGCCGCGAACCTCCTTTTCAAAAAGATAGGCAGAAGACGGCGCGCTCCGCGGGGGAGGCGCCGTCTTTTGGGATGGGGTTACCGCTGGATGCGGCCGGAGCCGTCGCCGCCGGCCAGCTTCTCCACCTCGGAGACGGTGACCATGTTGTAGTCGCCCTCGATGGAGTGCTTCAGAGCGGAAGCCGCCACGGCGAACTCCACGGCCTCCTGGGTGGACTTGCCGCTGAGCAGGGCGTAGATGAGGCCGCCGCCGAAGCTGTCGCCGCCGCCCACGCGGTCGATGATGTGGAGCTCGTACTTCTTGGAGAAGCAGTACTCGTCGGAGGCCACGTCGTAGAGCATGGCGCTCCAGCCGTTGTCGAAGGCGGAGTGGGACTCACGGAGGGTGATGGCCACCTTCTCGAAGCCGAACTTGTCGGCCAGCTGCTTGGCCACGGACTTATAGCCCTCCCGGTTGATCTCGCCGGCGTAGATGTCGGTGGCCTCGGCCTCGATGCCGAACACGTCCTTGGCGTCCTCCTCATTGGAGATGCACACGTCCACATACTGGCACAGCTCGGTCATGGCGGCCCGGGCCTGCTCACGGGTCCACAGCTTGCCGCGGTAGTTGAGGTCGCAGGAGATCTTCACGCCCTTGGCCTTGGCGGCCTTGCAGGCCTCCTTGCAGATCTCCACCACGTTGGGGCCCAGGGCGGGGGTGATGCCGGTGAAGTGGAACCAGTCCACGCCCTCGAAGATCTTGTCCCAGTCGAAGTCGGCGGTGGTGGCCTCCTGGATGGCGGAGTGGGCCCGGTCGTAGATGCACACGGAGCCGCGCTGAGAGGCGCCCTTCTCGTTGAAGTAGATGCCCACGCGGTCGCCGCCCCGGACGATCATGGAGGTGTCCACGCCGTAGCGGCGCAGGGAGTTGACAGCGGCCTGGCCGATGGCGTGGGCGGGCAGCTTGGTGACGTAGG
>CALWYC010000084.1 GCA_944385655.1 uncultured Intestinimonas sp. | reverse complement strand
GACCAGGGCCAGAGAGGTGAGGAAGTACTTGCCGTCCCGGACCTCGTAGACCAGAGCGTCGTCCCAGATGGCGTACTGCCGGTTGCCTCCGTAGGCGGTGGTGCCCTCTATGGAGGTGAGCTTCACTTTGGTGAGGTTGGTGAAGCGGTCGATCTTCTCCCCGTCGGTCTTCATCATGAAGGGCCCGGTCTTGACGTTGTAGACGGTGCTGCCGCTGACGGTCTGGGCGGTGCCGGCCACGTCGCAGACGTAGGTGCCGGCGGTGGTCATGGAGGCGGCGCTGTTGACCTCGCTCACCGAGGTGATGACGCCGTAGGTGTGCATGTCGCCGGTGGCATCCTTGAGGATGAGGCGGCTGATGTCGCCGCTGCCGTCCAGCAGGTAGTAGCGGACCATGCTCTCGGTGATCTCCATACCGGCCAGACGCTGGGGGTAGACCCGGACGCCGTGGTCGCCGTAGGTGTCCAGGATCTCCACGTTGGAGGCGAAGGAACGACCGCCCAGCTTGGTGCCGTCGGCGTTCACCCTGCCGGAGAGGGAGGCGGAGGAGAGATTTTTCACCTCCATGCCGTTTTCGGTGGGCACCGCCTGGACCAGGGTGCCGGTGCGGACGCTGGTGCGGTCGGTGGAGTAGGTGTAGGTGTTGCCGTCGGTGGCCAGGATGGTGACGGAGGCGGCGGTGTAGTCGTTGCCGTTCTTGTCGGTGTACTGCTGGGGCACGTTGGAGACCACCAGGCCGCACACGCTGCCGCCGGAGGCCGTGCCGGGGGCTGCGACGGCGGCCACCTTGCCGTCCCGGCCCAGGAGGAGGGTCACCGAGTCGCCCACCGCAAAGGCGCCCAGGTCGCTGAGGGCGTAGGCGGCGGCGGAGGTCTCGATCTCATAGCTCTTGCCGGAGACCGTCACCGTGGTGGGGGCGGAGGCGGGGGTGACGGCCTGGATGGGGCCGGTGATCTTGTTGGTGTAGACCCACAGGGCGTTGAGGTGTTTGGACCAGTAGACCACGTCGTTGTCGGTCAGAGCGGCGGCGGTGGTGACCGCGCCGTTCCGGGTCACCCGGGCGGCGGAGAGGTCAAAGGGGATCTTGTCCTTCCAGCCGGCCTCCCCCACCACCACGGGGCCGTCCATGGTGCCGTTGAGGAGGGCCAGAGCGTCCACCTCGCCGTCGGCGGTGAGGCCGTAGCCCAGCACGGAGGAGAGGTAGGGCTGCCCGGTGGACCGGGTGGGGGCGCTGAGCAGGTTGTAGAAGAGGTACATGGCGTCCTGGCGCTTCATGGTGTCGTTCTGGCCGATGGTGATGCCCTCGTCCAAATCCAGCGTCTTATACATGGCCATCTGCCCGGCGGGGAAGGAGCCGGAGAAGTCGGCGTTGGTGTAGCCCAGCAGCCGCAGGGCCATGACCACGCCCTCGGCCAGGGTGATGGTGTTGGCGGGGCGGAAGGTGCCGTCCAGGTAGCCGGTGACGTAGCCGGCGGCCACGGCGGCCTCCACATAGGGGGCGGCCCAGTGGGAGGCGGGCACGTCGGGGTAGGGGGAGACGTAGGTCACGTCCCCCACGCTGATGGGGGAGGCGGCCATGAGCATCTTGACGAATTCCGCCCGGGTCACCGGGGCGGAGAGGTTCAGGTCCCCGCTCTCGTCGCCGGTCATGATATCCAGGGCGGAGAGGACCTGGGCGGCCTCCTCCCGGCCGGTGAGGGCCAGGGCGGGGGTGACCAGGGACAGGGAGAGGGCCGCCGCCAGAAGGGCGGCGAGGACTCGTTTCTTCATCATTGTTCGCTCCTTTTCAGTCGTAGCGCAGGGCGTCGATGGGGTTGAGCCGGGCGGCCTTGTTGGCGGGCAGGTAGCCGAAGAGGATGCCCACGCCCACCGACACGCCGAAGGACACGGCGATGCCGCCCAGGGTGGGGACGGCCACGAAGCCGTCGTTGCCGGTGCCCAGCACCACGGCGATGACGGCGGTGAGCACGTTGGCCATGATGACGCCCAGGGCGATGCCGATGACGCCGCCGATGGCGGAGGTGGTGCCCGCCTCGATGATGAACTGGCTGCGGATGTCCCTGCCCTTGGCGCCCAGGGACTTGCGGATGCCGATCTCCCGGGTGCGCTCGGTCACCGACACCAGCATGATGTTCATGATGCCGATGCCGCCCACCAGCAGGGAGATGGCGGCGATGAGGATCAGGATGGCCATGAGGGTGTTGAGCATGGAGTCCATGGCGTCCATCATCTCGGCGCTGGACATGATGTAGTAGGCGTCGTCGGTCTGGAAGGTCTTGTAGAGCCGGCTCTCGATGATGCCCTTGGCCAGGTTGGAGGTGTCCTTGTCGGCGCTGTTGAAGAGGTAGAGGCTCACCCAGCCGGTGCCGTTGAGGCGCATGGCGTTGCCGTAGGGGATGAAGATCACGTCGTCGCCGCTGCCCTCGGTGCTGTCGGCGTACTCGGCCATGACGCCGATGATGGTGAAGGGGGTGCCGCTGATGGTGATGGTCCTGCCCAGGGCATCGCCGCCGAAGGCGTCCTTGGCCAGATAGGAGCCGATGACGCACACGTTCTGGTACCGCTCCACGTCCACGTAGCTCAAAAACCGGCCCTCCCCCAGCTTGGAGCCGCTGAGGACCTGGTTGCGCCCGGCGTCGTAGAAGAACTCGCTGACGCCGTAGATGCTGGTGCGCTTGTACTCGTCGGAGCCGCGGCGGACCAGGGCCTGGGTGGAGACATAGGGGCTCACACCGGAGAGGTACTGGGGATATTTGTCCACCAGGGCGTACATGTCGTCGGGGTCCACCGAGCGGGAGCTCATGCCCCCGCCCAGGCCCCAGATCTGGACCTGGATCAGGTTGGCGCCCAGCTGGTCGAACTGGGCGTTCATGTAGTTCTGCATGCCGTTGCCCAGGCTGGTGATGATGATGACGGCAGCCACGCCGATGATGATGCCCAGCATGGTGAGGAGGGCCCGCATCTTGCTGGCCAGCAGGGACTTGACGGCCAGGCGGAAGGACTGGGAGAAGTTCATGCCCGGACCTCCTCTCCGGCGGGGTCGTCGAAGCCGTCGATGCCCTCGGTGTCCTCCTCGGGCTGGACCACCGCCCGGGGGTCGTGGGCGTCGCCGTCGTAGATGATCTTGCCGTCCTGGAGGCGGATGATCCGCTTGGCCTTGACGGCGATGGAGTTGTCGTGGGTGATGAGGACCACCGTGTCCCCCTCGGCGTTGAGCTTCTGGAGGAAGGCCAGCACCTCCCGGCCGGTCCGGGAGTCCAGCGCGCCGGTGGGCTCGTCGGCCAGGATCACAGAGGGGTCGCCGGCCAGGGCCCGGGCGATGGATACCCGCTGCTGCTGGCCGCCGGAGAGCTGGCTGGGCAGGTTCCTGCGCTTGTCGGCCAGCCCCACCCGCTCCAGGGCCCGGAGGGCCCGCTGGTGCCGCTCCTCGGCGCTCACGCCGGCGTAGAGGAGGGGGAGCTCCACGTTCTCCTGGACGTTGAGCTTGGGGATCAGGTTGTACTGCTGGAAGATGAAGCCCAGCATCTTGTTGCGGATCTCGGCCTGCTGGTCGTCGTCCATGGTGGACACGTCCACGCCCCCCAGGTGGTAGGTGCCGGAGGTGGGCACGTCCAGACAGCCGATGATGTTCATGGCGGTGGATTTGCCGGAGCCGGAGGAGCCCACGATGGCCACGAACTCCCCCCGGTCCACGGTGAGGCTCACCCCGTCCAGGGCGTGGACGGTCTCCTCGCCCATCTGGTAGATCTTGTAGACGTCCTTGAATTCAATGAGGTGTTCCATCTCGTCACCCCATCATGACGGCCATGAAGTTGGAGCCGGCGGACTGGTAGGTGTAGACCACCTCGCCCTCCTCCAGGCCGGAGAGGATCTCGATGTAGCTCTCGTCGCTGCGGCCCAGAGTGACCTCCCGGTCCTCCAGCCTGGAGGGATCGGCCAGGTTGCCCTTCTCGTCCAGGGCGCCCTCGCCGGCCACCTTCACCAGGCTGGTGCCGTCGGCGCCCCGGCTCACCGCCTCCACGGGCACGCACAGCACGCTGCCGGCGTCCTCCACGATGATCTTGGCGGAGACGTTCATACCGGGCTTGAGGGCCTCCGGGGTGCCGTCCACCAGAACGGTGACGGGGTAGTTGGTGGAGCCGCTGGTGGTGGTGCCGTTGATGTTCACCTTGTCCACCACCCCGGTGAAGGTCTGCCCCTCCACGGCGTCGGCGGTGATCTCCACCTGCTGGCCCACCTGGATCTTGTTGATGTCCAGCTCATTGACGCTGATGTCAAAGGTGAGGGCGGACATGTCGTAGATGACGGCGGGGTAGGCGATGCCGGTGGCGCTGGCGGTGGAGGTGTCCAGGGTGTCGCCCACGTCGTAGTTCTTCTCGATGACGGTGCCGTCGATGGTGGAGGTGATGGAGTAGTCCTCCAGCCGGTCCTGGGCGTTTTTCAGGGTGAGCTCGGCGTTGCGGATCTGGAGGGCGGCGCTCTCCAGCTGGGTGTCCATATCGGTCTCGTCAAAGCCGCCGATGACCTGGTCCTCCGTGACCCGGTCGCCCTCCTTCACGGTGAGGCTGATGAGCTCGCCGGAGGCCTTGGCGATGACCTGCTTCTGCTCGCCGTAGGCGAAGGTGCCGCTGGAGGCGCTGGAGGCGGCGCCGATGGAGGCGGTGCCCATGGAGGTATCGGTGAGGGCGCCGGGGTTGCGGACCAGGATGGTGATCTCCCGGACCAGGGTGCCGCCGGGACCCACCGAGTCGGTGGCGGCGATGGCGTCGATGGTGCCGGGGAGGGTCTCCAGGGTGCCGTCCACGGTGACGGAGGCGCTCTGGCCCACGTAGAAGCCGGCGGCGTCGGCGGCGTGGAAGGGGACCTTCAGCTTCATGTTGTCCCGGTCCAGGATGTCGGCGATGGGAGCGCCGGCGGAGACCATATCCCCCTCATCCACATAGAGCTCGGTGATGACGCCGGTGGCGGTGGCCTTCACCGTGGCGTTCTTGTGGCTGTCCTCCTGGTTGTTGAGGAGCTGCTGGTAGCTCAGCTGGGCCGACTCCAGGGAGAGCTGGGCCTGCTGGATGGAGGTCTCCACGTCGGTGGCGTCGATGCGGAAGAGGAGGTCGCCCTTATGTACCGTCTGGCCCTCCTCGAAGGGGGCCTCCAGCACCTCGCCCTTCACCAGGGTGGTGACCTTGTAGGAGTGGATGGGCTCGATGGCGCCGGTGCCCGACACCGACACCACCAGGTCCTGCACGCTGGCGGGGGTGGGCAGGTAGACGCCGGAGGTGAGGGCGGTGCCGCCGCCGGAGCAGGCCCGGAGCAGGACCAGGATCACCGCCGCCAGCACCACCAGGGCGATGGCCCGCTTGAGCCACTTGCGCTTTTTCCGGGGCTTGGGGACCTTCACCGGCTTGGCCGGCGCGGCGCTCTCCTGGGCGGGGGCGTCGGGGGAGGGCTGCTTGAGATCAGTGCTTTCCATATGCGTACTCCTTTTCCATGGGCTGTCCGCGGTCCTCCGTCACCGGAGCATACCGCGCTCGAGAATGGTGAGATAGCTTTGATACCGGGCCCGGACGGGCTCCGGGTCCTCCGCCAGCACCCCCTCGCAGAGCAGGGGCAGGGTGACCGAGAGGAGGATGCGCAGGCCGTTTTCCAGCTCCTCCTCTCCCTCCAGGGACAGGCGGGCGCGGTCCAGGCGGGGGAGGAGCTGGGAGAGGAAGCGCCGGCCGTAGCTCTGCCCCATGGCCATGGTGTGGGGCATTCCCACGTTCCGGCGCAGGATGGTGATGACCTCCGCGGCCCGGCCCTCCCGGCAGCCGGTCACGCACCGGTCCTGGAGGTGGTCGAACAGCCGCCGGAAGGCGGGGAACAGCGCCCCGCCCTCCTCCTCCAGCAGCCGGCACACCGTCTGGGTGAAGGTGTCCACGAACTGGTCCATCAGATGGAGAAAGAGGTCGGCTTTGTCCGCGAAGTACATGTAGAAGCTGCCCCGGGGGATGCCGGCGGCGTGGATGATGCGGTTGATGGAGGCGTCCGGATAGGGGACCCGGGCGAACTCCTGCCGGGCGCAGCGCAGAAGGGTCTCCCGTTTGGCCTCCGGCAGGCGGAAGAAGGTTTCGGTGGGCACGGCGGTCCCTCCTTTTCGTGTCCGGTGCGGATATGACAGGCTGTCACCTATCATAGATGACAGCCTGTCATCTGTCAATCCCCCATCACCGACTGTTTCAAATTCGTTCATAATTCCAGCGCTGGCATCCCCTTCCTTTCCTGCTTGAGCATACCACCAAAAGATATATGGAACCGGAAAGAAAAGATTAAAGTTTTCTTAAAGTCTTTTCGCCCCGTCCATCCGTCTAAATAAACCATTGTGCGCCAACTGTATATATAAGATATATACAGTATAGACACCTTTGGCCGGGCTGTCAAGGGGGAAAAGAAAATTGGCATGGCAGGTATAAACTGGACGGACCCGGGCCAAAATAGGCTCTGAAAGCTCCCAACGGGGCCCCGGGAGCTTCTCTGACGCTATATTTTGGAGGTCTGTGATGAAACGGAAACCGATCTTAGAGCGCTTCGGCGACTTTATGGAGGGCAGAGGATTCTACATAGTCCTCTCCCTGTGCGTCGCCGCCATAGGGATCTCGGGCTATTATCTCTTTTCCTCTTTGCAGCCGGGCGGGGCGGATACCCCCGTGTCCGCCCCCACCCAGGTGGTGGTGGCGGCCTCGCCCACGGTGGAGGCCGTCAAACCCACGGTGACGGCGTCTCCCAGCCCCACCGTCACTCCCACTCCCACGCCCTCGGCCGTGCCCTCCGCCGCCCCGGCGGCCACACCGGCGCCGGCGGCCACGCCCGCCCCCACCCAGGCCGCCGACTTCTTCGTCTGGCCCCTCCGGGGCCAGGTGGTGGCCGACTGGTCCCTGGAGGTGCTGGCCTATGACGAGACCATGGGGGACTGGCGGACCCACTCCGGCATCGACATCTCCGCCCCCGTGGGCACCGAGGTGATGGCGGTGGCCAACGGCACGGTGGCCAGCGTGGAGCAGGACGACCTCATGGGCACCACCGTGACCATCGCCCA
This sequence comes from uncultured Intestinimonas sp., assembly GCA_944385655.1. Taxonomy (GTDB): domain Bacteria; phylum Bacillota; class Clostridia; order Oscillospirales; family Oscillospiraceae; genus Intestinimonas. Next base: position 2,471 of record CALWYC010000084.1, on the reverse strand, counting down.
CGCCGACGGGCTGGAGAGCATCTACGCCAATCTGGCGGAGGTCCCCAGCGTGGAGGCGGGGGATGAGGTGGCGGTGGGGGAGGTCATCGGCGCCACCGGTACCACCGCCGCCGCCGAAAGCGCCCGTGCCCCCCACCTCCACCTGGAGATGCGGAAGGACGGGGAGAGCGTGGACCCCCTCAGCTACCTGCCGGAGCAGTCCTGAACCCAACAACAGCGCGAAGCCCCCGCCGGCCTTTGGCCGGCGGGGGCTTCGCGCTTTTCAGGGACCACCCGGCGGGCCCGGGCATAGGATAGAGCGGAAATACGCCGTTCCGCCCGGCCCGCCGGGTCTGGACCATAGGAGGAGTACATACATGACCGTCACATGGAAGCGGCAGTTTGCCGTGCTCTGGCTGGGTCAGGCCGTGTCCATCCTGACCAGCTCCATCTCCCAGTACGCCCTCATCTGGGACCTCACCGCCCGCACCGGCTCCGCCGCCGTCCTCTCCCTGGCCGCCATGGCGGCCCTGCTGCCCCAGGGAGTCTTCTCCCTCTTCACCGGGGCGGTGGCCGACCGCTTCGACCGCCGGAAGATCATGGCCCTGGCCGACGGGGCCATCGGCCTGGTGTCCCTGGCCCTGGTGGCGGGGCTGCTCCGGCTGGGGGAGCTGCCCGTCCCCGTCATCATGGCCGCCCTGGCCCTGCGGAGCGTGGGCTCCGCCTTCCACGCCCCCTGCCTCCAGGCGGTGACCCCCCTCATCGTCCCCCGGGAGAAGCTCTCCCGGTGCGCCGGCTGGTCCCAGGGGGTGCAGACCCTCTCCCTGCTCCTGAGCCCCGCCCTGGCCGCCGTGCTCTTCGCCGCCCTGCCGCTGCCCCTCATCATCACCCTGGACGCCCTGGGGGCCGCCTTCGCCATCGGCTTTCTCTTCCTGGCAAGACTGCCTGAGCTGCGGACCGGGGACGCCGAGACCCCCTTCCGCCTCCTGGACGACTGCCGGGCGGGCTGCGCCCTGCTGCGCAGCCAGGGCTGGCTGTGGCAGCTGTGCCTCATCTGCGGCATCTTCTCCCTGGCCGTGGTGCCGGTGTCCTCCCTCTTTCCCCTCATGTGCATGAGCTACTTCGGGGGCACGGCGGCGTCCGCCTCGGTGGTGGAGACGGCCTACTCCCTGGGGATGTTGGCGGGCTCCCTGCTGCTGGGGCTGTGGGGCGGCACCCGGAACAAGATGACCGCCATGACCGCCGCCCTCTTCTGTACCGGCGGCTGCCTGCTGGCGGTGGGGGGACTGAGCCCGGCGGCCTTTGTGGCCTTCACCGGCCTGGCCCTGGGCATGGGCCTGGCCTCCCCCTTCTTCAACAGTATGTTCACCGCCCTCATCCAGGAGAAGGTGGAGGGGGGCTACCTGGGCCGGGTGCTGGGCCTCACCTCCGCCGTCATGACCCTGGCCGGGCCCGTCGGTCTGGCCGCCACCGCCCTCTTCGCCGAGGAGGTGGGCCTGGCCCGGTGGTTCGCCCTCTCGGGGGTCCTCACCGCCCTGTGCGGCGTCCTCTGCCTGGCCCTGCCGGCGGTCCGCCGCTGTGACGGCACAAAGGGGAAAAAAGAAATGTGCCCTGAGGGCTGACCCTCAGGGCAGGTATTGATACTGGTAGGGGTAGAAGTCCAGGTCCTCCAGCGCCAGTTCCGCGGTCCAGCTCCGCCAATCTTCCTCGCCGGGGAACCGGAGGGAGGAGGTGACGGTGTTGGTCTCCGGGTCGTAGGTGGTCCAGGCCGGACCGTCGGGAGGCGGGCTGCTCTGATACACGCCCTCCGGCAGGGCGCTGGCCTCGGCCTGCCGGATCTCCCCATCGACAAGGCGGTAGACCAGCACGGCGGGCACCCCGTCAGCCATGTAGGTGACGCCGCACACCAGCTCCCGGACCCCGTCCCCGTCCAGATCCACGGGGGTGTCCGCACGGTCCCAGCCGAAGCTCAGGACCAGGGGGGCGCCGTCGGCGCCGTAGTAGCTGCGGTAGTCTCCGGCGGGACCCTGGCCATAGTCCAGGGCATAGCCGTCGGTGCCCAGTATGCCGGTGAAGGGGTGGAGCGCGGCCTCGGTGAGGCTGTGCAGCACCTCGGCCAGGTGGGGGCCGTCCTGGTCCTCCATGATGACCCAGGTCTGCTCCCCCACGGTGAGGAGCCCGGCCCGGCCCTCCTGGGTTTCCACCTGCCAGTCCGGCTCCGTCTCCGACGGGAGGGCGGTCACCTCCACCCTGCCGGGGTAGAACCGGAGGTACCCGAAGCGGGTGACGCCGTCCGTCTCCCCCAGGAAGGCCAGGCCGGTGGCTTCGTCATAGAAGAGCCCCTGGGTGGAAAAGGCGGGGGACTCCCAGCCGTCGGGAGAGCGCCAGTCCGGCAGGGCCTTTTGGACGCAGCTGAGCAGGTCCACCCGGTAGAGGGCGTCCTCCCATGCCAGGTAGCAGTAGGCCTCCCGGCCGCCGTGGTAGAGCCACAG
>CALWYC010000083.1 GCA_944385655.1 uncultured Intestinimonas sp. | reverse complement strand
CTATGCCTACAGCATCAACTCCGACAAGAAGATCAAGCTGATCAACGACACCACCACTGACGGCGACAGCACCAAGGACGTCACCTTCACCAAGGGCAAGACCAGCATCGGCAAGGTGGGCGCTTCCGACAAGACCTACTACGCCAACGGCAACACCGTATTCTTCTATACCCCCGAGACCATCAACGGCAGCGCCGACATCAACGTCTACAGCGGCTACGCCAAGGCCCCCACTCTGGACGCCAACAAGGCCGTTGCCACCGTGTACCTGAAGAACGACCGCGTCATGGCCGTCGTCTTCTCCGGCAAGGACCTGACCACCGCCAACGTGACCGATAACCTCTATGTCACCAGCGTGGGCACCAGCACCAGCAACTATACCAACGCCAAGGCCTTCCTTGCCGGCGACACCAAGCTCACCGACATCAAGGTCTCCGGCAGCGTGAAGAGCGGTACCGCCTACACCTACAGCGTCAACTCCGACGGCTACTATGAGCTCAAGGCCGTGCCCGCCGGCAACTCCATCGCCGATGCCACCGTCTACCTGTCCAACAGCAGCACCGTGGTCTTCGACAAGTCCGGCACCAAGACCGAGCTGAAGATCACCTCCAAGACCCTGCTGGTCAACCACAGCGAGTACCTGAGCGATCCTGTGGCCGAGCTGGGCGCCGGCCCCGACGTGGGTGACAAGATCACCTCCGTCATCTACAACGGCGACGACGAGGCTCTGCTGATCGTGATCAAGAACGCTGAGCAGAAGAAGGACGAAGATGTGGTCGTGAAGGACTACACCAAGGTTACCGACAAGGGCGGCGACCTCACGATCGACCACTATCAGGATTCTCTCTCCACCGCTGAGATCCAGTCTGTCCTGAAGACCTGGGCCAAGGCCGACAGCGTGAAGTACAACGCCAAGGATAAGACTGCCACCTTCGTGGGCGGCTCTTATGACGGCAACACCCTGAACGTGGCCCTGAACAAGGTGGTCAACATCACCGTGGGCGGCACCAACAAGTACGTGGACGATGCCACCAAGCTCAACGAGCTGGGCCTGGATGGCAAGTACGCCAAGGTCACCGCCAACGGCGGCGCCGAGGAGTACAAGGAGATCAACACCGATACCGTTGCGGACGGCAGCAAGTACGAGGGCGGCTTCTACAAGGTGACCGTGGACGGCACCAAGACCACTGTCTCTAACCTGGACAACGCCACTGTCGAGTGGGTTGCCGGCGGCAAGAAGGTCACTGAAAACACCGCTGTCTATCTGAAGAAGGATGACACTGTGGTCGCCACTGTCTCTCTGGGCACCACCGGTTTCCAGACCGGTAAGGCCGATGCGACTCTGGTTGGTTCCGGCACCGTGACTCCCGTTGCGAAGATCACCACCGATACCAACGCTCCCAGCGGTTCCGACAAGGCCACTGTCAGTGGTGCTACCATCACCTTCCCCAGCAACACTCAGACTTACAAGGATGGCGTGTTCACCTTCACTTGGACTGTTACCGACAAGGATATCGATAGCATGGTCCTCACTATGACCAACGCCTAAATTCTCGCACATCCAAAAGCTGCCCCCGGAATATTACTCCGGGGGCAGCTTTTTGCTCTATTAAATCATTCACAACAACACCAATCCGTAATCATACAGTGTCATGGTATTTCCGCTGTCCAGAGTCAGAATGAGTTTGATCTGGATACTTCCGGCCACCGTCTCGGTGTTCAGGGAAAAAGCGGTCTCCGTACAGGAGACGCCGTTCAGCGGCTCCGTGGTGCTTCTGTCCTCCTCCTGGACAAAGGCATGTTCCTGCCATCCGGCCACCAGCGCGGCGGTCACCGCGCCGCTCTTGTGCCGGACCCAGAGCCGGAAGGCTTTCCCGGCGGGCAGGGAATTGGCCCGGGTGACCAGCGCTCCGGACGTGCCGCTGACGGGCGTAAAGCGCAGCACGCCCCCCAGACTGTCTCCGGTGCTGTCCGTGGCGTACCGCCAGGCGGTATGCAGGTCCAGGCGGACCACCACGGAATCCCCCGCCTTTACGTCCGCCCCCTGTTGAAAGGTCAATTCACCCTTGGCGGTGCTGTAGGCGGCAATGACCGGAGAATCCGCAGTGCCGGTGGAGATGGTCTTCCCATTGATGCGGATCTCATATGCGATCTCCACCGAGGTCTCCCAGCTCAGGCCATTGTGGAGCTGGAGCTCCATCCCGGTCAGCCGGCCATTGCCGGAGGCAGTGGCCGCGCGGGTCGCCGCGTCGCCTCCGCCATCGCTCTCCGGGCCGTAGCCCAGGGAGAGGTCGGACTGTCCCGTCCTGCTCAGGCTCACTGCCCCGCCGGAAAGCAAGAGCGCCGGTCCCATGGATGCGATCCCGCTCCCGTCCAAAAACCCATCGTATAACAGTGCCTTTTTATACCCAGTGCTCTTACCGTCATACTCGTTTTGCAGGATCAGATTATAAATGTTGTAGTCCGCCGTCTCCAGGCCGCTCAGGGCCCGGTCGGCCTTCCCGTCCGCCGCCTTCAGGGCGGCATCTATTTTCTCGTTGTCCTGGTTGAACTCTTCCCGTAAAAACTTGTCCTCCCCCTGCCACTGGCACAGGCCGTAATTGCTGGTGTATCCGCTTGCCATCTGCATCCCTCCTCACAGAACACCGCCCCGCCGCCCGGAGTTGCACGCCGGTTTTGCCCCCGGGCCGCCCCCTGCCCTCCGTTATCCCCCGGTCCCATACCCCGGACCGGGGCTGCTCCAAAACCTTCCCCCTGGTGGGGAAGGCAGCCCCCAGGGCCGGATGAGGGGGGCGCTGCTGGGGGCGGATCCTTCGGCCTGCGGCCTCAGAATGACGAGAGAAGAGCGCCTCAGAATGACGGGAGAAACGCACGTCATTCTGAGCGCCCTTTTGTCATCCTGAGCGCAGCGAAGGATCCGTCTTTCCCCGTCCAGAAACCTTCTCCCCATGCAAAATCTGGCGGCAGACTTGAAAACATACTATTCCTGTGGTATTATAGGAACACGAACTTGCAGACTTCTAACGACGAGCGAGGAAGGTTCCCATGAAAATTTCCACAAAGGGCCGTTACGCCCTGCGGCTGATGCTGGACCTGGCCCTGTCCGACCCCGGCGTCCCCGTTCCCCTTCGGGACGTGGCCCAGCGGCAGGATATTTCCGACAAATATCTGGAGCAGATCGTCACGCCTCTCTCCCGGGCTGGCCTGGTGCGCAGCGTCCGTGGGGCCGGCGGCGGCTATCTGCTGACCCGCGATCCGGCGGAGTATACCGTGGGGGAGATCCTCCGGCCCCTGGAGGGCAGTCTGGCCCCGGTGAGCTGCGTGGACGGCAGCGAGTGCTGCAGCCGCGCGGAGCAGTGCGTCACCCTGGAGGTGTGGCGTGAGATCCAGCAGGCGGTGTCCGGCGTGGTGGACCGCATCACCCTGGCCGACCTGGTGGAGCGCCAGCGCCGGAAGGCGGAGGGCGGCTGCGGCTGAGGCCGCTTGACAGTCCGCCCCACATGGCATAAAATACCCATTGTGTCTCCGTCTCAGAGAGAAAGTAGGGAGGAATCCATCCCGTGATCGAACTCAAACACATTTCCAAGATCTTTCCCACCGCCGACGGGGAATTTCAGGCCCTGACCGACGTGAGCCTCACCATCCCCACCGGGGATATTTTCGGCATCGTGGGCATGTCCGGTGCGGGCAAGTCCACCCTGGTCCGGTGCATCAACCTGCTGGAGCGGCCCACCAGCGGCCAGGTCCTCATCGACGGCCTGCTGGACGAGAGCGGCAAGGCGGTGGACCTGTGCGCCCTGCCGCCCGCCCAGCTGCGGAAGGCCCGGCGGGGCATCAGCATGATTTTTCAGCAGTTCAACCTGCTCATGCAGCGCACCTGCCTGGACAACATCTGCTTTCCCATGGAGATCGCCGGGGTGAGCAAGGCCAAGGCCCGGGCGCGTGCCCGGGAGCTGCTAGACACCGTGGGCCTGCCCGACAAGGCGGATGCCTATCCCTCCCAGCTCTCCGGCGGCCAGAAGCAGCGCATTGCCATCGCCCGTGCCCTGGCCTCCGACCCTAAAATTCTGCTCTGTGACGAGGCCACCTCCGCCCTGGACCCCACCACCACCCGCAGCATCCTGCGGCTCATCCAGGACATCAACCGCCGTCTGGGCATCACCGTGGTGGTCATCACCCACGAGATGGCGGTGGTGGAGGAGATCTGCACCCATGTGGCCATCCTGGAGCACGGCCACATGGTGGAGACCGGCACCGTGGAGGCCGTCTTCTCCAACCCCAAGACCGAGGCCGGCCGCCGTCTGGTCTACCCCGAGGGGGTCCAGATCGACCAGCTGCCCCCCGCCGGTGTGGTCCGTATCGCCTTCAACGGCGGCTCCTCCTACGAGCCCCTCATCGCCTCTCTGGCCATCGACTGCGGCGTGAAGGTGAACATCCTGGGGGCCGACACCCGGAACGTGAACGGCCAGGCCTTCGGCACCATGCTGCTGGGCCTGCCCGAGGACAAAAGCGAGGCCGCCAAGGCCATGAGCTACCTGAAGGCCCAAAAAGATGTGACGGTGGAGGAGGTGCACGACTACCATGGATAAGTTTTTCACGCAGATGTCGGAGGCCTTCTCCAATCCCGCGCTGTGGGAGGAGTTCCGCACCGGCATCTGGGACACCCTCTACTCCACGGTGGTGGCCACTGCCGCCGCCTGTGTGCTGGGCCTGATCCTGGGCGTGCTGCTGGTGGCCGGTGAGCGGGACGGCGTCCGCCCCCTGCCGGCCCCCGTGATGAAGGTCCTCAACTTCGTCATCAACATCCTCCGCTCGGTGCCCTTCCTGATCCTGATGCTGATGGTCCTGCCCCTGAGCAAGCTCCTGGTGGGCACCAAGATCGGCACCATCGCCTCCATCCCCCCGCTGGTCATCGCCGCCGCGCCCTTTGTGGCCCGGCTGGTGGAGGCCTCCCTGCGGGAGGTGGACAAGGGCGTCATCGAGGCCGCCCAGGCCATGGGCTGCTCCCCCTTCCAGATCATCTGGAAGGTCATCCTGCCCGAGAGCCTGCCCTCCCTGGTGGCCGGCTTCACCACCGCCTTCATCACCATCCTCAGCTACGGCGCCATGGCCGGCGCTATCGGCGGCGGCGGCCTGGGCAAGATCGCCATCAACTACGGCTACAACAAGTACAACTACGCCGTCATGCTCATCGCCGTGGTGCTCATCGTGATCCTGGTGCAGATCTTCCAGTCCCTGGGCACCTGGATCTCCATCCGCTCCGACCACCGGCTCACCGGCAAGAGCGGACGCTCCCGCCGGAAGAAGGAGATCTCCAGCCGGATCGACCGGGAAAAGAAGACCCCCGGCGTCATGTAAAATGGGTCGGAGCGACGAATTTTTGAATTCGCCGCTCCGATTTTTATTCAAAACGCCCAATTGACAGGAGGACCTTCCGGTTGTAAACTAGGCGTAACCCAAGCGGAACTGAATAACGCCCCTCAAACGCGAAGAAGAGGAGAGTAGGCGGGAAGATACGGCACAGAGAGCCCGGTATGGTGGGAACGGGTACGGAAGGTCCTGTTGAAGATGGCCTTGGAGCGGCATGGCTGACTGCGGGAACGCACAGGCTGTGACGGGTGCGCCCGTAAGCGCGCGGGAGTATGCTTGTACTCCATAAGGCCCCTGTCGTGAGGCAGAGGTGAAGCAAGGTGGTACCACGAAGCGTTGGCTTTCGTCCTTGAATTTGATTCAAGGGCGTTTTTTTGTGCTCCGAACTGGGAAAGAAAGAATGAAAAGGAGAATGAACCATGAAGAAACTCACCTCTCTGCTCCTCTCCGGCGCCCTGACCGTGGGCCTGCTGGCCGGCTGCGCCGGCGGCGGTGCCTCCAGCACCCCCGCCCCCGAGACCACCACTCCCGCCGAGACTGCCCCCGCCGAGACCGCCTCCAGCGAGGGTGCCGTCACCCTGAAGGTGGGCGCCTCTCCCACGCCCCACGCTGAGATCCTGGCCGTGGTGAAGGACCTGCTGGCCGAGGAGGGCATCACCCTGGAGATCGTGGAGTTCACCGACTACATCCAGCCCAACCTGGCCGTGGAGGAGGGCGAGATCGACGCCAACTACTTCCAGCACATCACCTACATGAACAACTTCAACGCCGAGAACGGCACCCACCTGGCCAGCGTGGCCGAGATTCACTATGAGCCCTTCGGCCTCTACGCCGGCACCACCGCCAGCCTGGACGAGCTCCAGGACGGCGCCACCATCGGCGTGCCCAACGACCCCACCAACGGCGGCCGCGCCCTGCTGCTCCTCCAGGAGCAGGGCCTTATCACCCTGAAGGAGGACGTGGGTCTGGAGCCCACCGTGCTGGACATCGCTGAGAACCCCCACAACTACCAGATCGAGGAGCTGGAGGCCGCTCAGCTGCCCCGCTCCCTGGACAGCCTGGACCTGGCCGTCATCAACGGCAACTACGCCATCCAGGCCGGCCTGAACGTGGCTGACGCCCTGGCCATCGAGTCCGCCGAGGGCACCGCCGGCACTGCCTATGTGAACGTGCTGGCCGTGGCCGAGGACCGGGTGGACGATCCCGCCATCCAGGCCCTGGCCGACGCCCTGAAGTCTGACGAGGTCAAGACCTTCATCGACGAGACCTACGGCGGCGCTGTGGTCGCCGTGTTCTGAAAATCTGAAAGGCCCGCTCGGCGCTGCCGGGCGGGCCTCTGCTTCTTCCCTAATTCCTATTGAATTTATCGGATTTTTGTGGTACACTGGTCAAAACGAATTTAGGAGGCATGTCCCATGGGTATCGCCCATTCCATTCTGGACCTTATCGGAAGCACCCCGCTCCTGGCCCTGGAGCGGTACGTCCCCGGCGGCCGTGTCCTGGCCAAGCTGGAGTCCTTCAACCCCCTGTCCTCGGCCAAGGACCGGGCCGCCCTCTACATGATCCGGGACGCGGAGGAGCGCGGGGTGCTCAAGCCCGGCGCCACCATCGTGGAACCCACCAGCGGCAACACGGGGGTGGGGCTGAGCTACATCGGCCGTATCCTGGGCTACCGGGTGGTCCTCACCATGCCGGAGACCATGAGTCAGGAGCGGCGGAGCCTTCTGTCCGCTCTGGGGGCCGAGCTGGTCCTCACCGAGGGGGCCAAGGGCATGGGCGGCGCCATCGCCAAGGCCAACGAGCTGCTGGAGACCCTGTCCGGGGCCTGGATGCCCGACCAGTTCAACAATCCGGCCAACGCCAGGGCCCACTATGAGACCACCGGCCCCGAGATCTGGCGGGACACGGAGGGGAAGGTGGACGTGCTGGTGGCCGGGGTGGGCTCCGGCGGCACCATCACCGGCGCGGGCCGGTACCTGAAGGAGCAGGATCCCGCCATCCGGGTGGTGGCGGTGGAGCCTGCTGAGTCCCCCGTCCTCTCCGGCGGCAAGCCCGGCCCCCACAAGATCCAGGGCATCGGCGCCGGCTTTGTGCCCGGCACCCTGGACCGCTCGGTGGTGGACCAGGTGGTGACCGTCCCCGGCATGGAGGCCCTGGCCGCCGGCCGGGCCCTGGCGGAGACCGAGGGCCTGCTGGTGGGCATCTCCTCCGGTGCCGCCGCCTGGGCCGCCAAGGCCCTGGCCGAAGCGCCGGAATTTGCCGGCAAGACCATCGTCACCGTCCTGCCCGACACCGGAGAGCGGTACCTCTCCACCGAGCTCTTCCAGAAAGACTAAACCGCATTGAAAAGGCGCTCCGGACGGTAGTCCGGAGCGCCTTTATATTCTTTACGACACCTGGAGCATGTTGGTCATATCCATGGTGATCTCGGTGGTATAGGGGTTGAGCATGTCGTTGAAGATCTCCAGGCACTCCTCCCGCTCCAGCTGATAGCACCAGGAGGTGCCCCGGTAGCGGACGGTGCCGTCGCCGGGCAGGGTGGCGGTGGAGACGCCGCCGTCCAGGTCCAGGGAGGCGGCCTTCCCGGCCAGCCAGAGGATGTCGGTGGCGGAGAGGTCGGTCTTCACATTTTTGAGGAAGATGTCCACGTAGTCGGCGATCTTGCCCGGGTTGGCCAGTACCTTTTTGCCCACGGCGATGAGGAGCTTCTGCTGGGTCTGGGACCGGCCCACGTCGGTGTAGCCGCTCCCGTCGTTGTTGTGGCGGAACCGGACCACCTCCATGGCCTGCTGGCCGTTGAGGTGGTGCATGCCCTCGGTATAGTGGATGGAGAGGGGGGGATCGGCGGTGGGGTCGTCGTAGTTCATGTCACAGGGGACGTAGAAGTCCACCCCGTCCACGGCGTTGACCAGCCGCTGGAAGCCGTTGAGGTTCACGGTCACATAGTGGTCGATGGGAATGCCGATGAGGTCGGAGACCACGTCCTTGAGCCCGTCGATGCCCTCAGAGGCGTAGACGCTGTTGATCTTGGGGAGCTTCCGGTCCACCAGGGTGTCCCGAGGGATGGAGACCACGCCCATCTTCTGGTTCTGGGTGTCATAGCCCACCACCATGATGGTGTCGGTGTTGCCGCCGCCCTCGTCGGTGGCGGCCAGCAGGAAGGTGTAGAAGCCCTCCTTCCGCACCAGGGGCGTGGGGGTGGGGAGGGCGCTCTCGTCCTCCTCGGTGTTGGGGTCGTCCGGCCGGGGCGTCTGCTGGGGCACCGCCGCGGTGGGGGGCGCCGCCTGCTCCGGCGGCTTCACCAGGGCCTGATAGGCACAGAAAAAGACCACGATGAGGGCGGAGAGGACCACCACCATCCGGTAGAGGCCCCGGAAGAGCCGCCCCAGGGGAGAGCCCCGCCGCTTCGGTTTCTTTTTGATCAAACGCTTTGCCAACGCGCATCCAACCTCTCGATTATGTCAACGACTATCAGTATACCGGTTTAGACGCGGAGAGGCAAGAGAAAGTTTTTCCCCTTCCGGGAAATTTCCCGCCGCTTTTTTCCAAAAAGTATCTTGACAAACGGGAGAGCGGCGCTTATAATGCAGACAACTTCAAAACGCTAAACCGATGAAGAAGAGGAGTACCTCAGGACAGGACCCTTTCAGAGAGCCGCGGGCGGTGGGAGCGCGGCAGGGGACGCCGGAGGGAATGGACTTCCGAGGGCAGGGGCGAACGGCCGCAGGGCTCAGTAGCCAGACGGGGACTCCGCCCGTTATCAGGGGAGCCGGCGTTGGTTGGACGCCGGAAAGCGAGCGGGCGTGTGCGCTGGCATACGTCAATCCGGGTGGTACCGCAGAGGTCATGGCCTTTGTCCCAGAGAATGAAATCTTGGGGCGAGGGCTTTTTTGCTGCCCTCCCCCGCGAAAAGGAGCGAGCAGTATGAACAAGATCCCCCACAGACTCTACCTCACCGAAGACCAGATGCCTCGCCAGTGGTACAATCTCCGGGCCGACATGCCGTCCCAGCCCGACCCCATGCTCAACCCGGGCACCCTCCAGCCGGTGACGGAGGAGGAGCTCTGCCCCATCTTCTGCCGGGAGCTGGCCCATCAGGAGCTGGACGGGACCACCCGCTATGTGGACATCCCCGAGCCCATCCTGGACTTCTACAAGATGTACCGTCCCTCGCCGCTGATCCGGGCCTACGAGCTGGAAAAGGCCCTGGACACACCGGCCAAAATCTACTACAAGTTCGAGGGCAACAACACCTCCGGCTCCCACAAGCTCAACTCCGCCGTGGCCCAGGCCTACTACGCCAAGGCCCAGGGCATCACCCGCCTCACCACCGAGACGGGAGCCGGCCAGTGGGGCACCGCCCTCAGCGAGGCCTGTTCCTTCTTCGGCCTGGACCTGGACGTCTTTATGGTGAAGGTCTCCTACGAGCAGAAGCCCTTCCGGAAGGCGGTCATGGGGGTCTTTGACGCCAACGTCACCCCCTCCCCCTCCATGGAGACCGAGGCGGGCCGGAAGATCCTGGCCGAGCATCCCGGCACCACCGGGAGCCTGGGCTGCGCCATCTCCGAGGCGGTGGAGCGGGCGGTGACCACCCCCAACTGCCGTTACGTTCTGGGCAGCGTTCTCAACCAGGTCCTCCTCCACCAGTCCATCATCGGCCTGGAGTCCAAGCTGGCCATGGAGCAGCTGGGGGAGTACCCCGACGTGGTGGT
>CALWYC010000082.1 GCA_944385655.1 uncultured Intestinimonas sp. | reverse complement strand
CGGGCGTAGGCCAGCACGGCCTCGTGGAGCCGGGCGATGTCGCCCATCAGATAGTAGAAGCCGTTGCCGGAGACCCGGCCGGCGGCGTCCATGTCGATGCCGTTGAAGGACTCCATGATCTGGGTGTGGTAGGGGATCTCAAAGTCGGGGGTCACGGGCTCGCCGAAGCGCTGGACCTCCACGTTGCAGGAGTCGTCGGGGCCGATGGGCACGGAGGGGTCGATGATGTTGGGGATCTGGAGCATGATGCGGCGGATCTGCTCGGCCAGCTCCGTCTCCCGTCCCTCCAGATAGGCCAGACGGTCGGCGTCGGCCTTGACCTCGGCCTTGAGCTGCTCGGCCTCGGAGAGCTTGGAGGGGTCCTTTTTGGACTGGCCCATGAGCACGCCCACCTGCTTGCTCTTGGCGTTGCGGGCGGTGCGCAGGTCCTGGGCCTCCTGGATGGTCTGGCGGTTCTCGGCGTCCAGCTCCAGCACCTGGTCTACCAGGGGCAGCTTGGCGTCCTGGAACTTCTTCTTGATGTTCTCCTTGACGGCTTCGGGGTTCTCCCGGATGAATTTGATGTCCAGCATGGCTGTTTTCAACCTCTCTTTTATATTGGTGGTATCGTATTGTTTTTTAGCAGTGGATTTCGGGGTCCCCGCAGGGACATAAGCGAAGCGGTCCCTGTGGGGGGAGGAGGAAGAAGGAAACGGAATGGATGTCCGGCAGGTTCTGCCGGACGGAATGAAGTGTACTTTCTTCCGACGATGTTTCACGTGAAACGTCGTCGGGGCAAGCTGCGTATCCCTCGCTTCCGTGTATACACGAAAGCTCGCTCACTCCGCTGCCCCTCCTCTCCCCACGCGACCCGCTTCGCTGGGCTCGCGCGGGGGCCCCAAATTAGCAAAGTCCACTTTGCTCTGTTTCCGCCTGGCGGCGAAAACTCGCTCCGTTCCCTTGCTCGTCCTCTCCCCGCGCGATCCGCTTTGCTGGGCTCGCGCGGGGTCCCCTACGGCATCGCCTTTCAAGCCCGTCATTCTGAGGCGAAGCCGAAGAATCCGTACTCCCAATCCCCGGACGTTCCGCAAAAGGACGGGGTAGGGGCGGATAGTATCCGCCCGAAAGCCTTCCCCTGGGGGTCTGACTGTCCGGTGGACAGTCAGAAGAAATCACTTCTTCCTTGACCCGTGGTGGCATTTGCGAAGCAAATGACGAATGAGGGGAAGCTTGCGACGTGGTTTTGGCGCGCCGTGGTCGTCGCGCCCCACAAGATCAGGTGGTATCATATCGGCGCAGCGGGCGGCCAAAGGCCGCCTCTGCGAACATGGAAAAGCGCTGGGGCAGGGGCGGATAGTATCCGCCCGTGGGAGCATTCCGTCGCCTCACATCACGTCGTCATAGATCTCCTGGTAGCGGTCGGTGGGGGAGAAGCGGTCGTTGTCGGTGGTGCTCTCCCGGGGGAGGTACTCCTTCAGGGCGCTGCCGGCGGAGACGTCCTCCATGCGCCCGATGAGCTCCCGGCAGAGGGTCCAGCGGCCCCGAACATAGGCCTCGTCGATCTGCCAGAAGAGGTCCATGGCCTGGGTGAGCCTTTCCTCCCGGACGGTCATGGTGTTCAGGGTGTCCCGCATCCCGTCCAGCTCCCGCTGGGCCTCCTCCAGCTGCGCCTCCAGGTCGGCCACCTGCTGCCGCAGGGTCTCGTTCTGGGTCTGGATGTCGCCCACCGACTGCATGGCGGTGACCGACTCCCGCAGGTCCTCGATGGTGGCGTCGCTGGAGCGGCGCTGCATGAGGTAGCTCAGGGCCATGAGGAGGAAGGCGGCGGCGAAGAGGATCACCAGGTAGACCAGCACCGACTGCTGCTTTTTGGGCCTTTCGTGCTCTGCGGCGTGCTGGAGGGAGAAGGATTCCTCCTCGCGCTCGTGTTCCGGGGTCTGACTCACAGGCCGGTACCTCCCTTCACGGAGGCTTCCAGCTTGTCCAGCAGCTCGGTCAGGTCCTCGTCGTTGTAGAATTCAAACTCCACCTTGCCCTTTTTGGGGCCCTTGGTGATGGACACCTTCCGGCCCCACCGCTGGGAGAGCTCCTTGGCGGCGGCGTCCCGGTAGAGCTTCATGGGGTCGGCGGTCCTGGGGGCGGGCTCGCCCTCCTCCGCCGCCTGGGCCAGGCGCTTGGCCATGGCCTCGGTCTGCCGGACGGACAGCCCCTCCTGGGCCACCTTCTGGGCCAGCTTCTTCTGCAAGGTGCTGTCGGGCACCGACAGCAGGGCCCGGCCGTGACCGGCGGAGAGCTTGCCCTCCTCCAGCAGGGCCCGGATGGCGTCGGGCAGGGCCAGCAGCCGCAGGGCGTTGGCCACGGCGGGGCGGGACTTGCCCACCTGCTGGGCGGCCTCCTCCTGGGTGAGGCCGTACTCCTGGACCAGGGCCTGGTAGCCCAGGGCCTCCTCCATGGGGTTCAGGTCCTCCCGCTGGAGGTTCTCGATGAGGCCCAGCTCCATGACCTTCCGGTCGTCGGCCTCGATGATGACGGCAGGGACTTCGGAAAGGCCCGCCAGCTTGGCCGCCCGCCAGCGGCGCTCTCCGGCGATGATCTGATAGTAGCCGGAGCCCAGCCGCCGGACGGTGAGGGGCTGGATGATGCCGTGGGTGCGGATGGACTCGGCCAGGTCGGCCAGCGTCTCCGGGTCAAAGCGTTTCCGGGGCTGCTTCAGACCCGGCTCCACCTGGGCGATGGGGAGGGAGACGGAGCCGCCTTCCTGGTTTTGCAGGGCGGCGTCTCCCAGGAGGGCGCCCAGGCCCTTGCCCAGACCCTTGCCCAGGCCGCGTTCTGATGCCATAGGATCACTCCTTTGTGCTGATTTTACGAAGGGGACGGACTTCAGCCCACGGCGGCGGGCTGCTTCTCCAGCAGCTCCCCGGCCAGGGCCCGGTAGGCCTCGGAGCCCCGGGACAGGTTGTCGTAGGCGGTCACCGGCTTGCCGTGACTGGGGGCCTCGGAGAGACGGACGTTCCGGGGGATGACGGTGGCGTACACCTTGCCCGGGAAGTGGCGCTTGACCTCCTCGGCCACCTGCATGGACAGGTTGGTCCGGCCGTCGTACATGGTGAGGATGACCCCCTCCAGGTCGATGGACGGATTCAGGGACCGCTTGACGATGCGGATGGTGGAGAGAAGGTCGCTGAGGCCCTCCAGGGCGTAATACTCGCACTGGACGGGGACCATGACGGTGTCGGCGGCGCACAGGGCGTTGAGGGTGAGGAGCTCCAGGGAGGGGGGACAGTCGATGAAGATGTAGTCATACTGTTCCCGGAAGGGCTCCAGGGCGTTTTTCAGCAGGTACTCCCGGCGGTCGATGCCGATCATCTCCACGGTGGCGCCGGCCAGGGCCTTGTTGGCGGGGATCACGTCCCCCCACTGGGTGGGGACGATGGCCCGGGCACAGTCGGCGCCGTCGATGAGGACGTCGTAGATGGAGGGGGAGGCGGTGGTCTTGTCCACTCCAAAGCCGGAGGTGGTGTTGGCCTGGGGGTCGAAGTCGCAGATGAGGACCCGCTGGCCCAGCTCCTTCAGGGCGGCGGCCAGGTTGACGCAGGTGGTGGTCTTGCCCACGCCGCCCTTCTGATTGACGATGGCGATGGTTTTTCCCATGGGACACCTCGGTTTCTCGTTCCTTGGATTCGTTGTGCCCTACCATTATAATGCCCTGCGGCGGGTAATTCAACTGGGAATCCCCCAATTTTGCGGGGCGCGGAGGACAAAAAAACAGGATGTTTCACGTGAAACATCCTGAGGAAGAAGGGTCGCCTGGGAAAAATGGGAAGAGAGGGCGGGAAACAGAACCACTGTTTCACGTGAAACAGTCACTTGGGGATGCGGATGGTGAGGAGGACGGCGTCGTCGGTGTCCTGGCGCTGGTACTGGGCCGGGATGCCCGCCCCCTGCATCACCTGCATGGCCCGGCTCACCGTGTTGAGGAAGAGCCGCACGTCCCGGATGAGGTAGGTGGGCTTCCGCTTCTTGGGGGCCGGGCGGCGGAGGGAGTCGATGTAGGCCTCGGTCTGGGCCACCGTCAGCCCGCCGGCAATGATGTGGTCCAGGGCGGCGGCGCGGGCGGGCTCGTCCTCCAGCCGCAGCAGGGCCCGGGCGTGGCGCTCGGTGAGCCCGGCGGAGCGGAGCTTTTCCAACAGCGCCGGGGAGAGCTTCAGAAGCCGCAGCTTGTTGGCCACCGCCGACTGGGACTTGCCTATGCGGCGGGCGGCCTCCTCCTGGGACAGATGGTAGGTGCGGATGAGCTTGTCCAACGCCTGGGCCTCCTCCCAGAAGTCCAGGTCCCGGCGCTGGAGGTTCTCCACCAGGGCCAGCAGGGAGGAGGAGACCTCGTCCACCTCCACCACGATGCAGGGCACCTCCCGGAGCCCGGCCAGCCTGGCGGCCCGGAGCCGCCGCTCCCCGGACACCAGCACGTAGCCGCCGTCGGTGCGGCGGATGGACAGGGGCTGGAGGATGCCGTGGACCTTGATGCTCTCGGCCAGCTCCTCCAGGCCCTCGGGGGCGAAGTACTGCCGGGGCTGGTCCGGATTGGGCTTCAGGGCGTCGGCCGGCAGCCACAGCACCCGGCCGGACGCGAAGAGCCCCTCCCGCCTGTGAAAGAGGGCCATGGCCTCCACCTCCTTTGTATCAACCATATTTTACCATAAATTGGCGAGAAAAGAGGGGAACCACGTCGAAGGAGGAAAATTTCCCGAGAGGCGGGAAAAGTTCCAGAAATGGGGAGCAAACGGAAAAACGGTTGACTTTGAGCGGGAAATCGGATATACTCTTTGCGGTTAGCTAATGCTAACCATAGGGAAATGATGAAACAGCAGAAGGAGGAATGACATGTATCCCTATATCCTGATCTCCCTTGCCCTGGTCCTGCTCTTCGCCCTGGGCTGCAGCGGCGCCATCCAGAAGCACGCCGCCGCCTTTTACGCCCTGGCGGTGCTGATCGTGGCGGCGGAGGTGCTCTATTACTTCCTGGGCGTCAACGAGTCGGCGCCGGAGTGGTTCACCCGGTATATCGTCAACCTGTTCAAGCGGGGCGCTCTCTCCACCGCCATGTTCATGGTGGTGATGTACACCGGCGCCCTGGACGCCCGGCGGCCGGCGGTGCAGAAGCTGATGGGCGTCCGGGGGCCCCTGTCCATCATGGCCTGTCTGCTCACCCTGGGCCACAACATCATCTACGGCAGAAAGCACTTCGTCAATCTCTTCACCGCCCCGGGGGAGATGAAGCCCCAGACCATAGCCGCCGCCATCCTCTCCCTGGTGATGATCGCCCTCATGCTCCCCCTGCTGGCCACCTCCTTCCGGTGCGTCCGCAGCCGTATGAAGGCCGCCGACTGGAAGCGGCTCCAGCGGCTGGCCTATGTGTTCTTCGGCCTGACCTACGTCCACATCATGGTGCTCTTCGTGCCCAAGTTCGAGAAGAAGTGGCTGGACATCCTGCTCTATACCGTCCTTTTCGGGGTCTACCTGGTCCTCCGGGTGACCAAGGCGGCGCGCGGCCGCAAAAACGCCCCCGCCGCCTGCGCCTGCGGCCGGTAGGAGCGGGGCGGCGCTCAGCCGCCGCCGCGGCAGCATGGTACCCCCTTTGTGCGGGGCACGGCGGCCCGGCACGCCATAAGACCTTCCCCCTGCAAGGGGAAGGTTATAAGACTCCCCATGAAAACCTTCCCCCCACAGGGGGGAAGGTGCCCCAGTGCGCACACTGGGGCGGATGAGGGGGCGTTGGATAGAACGGAAAGGGAGATTCATTTTACCGCCCACCCTCATCCGTCTGGCCTTCGGCCAGCCACCTTCCCCCTGGAAGGGGGAAGGCTTTATATGGCGCGCCGGGTCGTCGCGCCCCACAATAGAGGGAATATCAGTCAGCGGCGCCACGCCCCGACACCCACCTACGCAGGCGGCGAAAAAATGTCGGATAGGACCACGGCTTTTCCCTGTTCCACCCAGGTAGTCTACCGTAGACGGGGCTGGTCCGCAACGGGGGCGTAAAGCCGGGCCGCCGGATTCCTATTTGGGACCACTCAACCCACACGGGAGCCCCTTTTTCTCTGGATCCCAAAAACCGTTTCTTTTTCCTGCGGGAAAAAATGGGTTTCGACCGCGTCTCTTTTTTCAAAAAGCGCATGTTGATTGGCATCTGCTTCATAAACATGACCTTCCCCCCGATGGGGGGAAGGTGCCCCAGTGCGCACACTGGGGCGGATGAGGGGGCGTTGGATCGAAGAAAAAGCGAACTTCATCCTGCCGGCCCACCCTCATCCGTCTGGCCTTCGGCCAGCCACCTTCCCCCTGGAAGGGGGAAGGCTTTATATGGCGCGCCGGGTCGTCGCGCCCCACAACCGACGTGGTGCCATATCATGGCGGCGGGCGGCGGCAGAGCGGATCCCGCCTGACCAAAGGGCCCTTCCCCGGCGGGGAAGGGCCCTTTCATTATTCCACGGTCTTGAGGGACTCCACCATGTCGATGTCCCGGAGGCGGCGGCGGGAGAGGAGCCCGGTGAGGAAGGAGAAGAGGACGGTGAGGAGGGCGGCCCACAGGTAGCTCAGGGGGTGGGCGGAGCGGCCGAACATCATGAGGTCGATCTCCACGGTGCCGATGAGCCAGCGGTGGAGGAACTTGCCCATGACCATCCCCGCCAGCACCCCGAAGACGGTGAGGAGCACGTTCTCCCGGAAGACGTAGGCGGCCATCTCCCGGTCGTAGAAGCCCAGCACCTTCAGGGTGGCCAGCTCCCGGAGCCGCTCGGTGAGGTTGATGCTGGACAGGTTGAGGAGGACCACGAAGGCCAGGGCGCCCGCCGAGACGATGACCAGCAGCACGGCGGCGTCCACCACCGCCATGCTCTGCTGATAGGTGTTCTGGCTGTCGGCGATGTAGGTCACCGCCGTCACCCCCGCCAGGGGGACCACCGCCGCCGAAACGGCGTCGGCGGCGTCGTCGGCGCAGCGGACCAGCCGGGCGTTCCCCTCCGGGGCGGAGCCGTAGAGGGCGGCATAGCCGTCGGCGGTGAGGTAGACATAGTGGTAGACGTAGTTCTCCGTAATGCCGGTGACGGTCACCGTGACCTCCCCGTCCCCGGAGAGGGTGAGGGAGTCGCCCACCGAGAGGGAGAGGAGCTGGGAGAGCTTTTCGGTGATGACGGCGCCGTCGTCGGTGAGGGGGACGGGGTCGTGGGAGGCGCGGTCCCGGAGGACCAGCAGGTCCCCAAAATCCTCCGGCCCGGCGGCGGCCATCTGGTAGACCTCCACCTCCCGCCCGCCGGCGGAGGCGGTGACGGCGGTGAGCCGGGCGGGGAGGGCGGCCTGGGCGCCGGCGTCGGAGAGGGCGGCGTCCACCTCCTGGGTCTCGGCCTGGGTGACGTCGTCGGAGAGCTGGACCTGGAGGGTGTACCGGGAGAGCTCCCCGTACTGGATGCCGGAGACGGCCAGCAGGGAGTCCCGGAGGCCGAAGCCGGTGACGATGAGGGCGGTGCAGCCGCCGATGCCGGCCACCGTCATGCAGAACCGCTTTTTGTAGCGGAAGAGGTTGCGGAGGGTGACCTTCTGGAGGAAGGAGAGCCGCCGCCACAGGGGGCCGATCCGCTCCAGCAGCACCCGCTTGCCCGCCTTGGGGGCACGGGGGCGCATGAGCTGGGCGGGGACGGCGGCGAGGGTGGAGCGGCAGGTGAGGAGGGCGGCCAGGGTGACGGTGGCGGCGGCGGCCCCCACGGAGAGGAGGGAGAGGTCGGGGTAGAGGGCCAGGGAGAGGGGGCCGATGGTGTACATGCTCTGCCAGGCGGTGAAGATGATGGTGGGGATGAGGGGCACCCCCACCGCCAGGCCGGTGAGGCCGCCCAGCAGGCTGGCCGACAGGCCGTAGCCCACGTATTTCACCGAGATGGCCGCCGTGCCGTAGCCCAGGGCCTTCATGCCGCCGATCTCCACCCGGTGCTCCTCCACCATGCGGGTCATGGTGGTGAGGCACACCAGGGCGGCCACCAGGAAGAAGATGAGGGGGAAGAGGTCGGCGATGCTGCCCATCCGCTGGGCGTCCATTTGGAAGGAGAGGTAGCCCTGGCCGCTCTCCCGGCCCAGCACGTACCACTGGGCGTCCTCGATCTCCAGCACCTCCCGGCGGGCGTCGTTCAGCTCCCGGCGGGCGTCGGTGAGGGCCTCGTCGGCCTCGGCCTCCCCGTCCCAGTAGTCCCGAAGACCGTCCTGGTAGTCGGCCTCCCCCTCCTTCAGCTCTTCCCGGGCGGCGCGGAAGGTCTCCTGGGCCTCCCGGTCGGCCTCCTCCAGGGCGTAGCGCCCCTGCTGGAGCTGGGCCACACCGGCGTAGTAGTCCGCCCAGCCCGCCTCCAGGGCGGGACGGGAGGCCTCCAGCTCGGCCAGGGCCTCTCCCAGGGTCCGGGCCTGGGCGTCGAGCTGGGCCTGCCCCGCCTCCAGCTCGGCCAGGGCGCTGTCGGCCTGGGCCTGGGCGGCGGCTAAGGCGGCGGCGCCGTCGTTGTATTCCTTCCAGCCGGCGTCCAGCTCCGCCCGGCCGGCGTCCAGCTCTGCCTGACGGGCCTCCAGCTCGGCGGTGCCGCTGTTCACCAGGGCCTGGGCCTCCGCCAGCGCCGCCCGGCCCGCGGCCAGCTCGGCCTGCCCCGCGTCCAGCTGGGCACGGGTGGCCGCCAGCTGGGCCTTGCCGGTCTCCAGCTGAGCACGGCCGTCGGCCAGGGCGGCCAGGGTCTCGTCCGTCACCGGGTCCAGAAGGGCATAGCCTCCCGCGAGGGCCTGGGAGAGCCCGGCGGCGTAGGCGGCGGCGCTGTCCCCGTTGAGCCCCGCCCACAGGGCGTCCCCGTCGGCGGGGAGGGCGGACCGGAGCCGGTCCGCCTGGCCCTGCTGGGCGGCGGGCAGGTCGGGGCGGACCTGCTCCAGGGCCTGGTCCAGGGGGCCGAAAAGGGCGGTGTAGGACCGGTCCGCCAGCTGGGGGGTGGTGATCCCGGCCAGGGCGGCGGCGGGGTCCTCTGCCGCCGGGGAGAGGACCTTGTCCAGCCAGCCCCGGAGGGATTCCGCCGCCTCCTCGGCGGCGCTCAGCTCGGCCTCCTGGGCCTGGAGCTCCTTCAGCCCGGCGGCGTACCCGGCCTCCCCCTGGGAGAGGGTGAGGGCGGCGTCGTCCAGCTCCGCCTGGCCCTGCCGGGCCAGGACCCGGGCGGCCTCCAGCTCGTCCCAGCCCTGGGCCAGGGCGGCGGCTCCGGCGGCGTAGTCGGCCTCGCCGGCCTCCAGCTCCGCCCGGGCGTCGGCCAGGGCGTCCAGATTCTCCTGCAATGTGACCTGACCGGCGGCCAGGGTCTTTTCGGCGGCGTCCAGCTCCGCCTGGGCCTCGTCCAGGGCGGCCTGGCCCTCCCGCACCTGGGCCATGCCGGCGTCGTATTGGGCCTGCCCCGCCCGGAGCTCCATCAGGGCGTCGTCCAGGGCGGCCTGGCTCTCGTTCAGGGTGGAGCGCTGCTCGTCCATGAGGGCGTCGTAGTCGGCCACCCCGTCCTCGTACTCCGCCCAGCCCTCGTCCAGCTGGGTGCGGGCGTCGGTGAGGGTGTCCCAGGCGTCGTCCAGGGTGCGCTGGGCGTCGGCGGTCTCCCGGTCCAGGGTCTCCTGGGCCAGGGTCAGCTCCCCCATGGCCTCCCGGAGGACCTGGTCCTTCCGCAGCCCCGCCCGGGCCTCGCCCAGGGCCTCCACGCGCCCGGTGAGGCCGTCCAGCAGGTCCTCGTAGCCGTCGCCGTAGCAGAGGAGCCCGGCGGCGCCGTCGGCCAGGAGCCAGGCCTCGGTGTAGGTGTCCAGGTCAAAGGCGGAGGGGGGCAGGAGGAGAAAGGCCTCCGCCTTGCCGTTGCCCAGGGTGGAGGTGCCCCGCTCCTGGGAGATGTAGAGGGGGGAGTCCACCACGCCCACGATGGTCCGGGGGGTATCGTCCAGGGCGTCGGCGTAGTCGCCGTCGCCGGGGTCCAGGACGATGGAGTCCCCCAGCGCCAGGCCCAGGGCGTCCAGGAGGGCGGGCTCCACGGCGCACTCGCCCGGCCCGGCGGGGAGCCGCCCGGACCGGAGCCGGGGCCGGTTGACCCCCTCGGTGACCGAGTGGACCTTCACCACCAGCTCCCGGTCGGCGCCGTGGATGACGGCGTCCACGCTGTA
>CALWYC010000081.1 GCA_944385655.1 uncultured Intestinimonas sp. | reverse complement strand
TTTTGCTATGCAAAAGCATAGCAAAATTGGCCATGTGCCGCTTACAGCGGCACGGCCATGAGATCACAGCGCGTGGGCCGGGACGGCCCACATGCGCGAAAACTTCATGCGACCCAGCCTTCGCCTGTTTTCATGGTGCGCCTTGGGCGCATGAAGTTTTAGCCTTTTTCGATGTCCAGATTGGCGTAGGCGTTCAGATCCAGCCCGCCCCGTTTTCCGGCCAGATACTCGTAATAGGCCTGGCAGCCGATCATGGCGCCGTTGTCGCCGCACAGGGAGAGGGGGGGCAGATAGAGCTCCATGCCCGCCTGGGCGCAGGCCTTCTCCAGATCCCCCCGGATGCGGGAGTTGGCCGCCACGCCCCCGGCCACCGCCACCTTGCGGTAGCGGCAGAGCCTGGCCGCCTCCATGACCCTGGGCACCAGCATATCGCTGACCGCCCCGGCAAAGGAGGCCGCCAGGGAGGGCAGGTCCAGCTCCTCCCCCTTCTGCTGGGCGTTGTGGATGAGGTTGATGGCCGCCGTCTTCAGCCCGGAGAAGGACATGTCCAGCGGGGCGTCGTGGACGTGGACCGCGGGGAAGGTGTACTTTTTGTCGTCCCCGCCCCGGCTCAGCCGGTCCATGGGGGCGCCGCCGGGGTAGCCGATGCCCAGCACCCGGGCCACCTTGTCAAAGCACTCCCCCGCCGCGTCGTCCCGGGTGGCGCCCAGCACCCGCATCTTGGTGTAGTCCTTCACATCCACGATGAGGGTGGTGCCGCCGGAGACGCACAGGCAGACGAAGGGGGGCTCCAGGTCCAGGTGGGCGATGTAGTTGGCCGAGATATGCCCCCGGACGTGGTGGACGGGGATGAGGGGCACCCCCAGGCCGTAGGCCACCGATTTGGCGAAGTTGACCCCCACCAGCACCGCGCCGATGAGGCCGGGGCCGTAGGTGACGGCCACGGCCTCGATGTCCCGGCGCTGGAGCCCGGCCTTCTGGAGGGCGGCATCGGCCAGTCCGGCGATGGCCTCCACGTGCTTCCGGGAGGCGATCTCCGGCACCACGCCGCCGTAAATGGCGTGCATGTCCGCCTGGGAGGCGATGACGTCGGACAGCACCTGCCGCCCGTCCCGGACCACGGCGGCGGCGGTCTCATCGCAGGAGGACTCAAAGGCCAGTATGTTCATGGTATCAGCTCTTTTCCTCGAAATTGGCGCTCATCAGGCCCGTTCAGACCTTTTCGGGGATATGGATGAACTTGTCGTAGAGCCAGGGGGTGAGCTCGTAGTGGTAGAGGCGCTGGTGGGCCTCCATGGCCTCCTCCTCGCTCTTGTCGCCGTAGAGGAACATGGCGTAGCGCACACCGTACACGTCGGCCACGTAGCTCAGGTCCTTGAAGCCCACCCGGCGGTAGAAGGCCAGCCGCCGCCGGCGCAGGGCGTTTTCCTCCTCCGGCAGTCCGTCGTCCTCGGCCTCGGCCTCCACCAGGATGCCCTCCACATGGCTGTAATGGTCCATGAGGTAGGCCACCATCACGGTGCCGATGCCCTCACCCCTGGGCTTGCCCTGACAGACGCCCAGGTAGTCCAGTAGCTCAAAGCCGCCCTCCGGGTCCTTCCACATCATGGCGTAGGCCATGAGCTCGTCGCCCCGGTAGAGGCCCCAGGGCTCATACCGCCCCGCCGAGAGCAGCTTCTCCATGGCCGCCAGGGGCTTGCGCTCCGCCGGAGGAAAGTCCGGCGTCAGATGGTCCCGATAGACCAGGTGCAGGGTATCCAGATCCAACTTCTTCAACTCATACTGTTCCAATTCGATCAAACTCCACCGTCATTAAAATTGCGTCCTCATGGACTTCCGCGTAATAGTTTTTTCTCCGCCCCACCTGCTGAAAGCCCAGCTTTTCGTAGAGGGCGATGGCCGGGGCGTTGCTCTCCCGGACCTCCAAGGTGATGAAGGCCAGATTGGCCCGGCCGAACCGCAGAAAGGCGCCCAAAAGCTCCTCCGCCACCCCCTGGCGGCGGTACTGGGGGTCCACGGCGATCTTCTCCAGACAGCCCTCGTCCAGGATCACCGACAGCTCGGCGTAGCCCAGCACCGTCCCATCCTCTCCCTGGGCCGCGATCAGGGAAACGGCGTCGTTATACAGCGCGTCGGTAAAGGTCTGCTCCGACCACGGCCGTTCAAAGCAGGCCCGTTCGATGGACAGCACTCCCTCCAGGTGGGAGCGGTCCATGGGAACCAGATCGTAATGCACGGGTACTCTCTCTCCTTCTCTTGCTCCTTACTCCTTGGCCTCCGCCCAGCTCCGTCCGGCGGCGGAGTCGGCCCGCATGGGCACCGGCAGGTCCATGACCCCCTCCATCTCCCGGGTGAGGAGGGTCTTGACCCGCTCCGCCTCATCGTCGGGGCACTCCACGATGAGCTCGTCGTGGACCTGGAGGATGAGCCGGGCCTCCAGGCCCTCCGCCCGCAGCCGGTCCCGCACCTTGATCATTGCCAGCTTGATGAGGTCGGCGGCGGTGCCCTGGATGGGCATGTTGAGGGCCACCCGCTCCCCGAAGGAGCGCAGGTTGAAGTTGGAGGACTTCAGCTCCGGCAGCCACCGCCGCCGGCCCAGGATGGTGGAGACATAGCCGTTCTCCTTGGCCTGCTCCACCACCTCCTTCATATAGTCCCGGACTCCATGGTAGGTCTCGAAGTACTTGTCCATATACTCCCTGGCCTCCGCCCGGGTGACCCCGATGTCCTGGGACAGGGAGAAATCGGAGATGCCGTAGACGATGCCGAAGTTCACCGCCTTGGCCCGGCGGCGCATCTCGTGGGTCACCGACTCGGCCGGCACCCCGAAGACCTGGGAGGCCGTCACCGTGTGGATGTCCTCCCCGGAGCGGAAGGCGGCCTGCATGGCCTCGTCCCCGGAGATGCAGGCCAGCAGCCGCAGCTCGATCTGGGAGTAGTCGGCATCCACCAGCTGCCACCCCTTGGGGGAGACGAACATCTTCCGCAGCTCCGCCCCCAGCTCGGTACGCACCGGGATATTCTGGAGGTTGGGTTCGGTGGAGCTCAGGCGCCCGGTGGCGGTGACGGTGTTCTGGAAGGAGGTGTGGATGCGCCCGTCGGCGGCGATGACCTTGGTGAGGCCATCCACATAGGTGCTCTTCAGCTTGGCCAGCTGCCGGTAGTCCAGCACCGCCTCCACGATGGGGTGCTTGCCCCGCAGCTTCTCCAGCACCTCGGCGCTGGTGGACCAGCCGCTCTTTGTTTTCTTCACCGGGGGCAGCCCCAGCTTCTCAAAGAGGATCTTGCCGAACTGCTGGGTGGAGTTGATGTTGAACTCCTCCCCCGCCAGCTCATAGATGATAGCCTCGTCGGCTTTGATGCGCTCCTCCAGCATGGCGCCGAAGGCGGTGAGGGCCTGCCGGTCCACCAGCACTCCGGCGTGCTCCATCTCGGAGAGCACCAGGCACAGGGGGAGCTCTACTTCATAAAAGAGCTTATCCATGCCCAGCTCGGTGAGCCGGGGGGCCATGGCCTCCTTCAGGGCGCCGATGAGGGCGCAGTGGGACAGGAGGGCCCCCATGGGGCCGCTCACCTCCGCCGCCGCACCCTCCCGGTCCTCCGTCCCCTCATAGGGGTCCTCCCCCAGGTCCAGAGCGGTCTGGAACTGGGCCAGAGGGGAAAAGGCGTCCTTGGCCAGGTAGGTCTCCTTGGCCTTGGCCGTCTCGTGGTTGAAATAGGTCACAGACAGCTTTTCCAGATCGTAGCTGCCGTCGGTGGGGGCCAGGAGGTAGGCGGCGATGGCGGTATCAAAGACGAAACCATCCCCCTGTATGCCCTCGGAGAGCAGCCGGGAGAGGAGGGTCTTCACGTCGTGGGTGTTCTTTTTGATGTCCCCAGAGAAGAGGGCCTTCAGGGTGTCGTTGTACCCCTCCAGCTTGGAGGCCATCAGGATGGCGGCGTGGCTGTCCGTCTCTGTCTCCCAGTGCTCCACCGCCACCACTTCCAGGTCGGGGAGGGCAAGCACGTCCACACTGTCCTGCTTCCGCCAGATGCCCAGCAGTTCCTCCGCCCGGGCGGGGTCGGTGACCACCTCGCTGGTGCAGGTGCCCGTCACCTGCTCCTCGGCCTGGACCGCCTCCCCCTGAGGGGCCTTCAGGCCCATCTTGTCGATGAGCTTGTTGAACTCCAGCTTCAGGAAGAGATCATAGAGGGCCCGCTGGTCGGGCTCCCGCCGCAGGGCGTCGCCGGGGACGAACTCCAGGGGGGCGTCGGTGCGGATGGTGGCCAGGTCGTAGGACATCTTGGCCTGGTCCGCCCCCTCCTTCAGCTTTTTCAGCACCGCGGGCTTTGCCTCCACGGCGTCCAGATCGGCATAGATGGCCGCCACGCTGCCGTAGCGCTGGATGAGGTCCATGGCCGTCTTCTCCCCGATGCCCTTGACACCGGGGATGTTGTCGCTGGCGTCCCCCATGAGGGCCTTGAGGTCGATGATGTGGATGGGGTCGAAGCCATAGGCCTCCCGGAAGGTCTCCGGGGTCATATCCTTCTCGGTGGTCTGTCCCATGCGGGTGGTGACCAGCTTCACCCGGGCGGTATCGGTGATGAGCTGGAGGGAGTCCTTGTCGCCGGTGACGATGACGGTCTCCCAGCCGGCGGCGGTGTCCTTCACCGAGATGGTGCCCATGAGGTCGTCGGCCTCCCAGCCGTCCATCTCATAGCGGGGGATGTCCATGGCGGAGAGCACGTCCTTCAGGATGGGCAGCTGGGCGGCCAGCTCATCGGGCATCCCCTTCCGCTGGGCCTTGTAGCCCTCGTAGGCCAGGTGACGGAAGGTGGGCGCTTTCCGGTCGAAGCAGACGCACAGGGCGTCGGGCGACTCCTCCCCCACCAGCTTCTGGAGGATGGTCAGAAAGCCGTAGACGGCGTTGGTGGGGGTGCCGTCCCGGGTGGTGAGCATCCGGATGCCGTAGAAGGCCCGGTTGATGATGGAGTTGCCGTCGATGACCATGAGCTTCATGGAAGTTCCCTCCGCGCCGCGCGAAAATTCAGATACAGTATAGTATAACAGCTTTCCCGCTCCAGGGCAAGAAAAAGCCATCCCCGCCCACAGGGGCAAAAATGTACCGTTATCACAAAACTTCCCCTTTCCAGCCCGGCCGGCTGGGGGTATAATGGTCACGACTGATTTTTCTCACACATCAACACATAGGAGTGCTGTTATGGATCTCTGCGACCTCAATACCATCAAGGCCCTGCTGGGCCGACACGGCTTTCACTTCTCCAAATCCATGGGGCAGAATTTCCTCATCCAGGACTGGGTCCCCAGTGGGCTGGTGGAGGGGGCCGGCGTGGGGAAGGAAAACGGCGTGCTGGAGATCGGCCCCGGCATCGGCCCCCTCACCGCCAAGCTCTCCGCTGCCGCCGGTCAGGTGGTGGCGGTGGAGCTGGACCGCTCCCTCCTGCCGGTGCTGGACGAGACCCTGCGGGACTGCTCCAACGTGGAGATCCTCCCCGCCGACATCCTGAAGCTGGACATCCCCGCCCTGGTGGACGAGAAGTTCCCCGGTCTGGTGCCCATGGCCTGCGCCAACCTCCCCTATAATATCACCACCCCCGTCATCACCGCCCTCATCGAGGCCGATCGCTTCTCCTGCATCGCAGTGATGATCCAGCGGGAGGTGGCCCTGCGCATCTGCGCCGCCCCGGGCACGGCGGACTACGGTGCCTTCTCGGTGTACTGCCAGTACCACACCGTCCCCGAGCTCCTCTTCGACGTGGGGCCCGAGTGCTTCGTCCCCGCCCCCAAGGTGACCTCCTCGGTGATCCGCATGGTCCCCCGGTCCGCTCCCCCGGAGGGTGTAGAGGACGAAAAGCGGTTCTTCCGGGTGGTGAAGGCCGCCTTCGGCCAGCGCCGCAAGACCCTCCTCAACGCCCTCGCCGCCGGTCTGGGCGGCGTAGACAAGGAACATATCAAAGCCGCCATCGCCGATGCCGGTCTGGAGGAAAACATCCGGGGCGAGCGGCTGGGTATCCCGGAGTTTGCCGCCCTCACCCGGGCTCTGGGGGATTTCTGACGCTCTTTTCGTGTCCACGGCCCTCCTTTCCGCATAGCATGAAGGGAAAGGAGGGCCTCTCCATGCCCATCATCTACCTCTCCCCCTCCACCCAGGAGAACAACCTCTATGTGAGCGGCGGCTCCGAGGAGTACTGGATGAACCGTCTGGCCGACGCCATGGTGCCCTATCTGGACGCCTCCGGCATCCGCTACGTCCGCAACACCCCCGACATGACCGCCGCCGGCGCCATCGCCGCCTCCAACCGGGGCAGCTACGACCTCCACCTGGCCCTCCACTCCAACGCCGCCCCGGAGGGGCGCTACGGTGAGGTCCGGGGCGTGCTGGTCTTCTACTACCCCGGCAGCGCCAAGGGCCGCCGGGCCGCCGAGATCATGGCCGAGAACCTGAAGCGGATCTACCCCATCCCCGCCCTGGTCCGGGCCGAGGCCACCACCACCATCGGCGAGGTCCGCAAGGTCCGGGCTCCCGCCGTCTTTCTGGAGCTGGGCTACCACGACAACCCAGATGACGCCGCCTGGGTGAAGAGCCAGCTGGACCTCATCGCCCAAAACCTGGTTGGTTCCCTGTGCCAGTACTTCGGCATCCCCTTCCTCACTCCGGTGCCGGAACGCCGGGGGGTGGTGGATGTGTCCTGGGGCTCCCTCAACATCCGCGCCCGGCCCGACCGGTCCGCCCCCATTCTGGCCCGGGCCTACGACGGCGCCCGGCTCACCATTATCAACCAGTGGCAGGGGTGGTATCTGGTCCGCTTCGGGGATGTGACCGGTTACGCCAGCGGGGACTATATCACCCTGGTCTGAGGCATTTTGTGACGTTCACAGAAAGTTCACAGAGCGTTCTAAATCTGTCCATCACTTCTGCGCGGGGTGTGGTATCTTAATACTCGCAAGGACCCAAACCAATCCAACCTCCTCCCTCTCTCTCTTTGCAACACCGCTGTGCTCCCTGGAGAGGCAGCCGCCTCTCCGGGGAGGCAGACCAAAATTTCCGTCGTCAGCTCTGCTGCCGGCGTTTTTTTGCGTCTCATCACGAAAAGGACGCGGCAGAGTGTTCTGCCGCGTCCTTTCCCTTTTCCTTTATGAGCCATGAGAGCCGGGGTGATAGAAGATGCGCAGCCCGCCCCGTTCGTCCCGGAGCACCTGGGCCTCCACCTCGTAGACCGTCCGGATCAATTCCGGGGTGAGCACCTCCTCCGGCCTGCCGGAGGCCACCACCCTGCCCTCCCTGACGGCGTAGAGCCGGTCGCAGTACATGGCCGCGATGTTCAGGTCGTGGATGGCGGCGATCACCGTCCGGTCCAGCCCCTTCACGATGTCCATGAGCTGGAGCTGGAACTTGATGTCCAGATGGTTGGTGGGCTCGTCCAGGATAAGGCAGGGGGTATCCTGGGCCAGGGCCCGGGCCAGGATGACCCGCTGCTGCTCGCCTCCGGAGAGGGTGGCGAAGGAGCGCCGGGCAAAGTCCGCCATGCCCACCGTCTCCAGGGCCCGGGCCGCCATCTGACGGTCCTGAGCATTGTCCCGGTCCAGGGTCCTCTTGTGGGGCGCTCGGCCCATCATGACCACATCCTGGACGGAGAAGTCAAAGTTATAGTAGTTGTGCTGGGCCACCACAGCCACCCGACGGGCGGACGCCTTATAGCTGTATTCGGAAAGCGCCCTCCCGTCCAGCCAGACGGCTCCTCCCGTGGGCTTCAGGACCCGGTAGATGCACTTGAGCAGGGTGCTCTTGCCGCTGCCGTTGGGGCCGATGACCCCCACCAGCTCCCCCCGCTCCGCCCGGAGGTCCACCCCGCGGAGGATCTGGCTGCCCCCCAGGACGGCCCGGACATCTGACGCACGGATCTCCATCAGTCACCACCTCCGAAGCCGTATTTCTTCCGGGCCATGAGGTAGACGAAGACGGGAGCGCCCACCAGGGCGGTGAGCACGCCGATGGGCAGCTCGTTGCCCGGCAGGATGACCCGGCAGAGCACGTCGGCCCACACCAGGAAGATGGCGCCCAGAAGGGCGGAGATGGGGATGAGCTTCTTGTGGTCGGTGCCGAAGAGCATCCGCACCACGTGGGGGATGAGCAGCCCCACAAAGCCGATGAGCCCCGCCTTGTAGACCGCAAAGCCCACCATTAACGCCGCCGCCGTCAGGTAGATGAGCCGCCACCGGTGGAGGTCGGCGCCCAGAGTGACGGCACAGTCGTCCCCCAGCAGCATCAGGTTGAGGTTGCGGTACTGGCTCCAGAAAAAGAGACTGCCCAGCACCGCCACAGCGACGATGACGGCGTTGCTCCCCCAGTCGGCGGCGGCCAGGGAGCCCATGGACCACTGGACCACGGCGGTGGCGGCGTGGTCGTCGTTGAGGAGGAAGATAAAGAAGTTGGAAAAGCCGGCGCACACGGCGCTGAGGGCGGTGCCGGCCAGGAGGAGCTTGACGGCGTTGGACCGCCCGCCCAGATTGGCCAGGGCCATCACCCCCAGGGAGACCAGCAGCGCCCCCGCGCAGCCCAGCACGCCCATGGCGCTGCCCCCCAGGAAGCCGCCCAGCCCCAGCAGCATGGCCAGGGAGGCCCCCAGATAGGCGCCGGAGGACACGCCCAGCACATAGGGGTCGGCCAGGGGATTTTTGACGATGGCCTGCATGACGGCGCCGCAGACCGAGAGCCCCATCCCCACCCCCACGGCCAGGATCAGCCGGGGCAGCCGAATGAGCCACACCACGTCCCGGACGCTGCCCCCGGTGGGCGCCGTCCCGCCCGGCAGCAGGGCCCTCAGCTCCTCCAGGATGACTTCATACACCTGCCCCAGGGGGATGGACACGGTGCCGAAGCTGACGGCCAGCAGGAGAGAGAGCACCAGCGCTCCCACCAGGGCCAGGCAGACCGGGAACCAGGCGGCGTCACCGCCCCAGCGCCTCCGCTCCATGTCCCTCAGAGCTCCAGGCCGGGGTACATGCCCTGGGCCAGGGTCCGGATGCCGTCGATGGTACGGGGACCGCTGGCGTACATGTCGCCCAGCATGATGAGGTGGACCCGGCCGCTCTGCACCGCCGACAGGCTGGCCAGGGCGGGGTCGTCCTGGATGGCGGCGAGCTGCTCCGCCCGGACGGCGTCAGGATCGTCCCCGGCATACGCCATGTAGACCACGAAGATCACGTCGGGATCACAGGCCACCAGGTCCTCCTTGCCCATATCGCTGCCGTCGGGCCGGGCCAGCTCGCCGCCCAGGGCGGTGACCATGTCCCCGGCCAGGGAATCTGCGCCGTAGTTGGTCATAGTGCCGCCCGCCGTGGGCTCCACCACCGCCACCCGGACGGGCTTCTGTCCCTGGGCGGCGGCCAGAGTGACCTCCACCTGGGCCTCCATCTCGTCCACCAGGGCCTGGGCCCGGTCCTCCACGTCAAAGATCTTTCCGATGTTCAGAATGTCGGTGTATTCGTTCTCCAGGGTGCGGGCGCCGCCGGGGACCGTGTTGGAGTTCATGTAGGTCCCCACGCCCTTCTCGTTCCAGGCCCCCACGTCGCCCAGCTTCTTTTCCCCAAAGTAGGAGCCCCAGGAGAAGATCATATCCGGCTCCAGGAGGGTGACTGTCTCCTTATCTGGGGCAAAGACGGTCTCGTCGTAGTGCATCCGGGCAAAACCGTCCTTCCACTCGTCCTTGACCTCATTGTCCAGACCGTAGGAGGCCAGCACGTGGTCCTCCAGCCCCAGGGCGATCATGGTCTCGATACAGCCCTGGTACACGGCGATGACCTTTTCCGGCGCCTTTTCATAGGTATAGGTCACTGGCTCGCCGGCGTAATTGTAGTTGGTGACGGTCACCGGGTAGTGACCGCTCTGGGCTTGGGCGGCTGTGGGCGCCGGGGTCGTTTCCGCCGTCTTTCCGGCGGAACAGGCGGTCAGGGAGACCGTCAGGGCCAGGGCCGTGAGGGCGGCCAGGGTCTTTGCGTTTTTCATGGGGAGCGCTCCTTTCCTGCTTCCGTGTGTCTCCCGCCGAAAAACAACGGCCGCCTGCCCAACCGGGCAGACGGCGCGAAAACAGTGCCCGGCAAAGGCCGTGCACCGTTCCAACAGACTGCTCTCAGCGGAAGACATCTCTGTTTTCATTCAACCAAGCAGGTTTCCTGGCTCACGGATCTCTGCGGACCGCGCCTTCTCACCGCGCTCTGCGCGGCAATGGCCTCTGCGGCTCGCTCCCCGTTCACAGTGACCGGATCGCTCGGGACTCTCACCCGATTCCCTTTTACCCCAGCCGGAGCTGGGCACTTGCCGAATATTCACTTGTGGACTGCCACATATTTTAATGGACGGCTTCCGGTTTGTCAAGCGGCG
>CALWYC010000080.1 GCA_944385655.1 uncultured Intestinimonas sp. | reverse complement strand
CCGTCGGCGTTGGCGTCGATGTGGGTGAGCACGTCGTCGGTGACGCTGAGCCAGGACTGGGCCACCGGCTCCACCTGGGTGCCGTAGGCCACGATCTCGTCCACCGGCTGGGAGACGGTGGTGCCCATGGAGGTGATGGAGAGGCTGCCGTCGGGGTCGGTGACCACCCGGCTCCGGGCGGCGACGGCCCCCTGAACGCCGGCCTGGACCACCTGCTCCTCCCCGAGGAGGAGGTCGGGGTCGGCCTGGCGGAGGGTGTCGTAGGGCAGCAGATCGACGATCAGCTCCTCGTAGGTGGTCACCGGCCGCTCCACGGTGACGGCCACGGAGCCGTCCGCCTGGAGGGCGGAGGTGACCCGGTCCCGCTCAGAGACCTCCACCCCGGCCAGGGCCAGGGCGCCCTCGGTGTCATCGGGCTGGCCGGTGACGGTGTAGACGGTCTCGCCGTCGGTGATATGGTAAGTGGTCCGGGGACTGGCGGAGCCGGTGAGGAACAGGGCGGCCAGCAGCCCGGAGATCAGCAGGGCGGCAGTGCGGCCGCCCTTGGATGATCGGACAAACATGGAAATATGCCTCCTGAAAATGGATCGGTTGATTTTGTAATCATTTGCGCTGCGTGGAACAGGTGGGATTATAGCCGCATTTTCCGCAAAAGTCAAATCAACCGGGAACTTTCAGAAGGGCTACCTGAAAAACGAAAGGGTTTTTACCGTCGTTTTTCGTCGCCGGAGGAGGAGAAAAGAAACAAAAGGTTACAAATGGTTACAGCTTGAAGCCCCTGCGCCCCAGGCTGTTCCGCCGTTTTGGGGCCGCCGGCGCATGAGCGGCGGCGAAGGGGGGAGGAACCGGGGGACAGGTCCCGCGAGTCCTCCCCAAAATTCCCATATTTTAGGTAAATTACATCCAGTATCCGTAATGAACGACTAAAATATGGAAAATATTTTTGGCGCTCCTGTGGGAAAAGGGGGACTGCCGTCGATGAAAACTTTATGCAAGAGGACGGAAAAAGTTCAGCCTTCCCCGCCGGGGAGGGGCAGCTCCGGCACCTCGGACTGGAGTTCGGCCAAGAGCTTTTTGTCCTCCTTGGTGGTGAATTCCAGCTTCCGGTAGAGGTCGGGCCGCCGCTGCCAGGTCCGCAGGATGCTCTGCTTCCGCCGCCAGCGGGCGATGTTCTTGTGGTCGCCGGAGCGGAGGATGGGGGGGACGGTGCGGCCATGCCAGGTCTCGGGCCGGGAGTACTGGGGGTACTCCAGCAGGCCGTTCCAGTGGCTCTCGTCCTCGAAGCACTCGGGGTCGGAGAGGACCCCGGGTACCATGCGGGCCACGGCGTCGGCCACCACCATGGCGGGCAGCTCCCCGCCGGTGAGGACGAAGTCGCCGATGGAGATCTCCTCGTCCACGCACTCCTCGATGAACCGCTCGTCGATGCCCTCGTAGTGGCCGCACACCAGGATCAGGTGGTCGTAGTCCCGGAGGAGCCGCCTGGCCTCGGTCTGGGTAAAGGTCTTGCCGGCGGGGGAGAGGAAGATGGTGTGGCCGGGGCCGTAGGTGTCGGTGATGTGCTTCCAGCACTGGTAGAGGGGGTCGGCCTGCATCACCGCCCCGTGGCCGCCGCCGTAGGGGTAGTCGTCCACCTGCTTTTGTTTATTTAAGGTGTAGTCCCGGATCTGGTGGGCCTCGATGCGCAGGATGTCCCGCTCCTGGGCCCGGCCCAGGATGGACTCGTTCATCATGTCGCCCACGGTCTCGTCGAAGAGGGTCATGATGTCGATATTATACATCGCTGCCCATCCCCTCGATAAGCTTGACCCGGATGAAGCCGCCGTCCACGTCGATCTCCTTGACGAACTCGTCCACGGCGGGGATCAGGTACTCCCTGCCGCCGCCCCGGACCACATAGACCTCGTGGGCGGGGGGGGTGAGGATGTCGGTGACGGTGCCCAGCACGGCGCCGGTCTCGGCGTCCCGGACCTCCAGGCCCATGAGATCGGCCAGGAAGTGGCGGCCGTCGGGGAGCTCCACGCCGGTGCGGTCGATGGAGACGGTCTTGCCCTTGAGGCGCATGGCGGCGTTCACGTCGGCCACGCCTTCCAGCCGGGCCAGCACGTTGCCCTTGTGGGGCCGGGCGGCCTGGACCTTCACGGGGGCGCCGTCTATATATAAGGTAGGGAAGGAGCAGAGGAACTCCGGGGAGTCGCACCAGGGGACGATCTTGACCTCCCCCTGGATGCCGTGGGTGTTGACGATCTGCCCGGCCTCCAGAAATTTATTTTTCATATGGTGTCGTCCTTTCCGGCCTGCCGGCCCGAAAAAATGAAAAAGCGGCGGGATCACTCCCGCCGCTTTTCAGTCCACGATCTCGACGGAGACCCTGGTCCCCTTCCGCTGGGCCACAGAGCGCATCAGGGTACGGATCTCCTTGGCGATGCGGCCCTGGCGGCCGATGACCTTGCCCATGTCCTCGGGGGCCACCCGAAGCTCCAGGAGGGTCTCGCCGTCAGCCTGGGTCTCGGTGACCGAAACGGCCTCCGGATGCTCCACCAGGTTTTGGGCCACATAGGTAAGAAGCTCTTTCATGTGCGCCTCCCGTCGGCTTACACGCCGGCCTTTTTCAGCAGAGCCTTCACAGTCTCAGTGGGCTGAGCGCCGGTCTTGATCCAGGCCTGAGCGCGCTCCACGTCCACCTTCAGCTCGGCGGGATCGGTGGTGGGGTTGTAGAAACCGATCTCCTCGATGAAACGGCCGTCACGGGGATAGCGGGAGTCGGCCACCACGATGCGATAGAAGGGAGCCTTCTTGGCGCCCATGCGACGCAGTCTGATTTTAACCATGTATCGTCACCTCCAAATGATCTTTCCAAATTCCTTATATGGCAGTACCGATTGGGTACGGACCAACTTATCCGAAGGGGAAGCCCTTGAACTTCCCCATCCGGCCCATGCGCCGGGCCATTTTGCCGCCGGCCATGCCGGCCATCTGCTTGGTGAGCTGCTGCATCTGCTCGAACTGCTTCAAGAGCCGGTTGACGTCCACCACCTGGGTACCGCTGCCGGCGGCGATGCGCTTTTTCCGGCTGCTGTTGAGGATGGCGGGGTTCTCCCGCTCGGCGGGGGTCATGGACAGGATGATGGCCTCGGTCTTGCCCAAGGCGTTCTTGTCCAGGTCGGCCCCCTCCAGGGCCTTGGCGTCCACGCCGGGAAGCATCCCGGCCAGGTCGGCGAGGGAGCCCATGTTCTTGAACTGCTGCATCTGCTCGTAAAAATCCGTCAGGGTGAGACGGTTTTTCTTCATTTTCTCCTGGAGCTCGGCGGCCTTCTTCATGTCGAAGGTCTGCTGCGCCTTCTCGATGAGGGAGAGCACGTCGCCCATGCCCAGGATGCGGGAGGCCATGCGGTCGGGGTGGAAGATCTCCACCTGGTCCAGCTTCTCGCCCACGCCCACGAACTTGATGGGCTTGCCGGTGACGGCCTTGATGGAGAGGGCCGCGCCGCCCCGGGCGTCGCCGTCCAGCTTGGTGAGCATGACGCCGGTGATGTCCAGGGCCTCGTCGAAGGCCTTGGCGGCGTTCACCGCGTCCTGGCCGATCATGGCGTCCACCACCAGGAGGATCTCGTGGGGATCCACCGCCGCCTTCATGACCTTGAGCTGATCCATCAGCTCCTCGTCCACATGGAGGCGGCCGGCGGTGTCCAGGAACACCAGGTCGTTGCCGTGCTTCCGGGCGTGCTCGATGGCGGCCTTGGCGATGTCCACCGGGTCGGCCTGCCCCATCTGAAAGACGGGAATGTCCAGCTGCTCACCCACCACCTCCAGCTGATGGATGGCGGCGGGGCGGAAGGTATCGCAGGCGGCCAGGAGAGGCCGCTTGCCGTTCTGCTTTTTCATGAAGCCGGCCAGCTTGGCGCAGTTGGTGGTCTTGCCGGCGCCGTTGAGGCCGACGACCATCACCACCGTGGGCGGCTTGGAGGAGATGTTGAGCTTGGCGCTCTCGCCGCCCATGAGGGCGGTGAGCTCCTCATTGACGATCTTGACGATCATCTGGGCGGGGGTGAGGCTCTCCAGCACGTCGGCGCCGATGGCCCGCTCGGTCACCGTCTTGGTGAACTCCTTGACCACCTTGTAGCTGACGTCGGCCTCCAGAAGGGCCATGCGGATCTCCTTCATGGCCTCCTTGACGTCGTTTTCGGAGAGGCGTCCCTTGCCCCGGAGCTTTTTGAACGCGTTGGAGAGTTTTTCGGTCAGTCCTTCAAATGCCATAGGTCACTCCTGGATCAGGGTGTCGGTCAGGGACTTGATGCGCCCGGCCAGGACCTCCAGCTCATCGCTGCCCAGCTTGGCGTCGTTGAGGTCCAGGACCTGCCGGGCGCAGTCGGCCACCTGGCGGAGCTGTCCCTGCATGGTGTGGAACCGGCGGATGAGGCCGGTCTTGTCCTCGATCTCGGTGAGGTAGGCCTCCGCCCGGACGATGACGTCCCGGACGCCCTGGCGGGTGATGCCGTAGTTCTCGGCGATCTCGGCCAGGGAGAGGTCCTCGTTGTAGTAGAGGTCGTAAAACTCCTTCTGACGGTCGGTGAGCAGGTCGCCGTAGAAATCGTAGAGCATCGCCATCCGATAGGCCTGGTTCTTCATCGCGGCACCTCCGTTCCGTCTTGTAAAGCACGGTGGCTTTACACGAATAGTATGATACAACATTTCTGACCGGCTGTCAAGTGAAAATCCCGTCGTTTCCCGGCTGTCCTCTTGGGGAAATTGACCAGCTGTGGGCGGGGATTTTTGTTTTCTCCTGTTTTAAGGGTGCCAAAGCGGGAAAAGTATAGTATAATGGAGGCTGCCTGAAAACCTCACCAAGGAAAGGAAGGTCAGACATGACCCAAGTGACTCAGAGAGACCTGATGCCCGGCGTCCGTTTGACGGCGGTGCAGACCCATAAATTCAAGAGCAACCAGCTCTCCGTCACCCTGCTCGCGCCGCTGGCGGCGGAGACCGCCTCGGCCAATGCCCTGCTGCCCTACGTCCTCCGCCGGGGCACCCGGGCCCATCCCGACCTGGAGTCCCTCTCCGCCGCCCTGGACGAGCTCTACGGCGGCTCCATCGAGCCCGCCGTCCGGAAGAAGGGGGAGGCCCAGTGCCTGGGCTTCGTGGCCAGCTTCCTGGACGACGCCTACGCCCCGGAGGGGGCCGGCATCCTGGAGGGCGCCGCCCGGCTGCTGGGGGATCTGCTGCTGCGCCCTGTC
This sequence comes from uncultured Intestinimonas sp., assembly GCA_944385655.1. Classification (GTDB taxonomy): domain Bacteria; phylum Bacillota; class Clostridia; order Oscillospirales; family Oscillospiraceae; genus Intestinimonas. Next base: position 5,185 of record CALWYC010000080.1, on the reverse strand, counting down.
ACTGAGGACGGCGGCTTCAGGAAGGAATATGTGGAGGGGGAGCGGAGCAACCTGGTGGACCGCATCCAGGCTCAGGTGAACGAGAAGCGCTCCTATTCCCTCCTGCGCCTCACCCAGGAGATGTGTGCCGGGGAGCCCTACGGGGTGGACCGGCTGGGGGATGAGGAGAGCGCCGCCGCCGTCACGGCGGAGGGGCTGTGGGCGCGCTACCAGACCCTCCTGGCCCAGGCACCGGTGGAGCTCTACTACTGCGGCAGCGCCGACGCCGACCGGGTGGCCGCCGCCCTCACCGCCGCCCTGGACAGCCTGCCCCGGGCGGAGGAGCTGGACGAGCCCGACCACGGCGTCCAGGACAACGCCACCCAGGACCAGCCCCGGCTGGTCACCGAGGCCATGGACGTGACCCAGGGCAAGCTGGCCCTGGGCTTCCGCACCGGCGGCGCCTGCGTGTGGGAGGACGACTACCCCGCCCTGCTGGTGTTCAACGCCCTCTACGGCGGCACCCCCACCTCCAAGCTCTTCCTCAATGTGCGGGAGAAGCTGTCCCTGTGCTATTTCGCCAGTTCCTCCCTGGAGAAGTTCAAGGGGATCATGGTGGTCTCCTCCGGCATCGAGTTCAGGAATTATGAGAAGGCCAAGGCCGAGATCCTGGCCCAACTGGACAACTGCCGCGCCGGGGCCTTTGAGGACTGGGAGCTGGAGGGCGCCCGCCGGGCGGTGGTCAGCGCCCTGCGGTCCACCATGGACGCCCAGGGCCGGCTGGAGGACTACTGGCTGGGCCAGGCGGTGGCCGGCCTGGCGGAACCGCCCCAGGACCTGGTGGACCGGGTGGAGGCCGTCACCCGGGCGCAGGTGACGGCGGTGGCCCAGAAAATGGAACTGGATACCATCTATTTCCTCAAGGGCAAGGAGGACTGATACCATGGAGACCAAGGAATATACCCGCATCGGAGAGAAGCTCTGGCATACCCGACTGGACAACGGCCTCCACATCTATGTGGATGTGAAGCCGGACTTCTCCAAGAGCTTCGCCTTTTTCGCCACCAGCTACGGCGGCATGGACATGCGCTTCCAGCTGAACGGCGCCTGGCACGACACCCCCTCCGGGGTGGCCCACTTCCTGGAGCACAAGATGTTCGACACCAAGGACGGCAACGCCCTCCAGGACCTGGCCGCCAACGGTGCCAGTCCCAACGCCTTCACCTCCACCGACATCACCGGCTACTACTTCGAGAGCACGGAGAAGTTTGAGGAGAACCTGAAGATCCTCCTCTCCTTCGTCTCCGTGCCCTGGTTCACCCCCGAGAGCGTGGCCAAGGAGCAGGGCATCATCGGCCAGGAGATCCGCATGGTGGAGGACGACCCCCAGAACCAGGTCTTTTACGGTATGCTGGAGGCCCTCTACGCCCACAACCCCGTCCGGGTGAGCATTGCCGGCACGGTGGAGTCCATCGCCGGGATCACCGCCGACACCCTGTACGACTGCCACGCCGCCTTCTATAACCCGGGGAATATGGTGCTGTGCGTCTGCGGCGATGTGGACCCGGAGCGGGTGGCGGACATCGCCCGGGAGATCCTGCCCGGGGAGGGCATCACCGACATCCCCCGGGACTACGGCGAGGCCGAGGCGGAGGAGGCTTTCCGGCCGGAGACCGTCCAGTCCATGGCGGTGTCCACCCCCATCTTCCAGCTGGGCTGGAAGGCCGACCCCGCCCCCAGGGGGGAGGAGCACCTGCGCCGGCAGTTCCTGGGGGAGCTGGCCTGCGAGGCGGTCTTCGGCACCTCCACCCCCCTCTACGCCCGGCTGTACGGCCAGGGCCTGGTGAACCAGAGCTTCAGCTACGGCTACGAGGCCTATCCCCAGTGCGCCATGCTCACCGTGGGCGGAGAGAGCCGGGACCCCAGGGCGGTGCGGCAGGCCATCGCCGACGAGGTGGAGCGCATCGGCAGGGAGGGGCTGGACCAGGCCCTCTTTGACCGGATCAAGAAGGGGGTCTACGGCGGCAGGGTCCGGGCCCTCAACTCCTTTGAGCACATCTGCGTGGGCCTGGCCCAGAGCCACTTCGCCGGGGAGGAGCTCTTCCGCTTCCCGGAGGTCTTTGAGGCCATCGGCAAGGCTGACGTGGAGGACGTGGTCCGGCGGTGGATGACCCCGGCGCGGACCGGGCTGTCCATCGTCTTCCCCAAGGAGGAGCAGGCATGACCAGGACCGTCCTCTTCCCCGGCCTGGGTCTGGAGCTCCACCTGAACCGGGTGGCCTTCTCCCTCTTTGGCCTGCCCATCTACTGGTACGGGGTCATCATCGCCTGCGGCTTCCTGCTGGCGGTGGTGTTCTGCTACAAAATGGCTCCCCGCTTCGGCGTCAAGTCGGACGACGTCATCGACCTGCTCTTTCCCGCCGTGCCCCTGGCCATCATCGGGGCGCGGCTCTACTACATCGTCTTCTATCTGGACCTCTACCGGAGGGAGGACGGGAGCTACGACTTCCTGGAGATGCTGGACATCCGGGACGGCGGCCTGGCCATCTACGGCGGCGTCATCGCCGCCACGGCCACCCTCATCGTGTTCTGCAAGGTGAAGAAGATCAACTTCTTCGCCTTCGCCGACGTGGGGGTCTTCGGCCTGCTCATCGGCCAGTGCGTAGGCCGGTGGGGCAACTTCATGAACGTGGAGGCCTACGGCGGGCCCACCGACCTCCCCTGGCGCATGGGCATCGACGCCTATGTGGACGGGGCCTGGCAGTATATGGAGGTCCACCCCACCTTCCTCTACGAGTCGTTGTGGAACCTGCTGGGCATCCTGCTGCTCCTGCTGGTGGTGCGGAAGGGGAAGCGCCGCTTCGACGGCCAGATCATGTGGAGCTATTTCCTGTGGTACGGCTTCGGCCGGGGGCTCATCGAGGGCCTGCGCACCGACAGCCTCTATTTCTTCCACACCCCCATCCGGGTCTCCCAGATGCTGGGCTTCGCCTCGGCCCTGGTGGCGGCGGGCTTTTTGATCTATCATCTCTTCTTCCGGCGCCACAAGCCGGAGGAGCTCTATGTCAACCGGGTCCGGGCGGCGAAGGAGGCCGCCCGGGCGGAACGCAAAGAAGATAAAAAGGAGGAGGACGAGCATGGCGGCGACGGTCATTGACGGCAAGGCGCTGGCGGCCAAGTGCAAGGCCAGGGTGGCCAGGGAGGTGGAGGGCCTGTCCCGGCGTCCGGGGCTGGCGGTCATCATCGTGGGAGACAACCAGGCCTCCCGTACTTACGTCAACAGCAAGCGGAAGGACTGCGACGAGTGCGGCATCTACAGCGAGGAGTACGCCCTCCCGGCCGACGCGGGCCAGGCCGCCCTCATGGAGATCATTGGGAGCCTCAACGGCCGGGCCGACATCGACGGCATCCTCTGCCAGCTCCCCCTGCCGGAGGGCTATGACGAGGAGGCGGTCCTCCTGGCCATCGACCCGGACAAGGACGTGGACGGCTTCCACCCCATCAACGTGGGGCGGCTGTCCACCGGCCAGCCCTGCTTCGCCCCCTGCACCCCCGCCGGCGTCATGGAGATGCTGAAGGAGTACGGGGTGGACCCCAAGGGGAAGGAGTGCGTGGTGGTGGGCCGGTCCAACATCGTGGGCAAGCCCATGGGCATGCTGCTCCTGGCCGCCCACGGCACGGTTACCATCTGCCATTCCCGGACCAGGGACCTGGGCGAGGTCTGCCGCCGGGCCGACATCCTGGTGGCGGCGGTGGGGAAGCGGAACCTCATCACCGCCGACATGGTGAAGGAGGGGGCGGTGGTCATCGACGTGGCCATGAACCGTAATGAGGCCGGCAAGCTCTGCGGCGACGTGGATTACCCCGCCGTGGCGGAGAAGGCCTCCCTTATTACCCCGGTGCCCGGAGGCGTGGGTCCCATGACCCGGGCCATGCTGATGGTGAATACCCTGGAGGCCGCCCGCCGGCACGGGTGCTGAAAACGGAAAAAATGACAGGGCCGGGAGACGTGCGCGCGTCCCCCGGCCTTGTCATTTTGGGGCTGATGTGGTATGATATTAGGCGTTGTATCGGCACTGCGGGACCAATTTTTAGAGCGAGACCCGCGGGCGGCCTGCGGAATGATGGGAGGACCGCCGGTCCGATCCTGTTTTGAGGTGTTAACTATGGAACAAGAAATGCAGAAAAAAGTCATGCTCTCCGGCATCCAGCCCAGCGGCGACCTGCACCTGGGCAACTATCTGGGGGCCATCAAGAACTGGGGTGCCCGGGCGGAGGAGTTCGACTGCTACTACTTCATGGCGGACATGCACACCATCACGGTGCGGCAGAACCCCGCCGACCTGCGCCGCCGCACCCTGGAGCAGCTGGCGGCCTACATTGCCTGCGGCCTGGACCCGGAGAAGAATACCCTCTTCATCCAGTCCCACATCCCCGCCCACGCCGAGCTGGGCTGGGTCCTCAACTGCTATACCATGTTCGGTGAGCTCAGCCGCATGACCCAGTTCAAGGACAAGTCGGCCAAGCACGCCGACAACATCAACGGCGGCCTCTTCACCTATCCCGCCCTCATGGCCGCCGACATCCTGCTCTACCAGCCCGACTTCGTCCCCGTGGGCAACGACCAGAAGCAGCATGTGGAGCTCACCCGGAACGTGGCCCAGCGCTTCAACAACATCTACGGCGACGTGTTCAAGATCCCGGAGCCCTACATCCCCAAGACCGGCGCCCGGATCATGTCCCTCAACGCCCCCGACACCAAGATGAGCAAGTCCATCCCCGAGGGCTGCGTCTTCCTGATGGAGAAGCCGGAGGACATCCAGCGCAAGTTCAAGCGGGCCATCACCGACTCCGACACCGAGCGGTGCGTCCGCTTCGACCCGGAGCAAAAGCCCGGTGTGTCCAACCTCATGAGCATCTACTCCGCCGTCACCGGCAAGAGCATGGAGACCATCGAGGCCGAGTTTGACGGCCAGGGCTACGGCAAGTTCAAGCCCGCCGTGGGCGACGCGGTGGTGGAGTGCCTGCGGCCCATCCGGGAGGAGGCCCAGCGGCTCCTGTCCGACAAGGCCTACCTGGAGTCGGTCTACCGCTCCGGCGCCGAGAAGGCCGGCTATGTGGCCAACAAGACCCTGCGCAAGGTCTATAAAAAGGTGGGCTTCGTGGCCCGCTAAGGCCCGTTCCGTCCCTGAAAAGGAGCAATTTTG
>CALWYC010000079.1 GCA_944385655.1 uncultured Intestinimonas sp. | reverse complement strand
GTGGGGCGCGACGACTCGGCGCGCCAAACCACTTCCGAGACGCACCCTCATCCGGCCCTGCGGGCCACCTTCCCCCTTTCAGGGGGAAGGTTTTGAGTGTGGGGGCTGCCTGCGGCCGCCCACGCCGGAAAAACATCCACAAAAATGTCCCCGGTGTGGAAAAGTCTCCTCTCATTCTTGACATATGCCAGGAAAGGAGTATACTTGAGTTGCTGGCATATACCAAAAACCTGAGAGGAGGGGGCCCATGCCCAGACCCTGCAAGCGTCGGCGGGTGTGCGCCCTGCCGGAGCGGCGGTGCTTCCGCCCGGTCGGGGAGCCCATCCCCTGCCGGGAGCCCATCCGCCTGACGGTGGACGAATTCGAGACCATCCGGCTCATGGACCTGGAGGGCCTGACCCAGGCCGACTGCGCCCGGCAGATGGAGGTCTCCCGGGCCACGGTCCAGGCCATCTACGGCGCCGCCCGGGCCAAGCTGGCCCAGTTCCTGGTCCGGGGCGGGGAGCTGACCATCGGCGGCGGCGCCTTCGCCCTCTGTCCCGGCGGGAAGGGCTGCCCCCGCTGCCACAGGCATTGTCATGAAGGAGGAAACAGCAGTGAAAAAGATCGCGGTGACCTATGAGAACGGCCAGGTGTTCCAGCACTTCGGCCACACGGAGAAGTTCAAGGTGTACAGCGTTGCGGACGGGGCCGTGAAGTCGGCGGCCATCCTCAGCGCGGGCGGCAGCGGCCACGGCGCCCTGGCGGGGCTCCTGGCCGACAGCGGCGTGGACACCCTCATCTGCGGCGGCATCGGCGGCGGCGCCCGGGCGGCCCTGGCCCAGGCGGGCATCCAGCTCTACGGCGGCGTGTCCGGCGACGCCGACCAGGCCGTGGCCGACCTGCTGGCCGGAAAGCTGGCCTATGACCCGGCGGCGGAGTGCCGCCACCACGACGAGCACCACGGCCACGACTGCGGCGGCCACCATGACCACCACTGCGGCGGCCACGGGCATTCCTGCGGGGAGCACTGAACCGGAACCAAACCCCCGTCCGTGAGGACGGGGGGTTGGCATGTTCCGCCACAAAAACCTTCCCCCCTCAGGGGGGAAGGTGCCCCGCAGGGGCGGATGAGGGGGAGCCGGATCGAACAAACAGCCAAATTCAACGTACCAGCCCACCCTCATCCGGCGGCTACGCCGCCACCTTCCCCCTATAAGGGGGAAGGTTTAAGGCGCGCCGAGTCGTCGCGCCCCACAGACAAAGGAAGAGGTAGCAGTGAAGAGTGAAGAGGGATGGAGCTGCACCTCACACCGAAACGCCCAACCTGCGCCGCAGCAACGGGAATGCCAGGCAGCGGAGCCGCACCCCGACCCCCACCCGCGCAGGCGGCGAAAAAATGTGGGATAGGACCACCGGCTTTTCCCTGTTCCGCCGGGGTAGTCCACTGTGGACGGGGCCGGACCTCAACGGGGGCGTAAAGACGGGCCGCCGAAAGCCTATTTGGAGCCACCTGACCCCCACGGGAGCCCCTTTTTCTTTGGATCCCAAAAACCGTTTCTCTTTTTCCGGCACGGAAGCGAAATGGGTTTTGAACGTTTTCCTGTCTCCAGACGTCCCCTCATCCGGCGGCTACGCCGCCACCTTCCCCCCCTAAGGGGGGAAGGTTTTGCGGTTCTCCTTCCTCTCTGGACCTTCCCCCTTCCAGGGGGAAGGTGGCCCGAAGGGCCGGATGAGGGTGCGCTTCAGGCGTGGTTTGGCGCGACGACCCGGCGCGCCCCACAAAATCGGGTGGTCCCGCATCGGTACGGCGGGCGGATGCTATCCGCCCCTACAATGGACACAGGTCAACCCTGCGACCGCAAAAAGCGCCCGTCCGGTTCAATGCCGGACGGGCGCTCTCTCATCCCTTTTATTCCGCCGCGGGGGGCTTGGGCTGCTGTCCGCCGCCAGAGGGCCGGCGGCGGCGCCGGTTCCGGCTGCGGCTGCCGGAGGCCTTCTTCTCGCCGCTCTCGCCGCCCTCCCTGGTGGGCTGATTCTGGGGCTGCTGGGGGGCCTGCTGGGGCTTCTCCCCCCTGCCCTTGCCGGGCCGGTTGGAGCGGCCCTCTCCCTGGGGCCTGTCCCCACGGGGCGGCTGCTCCTTCTTCTTCTCGGGGGCGGCCTCCTGGGCGGGCTTGCCCTCGCCGCTCCCCTTCCGCCGCCGGGACCCGCCCCGGCTGCGGCTCCCCCGCTCCGAGGGGGCCATCTTCTTCTCCCGGGTGGGCTGGGCGCTCTCCTCCGCCGCCTGGAACACCCGCTCCAGAGCCTCGCTGAGGGCGGTGCGCTGGGGGGCGGGACGCTCCCACACCCCCTCCTCCCGGGGGGCCACATAGCGCAGCTTGGCCAGCTCCTCCGGCGGCGGGGGCACGTAGTCCTCCGGCCGCTTGCCCTTGCCGTTGCGGACCACGCAGATCTCACAGCCCCGGTAGCATTTGGGGGTCTCCGGGGCGTCGTCCAGCCGTACCTTCACCTGCTCCTTCAGCAGATTCACCTGGCACACGGTGCCCACCCCGTCGGGGGTCTCCACGAAGGACTCCTGCTTGGGCATCCGCTTCACGGCGTCCTCATAGGCCTCCTGCTCGTACTTCAGGCAGCACATGAGCCGCCCGCAGGTGCCGGAGATCTTGGTGGGGTTGAGGGACAGGTTCTGGGTCTTGGCCATCTTGATGGACACGGGCTGGAACTCGTCCAGGAAGCCGGAGCAGCAGAAGGGCCGGCCGCAGATGCCCAGGCCGCCCAGCATCTTGGCCTCGTCCCGGACGCCGATCTGACGCAGCTCGATGCGGGTGTGGAAGACGCCGGCCAGGTCCTTGACCAGGGCGCGGAAGTCCACCCGGCCCTCGGCGGTGAAGAAGAAGAGGATCTTGTTCCCCTCGAAGTTGTACTCCACCTCCACCAGCTTCATCTCCAGGCCGTGCTGGGCGATCTTCTCCTGGCAGATGCGGAAGGCCTTGGCCTCCTTCTCCCGGTTCTTGGCCACGATCTTCTCGTCCTCGGCCGTGGCCACCCGGAGCATGGGCCGCAGAGGGGGGACCACGGACTCGTCGGGCACCAGGGTGTTGCCCTGGACGCACTGGCCGTACTCCACCCCCCGGGCGGTCTCGATGATGACCCCCTGGCCGGGCGAGACCTGGACGCCCTGGGGGTCGAAGTAGTATTGTTTGCCGCCGCTCTTGAAGCGGACGCCGATGATCTCAGTCATGGGGATACCTCATATCTCAAAATGAAAAGGAGCCGGCGCACAGCCAGCCGGCCACATGGCCGGCGCCCACGTGGAAGTCCAGGCTCCGCCGGACCTCCTCCAGGCGACCGATGAGGGCCATGGCCCGCCGGGGCTCCCAGGGCCGGCCCAGGCCGGCGCGGACCTGCTCCACCGTCTCCTCCAGGAGGGCGCACAGGTCCTCCCGCTCCCACTTCTCCAGCCCGGTGCAGAACTCCAGGGCGGTCAGCTCCGGGCCCTCCAGCAGCAGCGCCGCCAGGCGGGCGGCCTGGTCCTGGACCTCCCGGGTGCGGCCTCCCCCCTCCAGCAGGGCGATGCCCCGGCCGATGAGCCCCTCGCACCGGCGGGCGGCGTCGGCGATCTCCTGGGCGGGGCGGTCGGGGAACCGGGCGGCCAGGGCCGCCCGGGCCTCGGCCTCGGTGACGGGGCTGAGGGTCAGGGTCTCGCACCGGGAGCGCACCGTGGGCAGGATGGCCCCGGCGTTCTCGGCCAGCAGCAGGAAGGCGGCGTAGGGCGGACCCTCCTCCAGCAGCTTGAGAAGGGCGTTCTGGGCGCTCTGGTTCATGGTGTGGGCGTCGGGGAGCAGGTAGACCTTCCGCGGGGCCTCATTGGGCCGGATGTAGGCGTCGGACCGCAGGGCGCGGACCATGGCCACACTGATGTCCTTGCCCGCCTCGCCGATGGTGATGACGTCGGGGTGGACGCCGGCGGCGGCCTTCCGGCAGTCGGGGCAGGCGCCGCAGGGGGCCTCCCCCCTCCCGGAGCACACCAGGGCCCGGGCCAGGAGCCCGGCCAGGGTGTGCTTGCCGCTGCCGGCGGGACCGGAGAGGATGTAGGCGTGGGAGAGCCCCCGGCCGGCGGAGAGGCGGTGCTTGGCCTGGGGGTTGCCCGCCAGGACCTCCAGTCCCCGCATCAGGCCCGCTCGAAGCGCTCGATATCCACCACGAAGATGGTGGCGCCGCCCACGGTGACCTCCACGGGCATGGAGGGGTAGTAGCCGTAGCTCATCTCGGTGGTGGTGGGGATCATCTGCTTGCGGGAGTGGGAGTGCTCCTTGATGATGTCGATGACGGCCTGGACCTTCTCCTCGTCCACGCCCACCAGGATGGTGACGTTGCCCGCCATGAGGAAGCCGCCGGTGGTGGCCAGCTTGGTGGAGGAGAAGCCCTTCTTGGTCAGGGCGTGGGTGACGGCATTGGCGTCGTCAAAGTTGATGATGGCAAGGATCAGTTTCATGGTAATCCCTCCTTGATGCAGACAGAGCCCGTGCAGGACAGGCTGAAGTGAGAACAGCTATTCCCATTTATTATACCCCATTTGCTTCAAATAGGAAAGATGTTTTTTCTTCGCACGAAAGGGACACGGGGACCGGGACCTGCCTTGTCATGGGGTGGGGCGCGGCTGTAACTGCTTTTTTGTGGGGCGCGACGATTCGGCGTGCCAAGACCTTCCCCCTTCCAGGGGGAAGGTCAGCGGGCGGATAATATCCGCCCCTACCCAGCTCTGCGCCGTTTTCGTAGGGGCGGCTATCAGCCGCCCGCCGTACCAACGTGGGTCTGCTTGATTGGCGGGGCGCGGCTTCCCGGACGCGCCCCATGCAGAAATGGTACGAGCCCCCCAAAAACCTTCCCCCATCAGGGGGGAAGGTGCCCCAGTGGGCACACTGGGGCGGATGAGGGGGCGTCCGGGGACGGGAGTTACGGATTCTTCGGCCTGCGGCCTCAGAATGACGTGGATGGGGCGCGGTTCTCCTGTGTGTGGGGCGCGACGACCCGGCGCGCCAAACCACGCCGCAGGGTTTGGGTAGGGGCGGCTATCAGCCGCCGCCCACGAAACCTTCCTCCCAGGGGGGAAGGCGCCTAAGTGCGCACACTGGTGCGGATGAGGGGGCGTCTGGGGACGAGAGAGACGGTCTCAAAACCCATTTCTTTTTCCCTGCTGGAAAAAGAAACGGTTTTTGGAATCCAAAGAAAAAGGGGCTTTTGGGAATTGGGGCGCTGTGAGGTGTCCGGCGGCGGCCTGCGTCTTTACGCCCCCATGGCGCACCGGCCCCGGCCGTTACGGCCTGTGCGGGCGGAACAGGGAAAGGCGGCATTTCTATCTTGCGGCCGCCTTTGTGGTGGGCGTCGCGGCGTGGGTCGGCGGGCGGCCAAAGGCCGCCCCTACCCACATGTTCTGCGACGTTTTCGTAGGGGCGGCCTGCGGCCGCCCGCCCCGGCACATGCAGCACCACGTTTTGTGTGGGGCGCGACGACCCCGGCGCGCCCGGGACCACGCTCTGTTTTGTCATCTGGAAAAAAAGCCCCCCTCGCGCTCCGGGCGGAGCGCGAGGGGGGCTGTACTATTATTTCTCGGTATCTGCGTCAGTTCCGGTGCTCGCCCTTGGAGTAGGCCACCACGGTGCGGCGGTTGGGCTCGGTGCCGGTGGAGTAGGTGGTCACGTCGGGGTAGTCCTGGAGGGCGGTGTGGATCACATGGCGCTCATAGGCGTTCATGGGCTCCAATGTCACGTTCCGGCGGTACTTGACCACCTTCCCGGCCACCTTCCGGGCCAGGCGCTCCAGGGACTCCTCCCGCTTGGCCCGGTAGCCCTCGGCGTCCACGTGGATGCGGACCCGCTTGGACTGGCCCCGGTTGACGGCGTAGCTGGTGAGCTGCTGGATGGCGTCCAGGGTCTCCCCCCGGCGGCCGATGAGGGCGCCCAGGTTCTCCCCCTCCAGGGTCACCTTGTAGCTGCCGTCCTCCCCCATGGCGATGCGGGGGGCGGCGGACACCTCCATCTGGGCCATGAGGCCGGTGAGGAAGGCGGTGATGGCCTCGGCCCGGTCTCCGGCGGGGGCGGCGGACTCGGCGGCCTGGGCCTCAGGCTCGGTCTTGGGCTGGGAAACGGGGGCGGCGGGGGCCTCCTCCTTCACCGGCTGGGCCTTGGGCGCCTCAGCCTTGACGGGCTCCGCCTTGGGCTCGGCGGCCTTGGGGGCGGGCGCGTCGGGGACCTCGTAGGTCACCTTCACCTTGGCGGGGCTGCCGCCGATGCCCAGAAAGCCGCTCTTGGCCCGCTCCAGCACCTCCACGGAGACCTCGTCCCGGTCCAGGCCCAGCTTCCGGAGGGCGGCGCTGATGGCCTCCTCCTCGTTTTTACCCGTGGTCTCGATATACTGCAACATAGGTCTTCTCGTCTCCTTATGTTGGGGTCATTCCTTGTCCTTGTCTTCGGTCTCGGCGTTGATGGCCTCCACCTCGGCGTCGATGCCGGCCCAGGGGTCCTCGGCGTCGGCGGCGGCCGTCTCGGCGATGACCTCAGCGGCGCTGTCGGTCTGAGCGGTCTCCTCCGTCTCCGGAACGGCGGTCTCCTTCAGCTCATCCAGGATGAGCTGGTCGGCCTTGTCCTCGGCGGCCACGGCCTGAAGGCGGTCGGATTTCTTCTCCAGGGCCTTCTCCACGGCGGACTCGTCCACCGGGGCGCCGGGGTCCTTGTAGGGGGTGGGGCCGTCGGGGCTGTACCGGTAGGGGTCGTAGGCCCGGCCCCGGGCGTAGGCGCGGATGCCCACCCGGCTGACGTCGATGACGGAGGCGTCGCTCTTCTTCTTCTCCTCGGCGGGCTTGGCCTTCTTCTTGCCCTTGTTGGCCTTGGCGTCGGCGATGGCCTGGGCCTTGCGCTCGGCGGCCTCCCGGCGGCGCTGCTTCTCCTCCTCCTTCTCCAGCCGCTCCTGCTCGGCGCGGGCGGCGGCGGCGGCCTCATAGTCCTTCTTGAGCATCTTGCCCGCCAGGAATTCCTGGATCATGGAGAGGAGGTTCTGGGCCACCCAGTAGACGCCCAGGGCGGCCGGCATGCTGAAGCCGATCCACAGGGACATCAGGGGCATGACGATCAGCATGGTCCGGTTGGTGCTCTTCTGCTGTTCAGAGATCTGCTGGTTGTTCATCTGGTTGGTGCGGTTGGTCACCAGAGAGAAGAACAGGCCGGTGCCGGCGGAGACGATGGGGATGAGGAAACGTCCGATGCTGTCCCAGTCCAGGCCGTTGGCCCAGAACTTCAGCTGGGGCACCTGGGACAGGTCCATGCCCAGGAAGCTGAAGTTGACGGCGAAGACGTGCCCGGCGCTGCCCACCGCCTCCTGGACCATGGCCAGGTTGTCGGGGTTGATGAGGGAGGCCAGGAACAGCTGGTTGTAGCCGTCGTTTTTAAAGACGTTGGCGGCGGCGTCCGCCACGCCCCGGACCCAGCCGTTGTCGATGGAGACCTGGGCCCAGTTGAGGGCCTCGGCCACGGCGCTGATCTGATCGGGGGTGAGGCCCATCATGTACTTGAGGGGCTGGCGGATGATGGCGTACAGGGGGATCAGGATGAAGAGGGGCACCAGAGACCACAGGCACCCGCCCATGGGGTTGACCTTCTCCTTCTCATAGAGCTTCTGGATCTCCAGGTTCTGGCGCTCCTTGTCGTTGGCGTACTTGCGCTGGATCTGCTGCATTTTGCCGGAGAGCATGTTCATCTGGATCATGCTCTTCTTGCCCTTCAGGGAAAAGGGGAAGAGGATGAGCTTCACCACCACCGCGAAGAGGATGAGGGCGAAGCCGTAGCCGCCGGTCAGGCTGTTGAAGAGCTGCAGCAGCCAGGTGAACGGCGTGAGAATGTAGTAAGCGAAGTCCATTTGCTTACCTCCACAGAAGATCTAGGCTAAGGCACCGGGTCGTACTCGATGCTCTTTTGCCTGTGGAACGGCTGACACTTGAGGATGCGGCGCAGGGCCAGCCAGCCGCCCTTCCAGGCGCCGTACTTCTCCACCGCCTCCAGGGCGTAGGCCGAGCAGGTGGGGATGAAGCGGCAGCAGGGAGGTCGGGCGGGCGAGATGTGGACGCGGTAAAACCGAATGAGCGCGAGCAGGAGCCCCTTCACCCCTCCGCCTTCTTTCTCAGACCCAGCTTGTCCGCCAACGAGAGGAAGGACTTCTCCAGCTGGGCGTATCTGGCGTAGACGGACTTGACCCGGGCCACCACCACGATGTCGTAGCCCGGGACCAGCTCGTCCTCATGGAGGCGGTAGACCTCCCGCAGGCGGCGGCGGACCCGGTTGCGCTTCACGGCGCAGCCCACCTTCTTCCCCACCGTGAAGCCCAGCCGGTTCTGGCCCCGCTTGCTCTTCCGGCAGTAGAGGGCCAGGTAGGGGCTGGCGGCGCTCTTCCCCTTGTGGTAGAGGCGCTGGAACTCGTGGTTTCGTTTCATGGTGACGGTGAATTTCAAGGCCGGGTCCTCCCCTGTGTGACGGCGGGCGAAAAAACTGCCGTATGCACTGCAGGGGCGGTGGGAATGTGCTCCCCCGCCCCTTCAAGACGCTCTATTCGGTGGCTGCCTCATCCTCAGTAGGATAGGCGGGCGCGGCCCTTCGCGCGGCGGCGGGAGAGGACCTTCCGGCCGTTCCGGTCGGCCATCCGCTTCCGGAAGCCGTGGACCTTGGAACGCTGGAGCTTCTTGGGCTGATAGGTACGCTTCATGTCTGAACACCTCCTGTAACGGTTCCTGAGACGGGCATGCCCGTCCACCACAACGGCCGGCCAGGACCGGCCGAGGTCGTCATTTGGGTAGACGCCCCCCTTGTTTCGGGACGCATCGAATATTATAGCTTATATTTTCCCCCACTGTCAACTATATTTTTGCTGGAATTTCCACATATGTCAAGGAGTTTCCCTTACACACAACATGTTGTGGCCGGACCGGCTCCGGCCCACTTTTTCCCTGTGGAAAAGTCGGTGCGGCTGTGGAAAACTTATTGCTACTTTTCGATTTCTTTGTTATAATGTGTACGCGAACGTGCAACTTTTGGCCCCTGCGCGCCAATGTATAGAAGGCCCTTTTTCCGGGGCGGCGGCATCATCCTTGGGGGGAAGCCCTCAGGGGTGCTGCTTTTGCTGTCTGAAAGGGGCCGCAAGCACCCAGCCTTGGGAACAAAGGGAGGTCGATACCATGAATTCCGCCGCTGATATCTGGTCCCGGGTCCTGGCCCTCATGGAGGCGGACATGACCGCCACCACCATCCACACCTGGTTCGACGACACGGTGGCCGTGTCTATGGAGGGGGACACCTTCATCCTCCACACACCCTCCGACTTCAAGCGGGACATCATCGTCTCCCGCTACCTGCCCCCCATCCAGAAGGCCCTCCATGAGCTCTTCTCCGCCGACTTTCAGGTGGAGGTGCTGGGGGACGGGGACCTGGAGCGCCGGCAGCGCGCCCCCAGCGCCCGGGACGAGAGCTTTCTCCCCGGCACCGAGGAGTACACCTTTGAGCGCTTCGTGGTGGGCTCCTCCAACAAGTTCGCCCACGCCGCCGCCCGGGCGGTGGCCGACGCCCCCGCCATGAACTACAACCCCCTCTTCATCTACGGCGAGTCGGGGCTGGGCAAGACCCACCTCCTCTACGCCATCGCCCACAAGATCCATGACGAGCACCCCGACTACCGCATCGTCTACATCAAGGGCGACGCCTTCACCAACGAGCTCATCCAGGCCATCCGGGAGGGCCGCAACCAGGAGTTCCGGGAGAAGTTCCGCTCCGCCGACGTGTTTTTGATGGACGACGTGCAGTTCATCGCCGGCAAGGACTCCACCATGGAGGAGATGTTCCACACCTTCAACACCCTCTATGAGACCCGGAAGCAGATCGTCTTCACCGCCGACCGCCCCCCCAAGGAGATGCTCAAGCTGGAGGACCGGCTCAAGACCCGGTTCGAGTGGGGCCTCATCGCCGACATCCAGCCCCCCGACTACGAGACCCGCATGGCCATCATCAAAAACAAGGCCATCCGCATGGGGGTGGAGCTGCCCGAGGCTGTTTTGCAGTACGTGGCGGAGAACATCACCGCCAACGTGCGGCAGATCGAGGGCACCGTCAACAAGATCATGGCCCTCCGGGACCTGGAGGGGAGCAGCATCGACGCCGCCACCGTCACCCGGGCCGTCCGGGACATGTTCAAGGACCCCACCGACATCATGCCCACCGCCGACGTCATCATCGAGGAGGTGTGCAGCTTCTACAACATCGAAAACAGCGCCCTCCGGGGCCAGGGCCGCACCAAGGACACCGCTCTGGCCCGGCAGGTGGCCATGTACCTCATCCGGGAGATGACCAACCTCTCCCTGAAGGAGATCGGCCGGGAGTTCGAGAACCGGGACCACACCACCGTCCTCCACTCCATCGAGCGCATCGAGAAGCT
>CALWYC010000078.1 GCA_944385655.1 uncultured Intestinimonas sp. | reverse complement strand
CATGGAGGAGAAGATGGGCCACCCCTTCTTCTGCTGCGACGCGGTGCTGGACACCTACTCCCGCCAGATCGCCATCTTCTCCGGCTACGCCAAGGTGATGCAGCCCGCCTCCTGGCAGGTGGCCAACAAGCGCACCTACGTCCCCTTCGCCAAGGAGAAGTACGACGTGATGGTCTTCGGTATGCCCCAGAACTTCCACTACGGCAACGGCATGGGCACCAACCCCATCCAGATGATGCAGGCCCTGTCCGCCCAGGTCATCCGCCACAAGCGGGTCATGAAGGAAAACTGCGTCATCATCTGCTCCTCCATCTGCAACGGCTACTTCCACGACGAGCGCTGGCCCTACCTGCGGGAGCTCTATGAGATGTTCCAGCACGACTACATGAACGTCCTCCCCGACATGGACCGCTACGGCGAGTACTTCGCCACCAACCAGGAGTACATCCGCAAGTACCGCTTCTGCAACGCCTTCCACCCCTTCCACGGCTTCTCCATGATGAGCTGCGGCCACATCGCCGAGATGAACACCGCCGCCATCTACATCGTGGGCGCCCAGGAGCCCGGCATCGCCCGGGGCATGGGCCTCAAGACCCGGGCCACCTTCGAGGAGGCCCTCCAGGACGCCATGAAGAAGTACGTGGGCCCCAACCCCAACATCCTGGCCCTGCCCCAGACCTTCAAGCTGGGCGCCGTCCACCTCTGCATGGCCGACGACGACCTGAGCAACGTGTAAGGAGGATCTACCGTGCTGAAAGGTAACATGCTCATCGCTCACGGCGGCGGCCCCACCCCCGTGATCAACTCCTCCCTGCTGGGCGCCGTCCGGGAGGCCAAGGCCCACGGCGAGATCGAGACCATCTACGGCGCCCGCTTCGGCGCCGAGGGCATCCTGGCCGGGGATCTCATCGACCTGGGCAAATTCTCCGATGAGGACCTCTCGCTGCTGGCCAAGACCCCCGCCTCCGCCCTGGGCTCCTGCCGCCGCAAGCTCACCGACGCCGACTACCCCGCCGTGCTGGAGTGCTTCAGAAAGTTCAACATCCGCTACTTCTTCTACAACGGCGGCAACGACTCCATGGACACCTGCAACAAGATCTACCAGCTCTCCGTCCAGACCGGCTATGAGCTGCGGGTCATCGGCATCCCCAAGACCATCGACAACGATCTGGACGTCACCGACCACTGCCCCGGCTTCGGCTCCGCCGCCAAGTACGCCGCCGTCTCCGCCCTGGAGCTGGCCCAGGACGCCTCCGCCCTGCCCATCCATGTGGTGGTGATGGAGATGATGGGCCGCAACGCCGGCTGGATCACCGCCGCTTCCGCCCTGTACGCCGACCTGATGCCCTGCGAGCATCTGGTGTACCTGCCCGAGGTGGCCTTCGACAAGGAGAAATTCCTTGCCGCTGTCAAGGAGAAGTGGGCCAAGGGCCGCGGTCTTCTGGTGACCATCTCCGAGGGTATCCACTATGCCGACGGCTCCCCCGTGGCCGACTCCGGCGTGGTGGACGGCTTCGGCCACAAGGTGCCCGGCGGCGCCGCCCAGGCGCTCAGCGACATGATCATGCAGGAGACCGGCCTGAAGTCCCGGTCCGAGAAGCCCGGCCTGCTGGGCCGTGTGAGCGTGAGCCTCATGTCCGAGATCGACCAGAAGGAGGCCGAGGAGGCCGGCGCCTGCGCCGTCCGCTCCGCCGTGGAGGGCAAGACCGGCTTCATGGTGGGCTTTGAGACCACCCGGGACCCCTATGCCTCCAAGACCATCCTCATCCCCCTGGAGCAGGTGGCCAACGCCGAGAAGAAGTTCCCCCTGGAGTGGATCGGCGCCGACGGCGCCAGCATCCAGCCCGCCTTCCGGGACTACTGCCTGCCCCTGCTGGGCGACTACGACAGCCGCTTCATCTCCCTTCGATAAACGAAAAAACGGCTCCTCCGCGCCTGGCGCGGGGGAGCCGTTGCCCCATCTTTCAAAAGGAGAACGCCATGCTCTATGAGATCCGAAACGAGGCCCTCCATGTGACGGTATCCGGCAAGGGCGCCGAGCTGTGGGCCCTGGAGGGGGCGGACGGCACCGCCTGCCTCTGGGACGCCGAGCCGTCGGTGTGGCCCTGGCACGCCCCCGTCTGCTTCCCCTGGTGCGGTCTGCTGGAGGAGGGCTGGTCCCACGGCGGACGCCCCGTTCCCCCCGGCCGCCACGGCCTGGTCCGGGACCTGGACCACACCCTGGCGGAGCAGGCGCCGGACCGGCTCCGGTTCCGCCTCCGGTACGACGGCCCGGCCTGGCCCTGGCCCTTCACCTTCGAGACCGTCCACGCCCTGGAGGGCAGCGACCTGGTCACCACCTGCACGGCGGTGAACGAGTCCAGCCAGCCCATGCCGGTACAGCTGGGCTTCCACACCGGCCTGCGCTGTCCCTTCACGCCGGGCCGGCGGGCGGAGGACTACCTGGTCCGCTTCCAGCGGCCGGAGGCCCCCGGCGGCGGCGACGTGCTCCCCCTCTCCCCCGCGCTTTTTACCGGCGACACCATCTGCCTCACCGGTCTCGCCTCCCGGTGGCTCCAGCTGGAGGAGCGGGACACCGGCCGGGCCCTGCGGCTGTGGGTGGAGGGCTACCCCTACGTCCTGCTGTGGAGTCAGCCCGGCCTGCCCGGCTTCCTGTGCATCGAGCCCTGGAGCGGCTACATCGGTCCCGGCCGGGACCTGACCGACCGCCCCGGCACTCTGCTCCTGGCCCCCGGCCAGACCTTCTCCCGGACCCAGCGCCTCACCGTCCTCCTGTAGTACAAAAACCGCCCGTCTGCCTCAGGCAGACGGGCGGTACCCTATAAAAAGCAAAAGGGCTTTGGACGCCTTCGCCCAAAGCCAACCTGCCTGTGGTCAATTTGTCTCTGTCAACAAAAAAGCCACACCTTCCGGTGCGGTCTTCTCCGTACAAAAGCTTACCGCTCACTCACGGTCCGCTCCTCGCTGCCGCCGAAGATCAGATCATCCACGTCCTGGGGCTTCACGGAAACCAAATACACTGCACATGCCTCCTTTCCTTTGTTCTGGACTATAGTATAGCAGCCCCAAAGGGAAAAAGCAAGAGAATCATGTGGACCTTGCATAAATTTTATGTAAAGAATTTGTGAACAATGTCGAATCTCCGGGGGCAAGTTCTGCAAATCCCCCCTTGCAAAATGGGTCCTCCCATGCTATAATAGCAAAGTCGATTTCATGCAGGTGTAGTTCAATGGCAGAACGTCAGCTTCCCAAGCTGAACACGAGGGTTCGATTCCCTTCACCTGCTCCAAAACAAAAAGGTCATCCGAAGGGATGACCTTTTTGTTTTGGGTTCTGGCGGCCGGAGGCCGCCTCCACCCTTCGGAGACTGCACATGCTCGGGGCAAATGAATTGCCCCTGCGCCGAGGTTTTGCCTCCGGCAAAACGCTCGTACGGCGCAGACGCGCCGCAGCCGGGAGGCCGATCGTTCCGAGTGCAGGCGGTTGTTCCGGAATTTCAAAATACCGATTTTAACCGTTCTTCACACATTAAGACGTCATCTATGGATATCACATAACATAGCGACGCAAAATCATGGGCGACCTCTGTGAATAGCAGGGGTCGCCCGCTTTTTTGTGCCTTTTTAGGGTCGTTCAAGTTGAGCATGTCCGGTGTTTTTTCAACAAACTCCAGATACGGCGCGTAATCTGCCTGACGCATGGCGTGTATCAGTTCATGCGGAGCAATTATTCCTCGTTTTTTTTCGGGGAGCGTCTGCCGGAAATAGATCTGTCCTTCGGAAGTAACAGCGGGAGGAGCGTTTTCGCCAAAATTCTGTTCCAATGCCTGGTCTGATACAACAAAACTTGATACTCCGTATTCCATTACGGTCTGCTGCTCCGCATAAACCGTGCTGCCGCTTTCCGGTTTTACGGTATTCCCATTTGCCCAGAATCTGGCCGGCGTTTGTCCAAAGGAAGGATCTACTCTTCCGTATCGTCCAGAAGAAGGAGAAAGCTCTCCGAGAACTCCTTGATCTTCGCCTCCTGCTCTTTGGTCACCGTCCCGTGTTTCTCCTTGGTAATATCCATCAATTTCTGTGTGAGCTTCGTCTTCTCGTCCATACTCTATGTTCTCCCTCATGGAATTCTTTGATGGACCAATCTTATCACTGTGCTGATTCCTTTGCAATCTATCGATTGCCTGTTTGCCGCCTCCAGAGCGGCGCTGAGCTTGCCTTCCGCCGCCTGAGCCTGCCGCCGCTCCGCGCTTGTGAGCTTGCTGATGATAATGCGGAGGGCGTCCCGGATCTTTTCCAGCAGGGTGCGGTCCGTGGCGTTTGGGACAAGAAAAGGGTGCTGATATTTCACATCAGCACCCTTTATCCTGTCAGTGTTTGATTTTTTGATTTCACATCGTGTTCCTTGTCTCTGAAAACATTGATTTTGCTGAACTATCCCATGTTTTCTTATGTGGTTCCGGAATTTCAAAACATCAATTTTAATCGTCCTTTACAAAAATCCCGAACGTGAACACGTTCGGGATTTTTACTGATTCAATCTTCCCTTTTCACCGGCTCCACTACCCCGCCCGGGCCACGCCGTCCACCCAGGTGACGGCACAGCCGTCCAGGAGGAAGATCTGGACGCAGTACCAGCAGGGCTCGCCGCGCTCGTCGGTCCCTTCGGCCACACCCACGCCGAAGCTGCCGTACCCGCTGTGCAGCAGGTTGGTCCGGTGGACGGCCGAGGCCGCCCACTCCTCCACCACCAGCTCGGCCAGGCTCAGGCCCTGGGCCTCCAGGTACCGTTGGGGAATGCGGTGGAGGTTCTCCCCGGTCTTGTCGCTGTCGGTGACCGTGTGGGCCGGCCGGCCATCGGGCCGGGTGTGGCCGTAGACCCCGCTCTCCGCCATCTCCAGGGCCCGGACCTGGGCGGCCTGGTCCAGGAGGGGATCGGAGGCCAGGGCGGCGGCGCCGTTGGCCAGGCGCAGATCGTTGGTGGCCTGGCGGATCTCCGCCCGGAGGCCCTCCGTCCCGTCCGGCGCCGTCCCGGTATAGCCGGAGGCGGTGTCCACCCGGACCCCGTCGTCCCAGTAGACATTGAAGTCCACCGCCTGGCCGATGTCCCGGAGCTTGACATAGTTGTTCCCGTCGATGGCATAGGCCGCCATGGGGGTGAGCGCTCCGTCCACATAGATGGGCTGCCGGGAGGGGGTGGCCGTCACCCCCGCGGACACGGCCATGGCCGTGCCGCTGCCGAACAGAAGGGCGCCGCACAGCAGCCCCGCCATAAATCCGCCGCATTTCATCGCTGCCGCCTCCTTGTACCGCTGTATGTTCTACCCGGATAACGGCGGAGGGCGACAAACTATCGCAGCTGCGGCATATATTTTTCAAAAACAATGGCCCCGGAGCGATGCTCCGGGGCCATTGCGCTTGCTCTGCGTTCGATTCAGGCCAGATACTGCTTGAGGGCCTCCGCCCGGTCGGTCCGCTCCCAGGGCAGGTCGATGTCGGTGCGGCCGAAGTGGCCGTAGGCGGCGGTCTGCTCGTAGATGGGCCGCAGCAGGTCCAGGTCCCGGATGATGGCGGCGGGGCGCAGGTCGAAGTGGCGCTCCACGATCTGGGAGAGCTGCTCCTCGGGGAGGACGCCGGTGCCGAAGGTGTCCACCAGCACGGAGACGGGGTGGGCCACGCCGATGGCGTAGGCCAGCTCGATCTGGCACTTGCGGCACAGGCCGGCCGCCACCAGGTTCTTGGCGGCGTAGCGGGCCATGTAGGCGGCGGAGCGGTCCACCTTGGTGGGGTCCTTGCCGGAGAAGGCGCCGCCGCCGTGGGCGGCGGCGCCGCCGTAGGTGTCCACGATGATCTTACGGCCGGTGAGGCCGGTGTCGCCCACGGGGCCGCCCACCACGAAGCGGCCGGTGGGGTTCACAAAGAACTTGGTGTCGGCGTCGATGTACTGGGCGGGGATGATGGGCTTGATGACCGTCTCCACGATGGCCTCCCGCAGATCCTTCAGGGCAATGTCGGGGTCGTGCTGGGTGGAGACCACGATGGCGGGGCAGCGGACCACCTTGCCGTCCTCGTCATACTCCACGGTGACCTGGCTCTTGCCGTCGGGGCGGACCCATTTGAGCTCCCCGCTCTTGCGGACCTGGGCCAGCCGCCGGGTGAGCCGGTGAGCCAGGGAGATGGGGGCGGGCATGAGCTCCGGGGTCTCGTCGCAGGCGTAGCCGAACATCATGCCCTGGTCGCCGGCGCCCACCAGGTCCAGGGGATCGGTGTCGCCTCCCTGCTGGACCTCGTAGGACTGGTTGACGCCCATGGCGATGTCGGGGGACTGCTCGTCGATGGCGGTCATGACGGCGCAGGAGCGGTAGTCGAAGCCGTAGGCGGGGTCGGTGTAGCCGATGCGCTCCACGGTGCGGCGGACGATGGCGGGGATGTCGGTGTAGTGGCTGGTGGTGATCTCACCCATGACCACCACCATGCCGGTGGTGGTGAAGGTCTCGCAGGCCACGTGGGCCTTGGGGTCGCTGGCCAGGATATCGTCCAGGACGGCGTCGGAGATCTGGTCGCAGACTTTGTCGGGATGTCCCTCGGTGACGGACTCGGAGGTGAATACGCGGTGACTCATAGTGCATTTCCTTTCTGTTTCCGCTGGGCGGAAAAACGGCAGCAAAAAAGCGCTCCGGACGACGGAGCGCACGAGATCTTACCCTCATCTTTCGAACACCGCCGCCGGATTTGGCACCTTGCGGTCTCCCACAGGTTGCCGGGCTTCATCGGGCCGTTCCCTCCGCCACTCTTGATAAGGTTATGAAGTTGTGCCACTATTATATCATCTGCGCCGGCATTGTCAAGAGCTCTTGTCCCCCCTCCGGCCCCATCGCAGAAAATTCACAATTTTCTGATAGACTTCCCACCGGAAAGAGGGTAAAATATTTAGCGCACGAATCCAACATCTTTGAAGGAGGCTCCCACATGCGCTCCGTGGACAGCTGGCTGGACCGCTTCGCGTACCGGCACCCCAAATTCGGTATCCCCAACCTGATGTATCTCATCATCGCCGGCACCGTGGCCGTCTTTCTCCTGGACCAGTTCAGCAGCGGCACCTTCTCCGTCCTGCTGGACTTCTACCCCGCCGCCATCCTCCACGGGCAGATCTGGCGGCTCATCACCTTCGTCTTCGTCCCCCAGGCCAGCAAGCTCTTCTGGTTCATCGTCTCCATGTTCTTCTACGCCTTCCTGGGGCCCTTCATGGAGCGGGAGTGGGGCACCGCCAAGTTCACCCTCTACTACGCCTGCGGCATCCTGCTCAGCGTGGTCTTCGGCCTCCTCTCCTATTTCCTCACCGGCACGCCCCTGCCCACCGCCTCCATGTACTACGTGAACCTGTCCCTCTTTCTGGCCTTCGCCACCCTCTACCCCGACGCCGAGATGCGTTTCTACTTCGTCATCCC
Source organism: uncultured Intestinimonas sp. (assembly GCA_944385655.1). GTDB lineage: Bacteria > Bacillota > Clostridia > Oscillospirales > Oscillospiraceae > Intestinimonas. The sequence continues at coordinate 3,024 of CALWYC010000078.1, read as the reverse complement.
CGTCCGGGCCAAGTGGCTGGCCGTCTTTTACGTCTTCATCGTGGTGTGGGACATCATCCAGACCCCCACGGCCCTGCTGCCCCTCTATCTGCCCATGATCCTCCCCATGATCCTCTCCTCCCTGGTCAACTACGTCCTCTTCTTCTGGAGCTACCTCACCCCCTGGTTCCGCCGCTTCCGGCACCAGAGCTCCCGGCAGACCATCAATTTCAAAAAGGCTGCCCGGGAGGCCAAGAAGGACAAGGGCTATCTCCACAAGTGCGCCGTCTGCGGCATTACAGACGCCGACGACCCCAACATGGAATTCCGCTACTGCTCAAAATGCAACGGCTACTACTGCTACTGTGCCAACCACATCAACAACCACGTCCATATCCAGTGAGATCACGAGAGGAGGTCATCCTATGACAGAACGGGAACTGGTGGAACGGGCCTTTTCCATGCTGGAGCGGTCCTACGTGCCCTACTCCCACTTCCCCGTGGGCGCCGCCCTGGAGTGCGCCGACGGCACCGTCTTCACCGGCTGCAACGTGGAGAACGCCGCCTACGGCTCCACCATCTGCGCCGAGCGCACCGCCGCGGTGAAGGCGGTGAGCGAGGGGCACCGGGACGATTTCGTCCGCATCGCCATCGTGGGCAACTCCACCGACTACTGCTGGCCCTGCGGCGCCTGCCGCCAATTTCTCTTTGAGTTCGCCCCCGACCTGGAGTGTCTCATCGCCCGGGGCGACCACGAGTACGTAAAGCTTCCCCTTCGGGAGCTCCTTGCCCACGGCTTCGGCCCCAAGTCCCTGCTGTAACCCGTCTTTTTGACGGCTGCATAAAACCTCCCCGTTTTGGTCATCCTAAGCCCCGGATACCAAAATGAGGAGGTTTTTTCCGTGATCGTGGATAAGATCGCCCTGATCCTGGCCATCGTGGGCGGGCTCAACTGGGGCAGCATCGGGATCTTCGGCTTTGACCTGGTGGCCTTCCTGTTCGGCGGCTCCGGCAGCGCCTTCAGCCGGGTGGTCTACACCCTGGTGGGCCTCTCCGCCGTGTGGTGCATCTCCCTCCTGTTCCGGGACACCACCGCCGGCAAGCAGACCTGAATGAGACCGCCGCGCATACCCAAGGGTATACGCGGCGGTCTTTGTCTGTCTATTCTACTTTATTGGTGAGCAGCCAGATGCTCACCGGCAGACAAATACCGATGCAGGCAGGTATGGAGATGCTCAGGGGGATGCTCCGAAACGCGAGGTATCCCACGACCACCACGGCGAACAGCCAAACGGCGGCATTGGCCATGGTGGCACGGTGCCGGAACCGCCCACCCCGACACCACAGGGCCACCGTGAGAGGGAGCACGTAGGCCGCCGTTCCCGCCCCGGCGATCACCAGAAAGGGGACCCAACCGGTCCAGGACTCCAGCCGGGCCAACCGCTCCGCGCCGTCGTAGTAGATCCTAGGCCAGACATCCCGCATCCTGTCCAGGCAGAGCCGGAAATTGGCCTGCTGGATCGCCGTGCCCGCGGCGATGACCGCCGCCCATGCCAGGGCCCGGCCCAGCACCGACTGCCAGGCCGGGCGGCCGCTGGTCCGCTCCAGGTCGAAGGCCCCGGTGAAGGGCCATCTCAGTCCCCGATAGACCGCCAGGACAGCAGCTGTGATCAAATGAAAGCTAAAGAGAAGAGGCAGGCCGTTGCCGTTCCAGTTTACAGCTGCGTTGAGGTCATAGATCAGCCAAAGTCCCAGAAAAAAGAGTGTCTGACCCCGTAGCAGTCCGCTCTCTGTGAGTTCCCATTTGGCGCTGTTCCACAATCCCTTCACCGGCCGCCACCTCCAAAGACCTCCATATACTTCTCCTCCACTGACACGCCCTCCCGCTGCCGCAGCCCCTCGGCGGAGGCGGACAGGACCACATGGCCCGCCCGAAGGAAGAGGACGTCGTCCAGAATGGGCTCGATGTCGTGGACCAGGTGGGTGGCCATGAGGAGGGCGTTGTGGTCCTCCATGACCCCCGCCGCCGCCGACAGGATCTTGGCCCGCTCCACCGGGTCCACGCCCCCCAGAGGCTCATCTAGCAGATAGAGGTCGGCGTCCCGGGCCAGGAGGAGGCCCAGGTCCAGCCGCTCCGCCTGCCCCTTGGAGAGCCGGGACACCGGCTCCATCTCAGGCAGGTTTCCCGACACCGCCCGGAACCGGTCCGGGTCCAGGCCCGGGAAGAGGTCCCGGTACCACTTGACGGCCTGCCGCACCGTCAGGTCCCGGGGCAGCAGGGTGTGGTCGGCCATGTAGGCCACCCTGGGCCGCTCCCGGCGGGTGATGGGCCTTCCGTGGAGCAGGATCTCACCCCCGTCGGGCCGCCACAGCCCGGCGATGGCCCGCAGCAGGGTGGACTTTCCCGCCCCGTTGGGGCCCAGCAGGCCGGTGATATGGCCCGGCGCCAGGGAGAAGCTGCACGCTCCCAAAACGGTCCGTCCGTCCAGATGCTTACAGAGCCCTTTGACTTCCAGCAGACTGTCCACCGTCTCCCTCCTCCCCGCTCAGCCGCTCGGCGGCCTCCAGCCGGGAAAAGCCCAGCCCTGCCATGCCCTTCAGGTAGGCCGCCGCCAGAGTCCGGGCCATCTCCTCCCGGAGGGCGGAGAGCCGTTCCCAGTCCCCGGTGACGAAGGAGCCCACCCCACGCCGGGTCTCCAGCAGGCCCTCCCGCTCCAGCTCGGAGCACACCCGCTGCATGGTGTTCAGATTGATGCCGTACCGGGCGGCCAGCGCCCGGACCGACTCCACCCGGCTCCCAGCCGGCAGGCCACCCGTCACCATCTCCCGCTTCATGTCCTCCATCACCTGGAGGTAGATGGGTACGCTGTTGCTGAACTGCACGGTTCCCCCTCCTTGTGTCTTAGTGTTCTATATAAATAATACACTAGAACAGGAAAAATAGCAAGAAATTTTATGGCGTGCCGCTGAAAGCGGCACATGGCCCATTTTGCTCTGCTTTTGCAGCGCAAAAAAGGCTTGACAGGGACACCCCCGGGGGGTATC
>CALWYC010000077.1 GCA_944385655.1 uncultured Intestinimonas sp. | reverse complement strand
GATGCGGCCCTCCTTCAGGTCCACCAGCAGCATCCTGCCCGGCTCCAGCCGGGATTTTTGGACGATCTCCTCCGGGGCCAGGTCCAGCACCCCCACCTCGGAGGAGAGGATGAGCCGCCCGTCACGGGTCACGTAGTACCGGGCGGGCCGCAGGCCGTTGCGGTCCAGCACGGCCCCCACCCGGTCGCCGTCGGAGAAGAGGATGGCGGCGGGGCCGTCCCAGGGCTCCATGAGGGTGGCGTAGTACTGGTAGAGGTCCCGCTTGGCCCGGGAGATGGCGGGATCGCCCATCCAGGGCTCGGGGATGCAGGCCATGACGGCCAGGGGCAGGTCCATGCCGGCCATCATGAGGAACTCCAGGGCGTTGTCCAGCATGGCCGAGTCGGAGCCCGACACCTCCACCACCGGCAGCACCTTGGCCAGGTCGCCGGAGAGGAGGGGGGAGGACATGGTCTCCTCCCGGGCCAGCATCCGGTCCACGTTGCCCCGTATGGTGTTGATCTCGCCGTTGTGGGCGATGAGGCGGTTGGGGTGGGCCCGCTCCCAGGAGGGGTCGGTGTTGGTGGAGAACCGGGAGTGGACGATGGCCAGGGCGGACCGGTAGTCCTCGCTCTGGAGGTCGGAGTAGAACTGCCGCAGCTGCCCCACCAGGAACATGCCCTTGTAGACAATGGTGCGGCTGGAGAGGGAGGGGACGTAGGTGCCCGGGCTGGCGTGCTCAAAGAGCCGCCGGACCACGTAGAGCCGCCGGTCGAAGTCCAGGCCGGGGGCGGTCTCCGCCGGCCGGGCCAGGAAGGCCTGCTCGATCACGGGCATCTTGTCCAGGGCCCGCCGGCCCAGGACCTGGGGGCAGACCGGCACCGTCCGCCAGCCCAGGAAGGGGAGGCCCTCCTTGGCGGTGATGTCCTCGAACCGCTGCCGGGCCTGCCGGCGCCGCAGGTCGTCCCGGGGGAAGAAGAACATGCCCACGCCGTAGTCCCCCGCGCCGGGCAGGGCGATGCCCGCCTCCCCGGCGGCCTTGGCGAAGAAGGTGTGGGAGAGCTGGACCAGAATGCCCACGCCGTCGCCGGTCTCGCCCCGGGCGTCCTTGCCGGCCCGGTGCTCCAGCTTCTCCACGATCTTCAGGGCGTCGTCCACCGTCCGGTGGCTGGGCCTGCCCTGGATGTCCACCACGGCGCCGATGCCGCAGGCGTCGTGCTCAAAGTCGGGCCGGTAAAGGCCCACGGGCGCATATCCTTCTTTTTTCATATGGTGCATCCCCTTTCCTCGGTCGGGATCTCGCCTCATGCGACGCAAAAGGCGGCAGCCGCACCCCCGGACTGCCGCCTCGAGACTGCGTTGCCTCTGTACGTTATTCCGCGCTGTCCAGGATCATCTGGGCGGTCTGGACCAGACGCGCGCTGTGGTCCATGCTGGTCTTCTGCAAAAAGCGGTAGGCCTGGGCCTCCGACATGCCGCTGCGCTCCATGAGCAGGGCCTTGGCCCCGTCGATGAGGGCCTGCTCCTCGGAGGAGCGCCGGGGCTTGCAGGCCCGCTCCAGCCGGCGGCCCATCTGGAGGAGCATCCGCACCGAGCCGGTCAGGTCGCCCCTGGAGACCGGCGCGGCCAGGCGGAAGATGTCCTCCTCCTGAAGGAGCTCCAGCAGGTCCCGGGGGGCCAGCACCAGCATGGCGCAGGTGGGGGGCAGATCGCGGAACAGGGCCTCCGCCCCCTGGTCGGCCAGCTTGAAGCCGCACACCACGGCGGTGATGTGGAGCTTGTGGACGGCCCGGCGGACCTGATCGGCCGTCCTGCACAGGACGCAGGAGGCGGTGGCGCCGCTCTCCAGGATGTCCCGGATGCGCTCGGCGGTCTGGCTGCTTTCAAAGGCGACGATCACCTGATCCATTTCCCTTCCCTCCCTGCTGGGTGGAGTGTCGCGGCGCGGTTTTCAGTAGTTGATGATATATTTTTCCCGCTCCCAGGAGCTCACACGGGTGCGGTACTCGTCCCACTCCTTCTTCTTGCCGGCGATGAAGTTGGCGGCCACGTGCTCGCCCAGGGTGTCCAGGACCAGGGGGTCGGCCTCCAGGGCGGCCACGGCCTCCTCCAGGGAGCCGGGCAGGGAGGCGATGCCGTTGGCCTCCCGGGCGGCCTGGTCCATGGCGAAGATGTTTTCGGTGACCTCGGCGGGAGGGGTCATGCCCTTCTCGATGCCGTCCAGGCCGGCGGCCAGACAGACGGCGAAGGCCAGGTAGGGATTGCAGGCCGGGTCGGGGGAGCGGAGCTCCACCCGGGTGGCCTGCCCCCGGGCGGCGGGGATACGGATGAGGGCGGAGCGGTTGGAGGCCGACCAGGCCAGGTAGCAGGGGGCCTCGTAGCCGGGCACCAGCCGCTTATAGGAGTTCACCAGGGGGTTGGTGACGGCGGCAAAGCCGCGGACGTGGTGGAGGATGCCGGCGATGAAGGCGTAGGCCTCCCTGGAGAGGCCCTTCTCCCCGTCGGGATCATAAAAGACATTCTTCCCGTTTTGGAAGAGAGACATGTTGGTGTGCATGCCGGAGCCGTTGATGCCGAAGATGGGCTTGGGCATGAAGGTGGCGTGGAGGCCGTTCTTCTGGGCCAGGGTCTTGACCGCCAGCTTGAAGGTCATGATGTTGTCGGCGGTGTGAAGGGCGCCGGCGTACTTGAAGTCGATCTCGTGCTGGCCCTCGGCCACCTCGTGGTGGCTGGCCTCGATCTCGAAGCCCATCTGCTCCAGGGCCATGCAGATCTCCCGGCGGGTGGACTCGCCGTGGTCCAGGGGGCCCAGGTCGAAGTAGCCCGCCTCGTCGTTGGTCTTGGTGGTGGGCTTGCCCTCGTCATCGGTCTGGAAGAGGAAGAACTCCGCCTCGGGGCCCACATTGAAGGCGTCATAGCCCAGATCGGCGGCTTTCTTCAGCGCCCGCTTGAGCACCCCTCTGGGGTCGCCCACGAAGGGGGAGCCGTCGGGGTTGTGGACGTCGCAGATGAGCCGGGCCACCTTGCCGTGGCTGGGCCGCCAGGGGAAGATGGCGAAGGAGTCCAGATCGGGGCAGAGGTACTGGTCGGACTCATCGATGCGGACGAAGCCCTCGATGGAGGAGCCGTCGAACATGATCTGGTTGTTGACCGCCTTTTCGATCTGGGAGGCGGTGATGGCCACGTTCTTGAGCTGGCCGAAAATGTCGGTGAACTGGAGGCGGATGAACTCCACGTCCCCCTCCTTGACCATGCGGATGATGTCTTCCTTCGTGTACGACATGACAAGTCCTCCTTCTGCTTTGCAAAGAATGCAAATAAAAAAGGACAAAGATGCTCCCGCCCTTGGGCAGTGGGAACATCTTTGTCCTCAACTATGGGCGAAAGTATAGCTTCATCCCGGTGAATTGTCAAGGCATTTTCTGGATTTTTCTTTTTTCCTCAAAAGGAGGGCCGGACAGAGCGGCGGCCTTTGTGGAAAACGCTCAGGCGTGCCCGCCCCGGGTCCGGCGGCTCCGCCCACGGAAAGCGGCCCCGACGGCAGCCGACCCTCTCCGGCCAAATGTGGGGAGATCCTCCTTTTTCGGCGGTAAAACCGGGGGAAAGACAGCGGGAAAATTGTGGCCGGACCCGTTGGGGCGCAAGGGCTTTGGTGGATTCGACGAAAGGTTTCCAAAAATAAGTCTTGCAATTTTTCTTCAAATCGGTTACAATCTGGTTACAAAAGCAACGACAAGATTACAAGACCGCAAGGAGGAAGCATACGACATGCGCGTGCGTATCCTGTGCCTGCTGCTCTGCCTGGCCATGGTCCTTCCCATGGGGAGCTGGGCGCTGGCGGCGGAGGCCGCCGATGGCGAGCAGACCACCGCGGGCACTTATTTTCTGGTGGACGGCGTCCCCTGCGAGGACCCCGGTCTCACGGTGTACAACGGCATCACCTATGTCTCTCTGGTCAACGCGGTGCTGGGCCTGCGGCCCGACGCCGTCATCGGCTGGGAGGGCGAGTACGCGGTGGTCACCGCCGAGGGCCTGAGCATCCGGGTCCGGGTGGGCGACCAGTATATCGAGGCCAACGGCCGCTGCCTGTACGTGCTCAACGGCGTCATCGCCCAGAATGGGCGGGTGCTGGTGCCGGTGCGCACCATCGCCCAGGCCATGGGCGGCTGGGTGAGCTGGAACCAGGAGAGCGGCGTGGTGGAGGTCTACAGCGGCGAGAGCCCCATCGCCTCCGGCGACAGCTTCTACGACAGCGACGCCCTCTACTGGCTCTCCCACATCATCAACGCCGAGAGCGGCAACCAGCCCATGGACGGCAAGCTGGCGGTGGGCACCGTCATCATGAACCGGGTGGCCAGCCCCCGGTTCCCCAACACCATCTATGACGTCATCTTCGCCCCCAACCAGTTCACCCCCGTCAGCAACGGCAGCATCTACAGGGAGCCCAACGCCGAGAGCGTGGCGGCGGCCAAGCTGATCCTGGAGGGCGTCCGGGTGGGCGGCAGCAGCCTCTACTTCGTCAACCCCTCCGTCTCCCCCAACAGCTGGGCCCAGCGCAACCGCACCTACGTGACCACCATCGGGGCCCACGCCTTCTTCAGCTGAATCCAACGGGCCGGGGCCGTAAGGCCCCGGTTTTTTCTCTTCTAAGTGTTGACAAGCCGTGCGGGTTATGGTATGATAACACCTGCGTTTGATAGCATGGTGGCGCTCGGGTCGTGGAGAGATGTCCGAGTGGTTTAAGGAGCCGGTCTTGAAAACCGGTGACTCGCAAGAGCCGTGGGTTCGAATCCCACTCTCTCCGCCATTTTTCTCCCCCGGCGGGGCTCACAAGTGAATCAGAACATTCAATTCGGCATGCAGAAGTACCCAAGTGGCCGAAGGGGCTCCCCTGCTAAGGGAGTAGACGGGTTAAACCGTGCGAGGGTTCAAATCCCTCCTTCTGCGCCATCGTCGGAGCAAAGTTCGCTTTGCTCCGACGTCTTTTTATGCCTGCGGCAAAAAAGACGCCGTCCGCCCGCTCCCTTGCTCCTCCTCTCCAAACCGGACCCGCTCCGCTGGGCTCCGGTTTGGCTGAGCTGCGGCCCTGCCGGCCTGTGCGCCTTTTTTGACAAGGATCATGACGCGCCGTAAGCATGAAAAGGCTTGCGGCGCGTTTTTTATTTTTGTCTGGTCATCCTAACAGGAAAGTCCGCAGAGGCGGAAAAAGCATGTGCGCGGAAAGGAACTCCATGTCTAAAATCAGAGCGTTGACGAATGTACTGTGCGGGGCCTGTCTGGCCCTGCTCTTGATGCCCCGGGGGGCCCAGGCCGCCGGGCGGCTGGACATTGAGGCGCCGGACCGGCTCCCCCTGGGGGCGGAGCGGGTGCTGGCGCTGGACGGCGGCAGCCGCAGCCTGGACGGGGCGCTGGAGGTGACGGTGACCGGCTACCTGGACGAGGCGGGGGAGGTCCCTGCCCTCACCGTGGGCGGACAGGCTCTGGAGGCCGACGGCGAGACCCGGCTCACCCTGGAATTTGAGAAGGGGGAGGCGTCGCTGCCGGTGGTGGCCGGGGAGACCGGAAGCTTCTCCCTGACCCTGGAGGCCAAGGGCCGCGCCGGGACGGTGGAGCTGGAGGCGGTGTCCGCCCTGGCCTGGGCCCGGGAGCTGGCGCCCGACCGGCTGACGGTGACGGTGTCCCGGGAGGCCTCCGCCCTGGCGGCGCGGACGGCGGTGGCGGAGAAGATGGAGGGCGTGCTGGCCCCCTCCGGCTTCACCGACGCCGGCGGCAAGGTCCGGGTCACGGGGGATGCCCAGGAGGGCTTTTCCATCACCCTCACCGGGGAGGGGGAGACGGTGCGGCTGCCCACCAAGGTGAGCCTCTACCGCCGGGACGCCTCCGGGCAGGAGGTGCTGGAGGGACAGCTGCGGGCGGTGCTGACCGGGGACTTTACCTTTGACACGGCGGAGGAGGTCACGGCGGAGTCCATCGCCGCCCAGGCCGCCGCCCTGACGGGGGACGAGAAGACGTCGGCCTCCGCCCGGTGGAGCGAGGAGGAGGGCTGCTGGTACCTGACCCTCAGGCGGCAGGGCCAGGAGGTGACCGCGCCCCTCTTCCTCAACAGCCGGGTGGACCTGACCTTCGACAGCCCCGCCCTGCTGAACGACTGCGGTATCCGCCTGGCCGCCGCCGACGACGTCTATGTGGCCGGCGGCGTCCTCAACGCCGTGGGGACGGCGGGGAACGGCTATGAGGCGGTGGTCTTCCCCATCTGGAACTACGGACGGGATTACTGCATCCAGGCCCGGGTCCGGATCACCGACGCCGTGGGGGAGAGCCGCTGGTGCGGCCTGGCCTTCGGCGCCCGGTCCGCCGGCGGGACGGGCACCTACTCCAAATTCTCCTTCTGGCAGCTGGGCCTGCGCCGGGACCCCACCGTCACCAACGGCCTGGAGTGTACCCGGATGCTGCCCAGCGGGGTGTGGAACACCCAGTGTGCCGCCCCCCTGGGGGAGGCCATGGAGGCCGGGCGGGTCTATACCCTCACCGTCCTCTGCCGGGACGGCGTGATCTGCCAGTACGTGGACGGGGTGCTGACGCTGCGCACCGAGGCGGCCGACCGCGCCACCCTGGACGGCCGGGTGGCCTTCACCTTTGACGGTGTGACGGCGGAGCTCCTCTCCCTGTCGGTCACCGATCAGCTGCCCGACCTGCCCACCGAGGTGCCCCTCACCCCCAACGGCTACGACACCCAGGTCTACGAGCCCAAAACGGGGCTGGTCCTGTCCCCCACGGTGGCGGCGGAGGGGGACGGCCTCTCCGCCGCCGACACGGCGGCTGGGGAGCGACGCCCCGCCACGCTGATCAAGGGGGTCTTCTCCGACCTCACCGTGACGGACCGGGGGAGCCGGATCTCCCTCAAGGAGTATCTGTCCCGGCTGGACAAGCGGGTGCTGGCAGGGTTCCGCATCGAGGACTTGGCTACCGCCGCTGCCTTCGCCCAGTACGTCTCCGCCAACGGCATCGTGGATGTGAACGTCTTCTCCAGCCAGCTCCAGGTCCTCCAGACCGCCTGCGCCGGTCGGCCGGGGGTCCGGGCCATCCTGGACTGCTCCGCCATGGACCTTGCGGACGCCACCGAGGCAGCCGCTCTGGCCGGCCGGGCGGGCGCCCGGGCGGTGGTGCTGGACGGGACGGACGCCCTGCCGGAGACGGTGGAGGCCATCCAGACCCGCGGGGTGGCCGTCTGGGTCCGCACCGACGGCGGGGAGGCGGCCTATACCGCCATCCTCTCCGGGGCCGACGGCCTGGTCACCGGGGACTGGGAGGGGGTCATGGACGCCGTCGAGTCCTTCCCGGCGGGGCGGCGGGTCCTCACCCGCACCCCTGTCATCACCGCCCACCGGGGCCTCCACGAGACGGCGCCGGAGAACACGGAGCGCGCCGCTGTCCTGGCGGCGGAGGCGGGGGCGCAGGCCATCGAGTGCGACGTCCACCTCTCCGCCGACGGGGTGGTGATGGTGAACCACGACTCCACCACCGGCGCCCTCATGGACCAAAACCTCTGGATCGCCGCCGCCACCCGGCTCCAGCTCCAGAGTCTCACCTTCCGGGACAAGGCCCTCCCCGGGGACCGGATGCCCACCCTGGAGCAGCTCTTCCGGGCGGTCCGGGGGGAGGACGTGGTCTTCCTGGTGGAGATCAAGAGCAACGACCCCGCCCTCATCACCCCCCTGGTCCAGACCGTCCGGGCCGCCGGCATGACCGACCGGGTGGCCTTCCTCTCCTACGACCTGGAGCAGCTCCGGCGGGTCCGGGCCGCCCTGCCCGAGGCGGCGGTGGGCTATCTGGCCGCCTGCACCCAGAGCGGGGCGGACACCGCCGCCAACCTGAAGGCCATGGCGGAGACGCTGGACCCGGTGAGCGCCTTCTACAGCTGCCCCCAGGAGGCCCAGACCGCCGCCCTGGCCCGGGCGGCCCGGCACCGGGGCATCCTCGTCCAGCCCTGGACCGTCAACGAGTACGAGCTGCTGGAGCAGCGGTACTATGAGGGCTGCCACGGCATCACCACCGACCGGCCGGACTACGCCTCCTACTACCTGGCGGGGGTGGAGGCCGTCCGGTCTCAGGTCAGCCTCCGGGTGGGTGAGGAGGAGGGGGACACGCTCCAGGTGGTCCGGCGCACCCGGGCGGACGAGACCACCGTGGCCGCCGACTGCTTCCTCCAGATCGGCGGGGACGCGGCGGTGCATATGGACGAGGACGGCCGGCTCTGGTCCGAGACGCCGGGCACCGCCGTGGTGCTGCCGGGGAGCACGGCCGTGCTGCCCGCCACCCAGGTGCCCTACCGGATGTATGCCGGGCCGGTCACCCTGACCTTCACCGAGTGAAAAGACGCCGTCCGGTCCGGACGGCGTCTTTTGTCCGTACCTGAGCACGTCCATGAAGCCTGAGCACGGACAAGTTGCAAAAACAGACCGGCCCGGTCCGGGGACGGGCGGGGGCGCTTCCCCCGCCCGGATGACCGCCCTCCCCTTGACAAACGGGCCATTCTCCTGTAAAGTTACACATAGAAGTATTCTTTGTTTCGATGGAAAGCTCGGGGCAAAAAGAAAGTGAGGCGCCGTCTGCATGAATGTTTTGCTTGAAAAATTCACATTTACGCCGGAACTGACCAATATCATCAACAATAGTCCCAGTGTGATCGTGCCCGACAGCAAGGAGACCCTCTACGAGCTCATCTTCGGCAACGAGCACACGGACAAGATCGAGGTCCTCTATGACGTGAACGGGAAGCCCGTGAAGGAGGCCACGGTGGTGCGCTGCAAAAACGGCGCGGTGGTCAACTATGTGGAGGACTATATGCGCCGCCGGGACCCCGACTGCATGCGCATCGCCGACGACCAGCCCACCGACAAGCCCCGGTTCGAGGATGTGTACGGCTATGACTTCGACCAGCTCCGGGAGGAGACCTACCGGTGGCTGGCCCGTCAGGAGCTCATCATCGTGCCCTTCAAGGCCGGCGGCTACCAGTACGGCTACGACTCCATCCTGGTCTGCCCCCGGAACGCCGCCTTCTTCGCCTTCGCCCTGGCGGAGCTCCAGGCCTTCGTGAACGCCCGGGAGGTGGAGCACTTCAAGCCCCGCTCCATCGTCTACGTGGCGCCCCCCTTCCGCCACACCCACTTCAACGGCAAGCAGGTGGTGGTCCACAGCCGCCACAGCGACCTCCACGAGGTCTTCTCCTACAACCTCTATCCCGGTCCCTCCGCCAAGAAGGGCATCTACAGCGTCCTGCTGGACATCGGCGAGCGGGAGGGCTGGATCACCGCCCACGCCTCGGCGGCCCGGGTCATCACCCCCTACGAGAACGAGATGGTCATGATGCACGAGGGAGCCTCCGGCGGCGGCAAGAGCGAGCTGCTCCAGGAGGTGCCCCGTGTGGCCGACGGCCGGGTGCTGCTGGGCGTCAACATCGAGACCAATGAAAAGACCTATATCAGCATGAGCGACACCTGCTCCATCCAGCCGGTCACCGACGACATGGCCATGTGCCAGCCCAGCTACCAGCCCCGCAACGGCAAGCTGGCCCTCACCGACGGCGAGGACGGCTGGTTCATCCGGGTGGACGGCATCACCGAGTACGGCGCCGATCCCCTCTACGAGCGCATCTCCATCCACACCAAGGAGCCCCTCATGTTCTTCAACATCGACGGTGTGCCCCGTTCCACCTGCCTGCTGTGGGAGCACACCCTGGACTCCGACGGCAAGCCCTGCCCCAACCCCCGGGTCATCATCCCCCGCCGCCTCATCCCCCACATCGCCGACAAGCCGGTGGAGGTGGACGTGCGCAGCTTCGGCGTCCGCATGCCCCCCGCCACCAACGAGCACCCCAGCTACGGCATCCTGGGCCTCATGGGCATCATCCCCCCCGCCCTGGCCTGGCTGTGGCGGCTGGTGGCCCCCCGGGGCTTCAACAACCCCAGCATCAGCGGCAGCGCCAAGCTGGCCAGCGAGGGCGTGGGCTCCTACTGGCCCTTCGCCACCGGCCTCCGGGTGAAGCAGGCCAACCTCCTGCTGGAGCAGATTTTGCGGTGCAAGAACACCAAGTACGTGCTCATCCCCAACCAGCACATCGGCGCCTACAAGATCGGCTTCGCCGCCGAGTGGATCTCCCGGGAGTACCTGGCCCGCCGGGGCGGCGTCAACATGAAGATGGACCGTCTGGTCCCCGCCCGCTGCCCCCTCCTGGGCTACGCCCTCAAGGAGATGAAGGTGGACGGCCAGCAGATCAGCTCCCGGTTCCTCCGCCCCGAGCGCCAGGAGACCCTGGGCGACGAGGGCTACGACAAGGGCGCCAAGATCCTCTACGACTTCTTCGCCAAGGAGCTCTCCGCCTTCGACGTGCCGGAGCTCCACCCCATCGGAAAAGAGATCCTCAAGTGCTTCCAGCAGAACGGCAGCATCGAGGACTACTGCGCCATCATCCCCCTGGGTCTGGAATAAGAGAACAAGCAGAACGGCGTCCCCTTCGAGAGAAGGGGACGCCGT
>CALWYC010000076.1 GCA_944385655.1 uncultured Intestinimonas sp. | reverse complement strand
TCCGCCCCCGACATCGCCGGTCAGGACAAGGCCAACCCCATCGCCACCATCCTGTCCGTGGCCATGATGTTCCGCTATTCCTTCCAGCGCGCCGCCGAGGCCGATGCCATCGAGGCGGCGGTGGATGCGGTGCTTGCCGAGGGCTGGAGGACCCCAGACATCGCCGAGCCCGGCGTCACCCCCATCGGCACCAAAGAGATGGGCCGGCTCATCCGGGAGCATATCTGAATCAAGCAGACACTGGGCGGCGGAACGCGCGAGGCGCTCCGCCGCCCTGCGCTTGCAGCCAGAGAGGCAACGGAAATTCCCTTGCATCTCACCCGCATTTCTGATAGAATTTTGGATAATCACGGAGAAGGGAAGTGGCTGCTGTGGTCCTCGCCATCGATATCGACAATTCCACCACCAATGTGGGGCTTTTTGACCTCAATGGAAAGCTCCGCTTCCGCTCCGGCCTCACTACCAATCGCAATCCCACCCGGGACCAGTGCGCCATCAGCCTCATGAACCTCTTTGCCCTCTATCATGCCGAGCTGAGGGAGGTCACCGGAGCGGTGATCTCCAGCGTGGTGCCGTCGGTGACCGCCCACATGTCGGGTGCTGTGGAGGTGCTCACGGGGAAGGCCCCCATGCTCATGGGGCCGGGCATCAAGACCGGCCTCAACATCAAGTCGGACCTCCACAATCAGCTGGGCTCCGACATCGTGGCCTGCTCCGTGGCGGCCATCGACCAGTATCCCACCCCCATCATCATCATCGACATGGGCACGGCGGTGACCATGTCTTACCTGCATGACCGGACCTATGAGGGCTGCATGATCTTCCCCGGGGTGCTGGTGGCTCTGGATGCCCTCTCCGAGCGGGCGGCCGCCCTGCCCCACATCTCGGTGGAGCCCCCCGCCTCCATCTTTGGACACAACACCGTGGACGCCATGCGCTCCGGTGTGGTCTATGGCAACGCCAGCATGATCGACGGCATGATCGACCGCATCGAGGAGCACGGCCAGCCCGCCGCCACTGTGGTGGCCACCGGCGACAGCGCCTCCTCCATCATCCGTTTCTGCAAGCACCCTATTTTATATAACGCCGACCTCCTGCTTCAGGGCCTCTACCTCATCTACCGGAAGAATACCGAGGGTCGTCGGCGCTCCTGAGCACCGCTGAGCACGGCGCCCTCCGTCCCGTTTCGGACGGCGGGCGCCGTTTGCGCGGCCGGGCCTTTTTTCCACGGAGCCCTTGCAATTCCACAGCCGCCACTTTATAATGTTTCCAGCTAACAACTGGATCAGGAGGGGTAGTCATGAAAGAACTGTCACAGATCGCGTCCACTGTCCGTGCCTCCACCACCTTGGCCATTGATGCCATGTTCAAGCAGATGAAGGCCGACGGCATCGACGTCATCGGCTTCGGTGCCGGCGAGCCCGATTTCCACACCCCGGACAACATCAAGGAGGCCGGTCACGCCGCCATTCGGGACAACTTCACCTGCTATACGCCCACCGCCGGTATCCCTGAGCTGCGCAAAGCGGCCTGCGACCGGCTGAAGGCCGACTGCGGGCTGGATTACACCCCTGCCCAGATCGTGATGGCCAGCGGCGCCAAACACGCCCTCTACGGCACCCTCCACGCCCTGCTGGACCCGGGCGACGAGGTCATCGTCCCGGCTCCCTTCTGGGTGACCTACTTTGAGATGGTACGGATGCTGGGGGCTGTGCCCGTCATCGTCACCGCCGATGAGTCCGCCGGCTTCAAGCTCACCCCGGAGCAGCTCTCCGCCGCCGTCACCCCAAAGACCAAGGCGGTCCTCCTCAACAACCCCTCCAACCCCACCGGTATGGTATACAGCAGGGAAGAGCTGCGGGCGCTGGCCGATGTCTGCGTGGCCAACGACCTCTATATCGTCGCCGACGAGATCTACTACCGCCTGGTGTACGACGGACGCGCCTTCACCAGCATCGCCGCTCTGGGTGAGGATGTGAAGGAGCGGACCATCCTCATCAACGGTGTCTCCAAGTCCTACGCCATGACCGGATGGCGGGTGGGCTACGCCGCCGCCCCCGAGCACATCGCCAAGGTCATCTCCAACTACCTCAGCCACTCTACCGGCGCTCCCTGCTCCATCGCCCAGAAGGCGGCCGCCGTGGCCCTGGGCGGCCCCCAGGAGACCATTGAGGAGATGCGCAAGGCCTTTGAGCAGCGCCGAGATCACCTGGTGGAGCGCATGAACGCCATCCCCGGGGTGAGCTGCCTGAAGCCGGAGGGCGCCTTCTATGTGATGATGAACCTCCGGGAGCTGCTGGGCAAGACCATCCACGGCGTCACCATCCACGACGCCGACGATTTCGCCGACGCCTTCCTCAAGTACGGTCTGGTGGCCACAGTGCCCTGTACCGGCTTCGGCGCTCCCGACTTCGTCCGCTGGTCCTACGCCACCTCCATGGAGAATATCGACGCCGGCCTGGACCGGCTGGAGAAGTTCCTGGCGGAGTGACCCCGGTTTTCCGCCCCCGGGGCGGCACACAAACGAGAACTACGATCGGAGGGATGGCCCATGGGCCAGACAAATCGCTACGAAAGTCCCCTTTCTTCCCGCTATGCCAGCGACGAGATGCTCTATCTCTTCTCCGCCGACAAGAAGTTCACCACCTGGCGCCGCCTGTGGGTGGCTCTGGCCCGGGCCGAGATGGAGCTGGGCCTGCCGGTGACAGCGGAGCAGGTGGCCGAGCTGGAGCGCCACATCGACGACATCAACTACGATGTGGCCGCCGCCGAGGAGAAGAAGCTCCGCCACGACGTCATGGCCCACGTCCACGCCTACGGCGCCCAGTGCCCCAAGGCCATGCCCATCATCCACCTGGGCGCCACCAGCTGCTATGTGGGGGACAATACCGACGTCATCCTCATGCGGGAGGGCCTCCTTCTCATCCGGGACAAGCTGGTGCGGGTGCTCCACACCCTGTCCCTGTTTGCTGACAAGTATAAAGCCTTGCCCACCCTTGGCTTTACACACTTCCAGCCCGCCCAGCTGGTGACGGTGGGGAAGCGGGCCGCCCTGTGGATGAACGAGCTGCTCATGGACCTGGAGGAGGTGGAGCACCGGATCTCCACCCTGGCCCTGCTGGGCTCCAAGGGCACCACCGGTACCCAGGCCAGCTTCCTGGAGCTCTTCGACGGCGACCATGAGAAGGTCAAGCTGCTGGAGGAAAAGATTGCAAAGGAGATGGGCTTTACAGCTGTTGTACCCGTGAGCGGCCAGACCTATTCCCGCAAAATGGACGCCAATGTGCTGGCCACCCTCTCCGGCATCGCCCAGTCGGCCAGCAAATTTGCCACCGACCTGCGCCTCCTATGCCACCTCAAGGAGGTGGAGGAGCCCTTTGAAAAGAACCAGATCGGCTCCTCCGCCATGCCCTACAAGCGCAACCCTATGCGCTGTGAGCGGATCTGCTCTTTGGCCCGGTATGTGATGGTAGACGCCCAGAACCCGGCCATCACCTCCGCCACTCAGTGGTTCGAGCGCACCCTGGACGACTCGGCCAACAAGCGCATCTCCATCCCCGAGGCCTTCTTGGCGGTGGACGCCATCCTCAATATCTATGAGAACGTCTGCGCCGGTCTGGTGGTCCACGAGAAGGTCATCCGCCGTCACATCATGGAGGAGCTGCCTTTCATGGCCAGCGAAAACATCATGATGGACGCAGTGAAGCGTGGCGGTGACCGCCAGCAGCTCCATGAGCGCATCCGGGTCCTCTCCCAGGAGGCCGGAAGGAATGTAAAGGACCTTGGCCTTACCAATAACCTCATCGATCTCATCGCGGAGGACCCTCTTTTCGGCATGAGCCGGGAGGAGCTCACCGCCCATCTGGAGCCGGAGCGGTACATCGGCCGCTGTCCGGAGCAGGTTTCCGAGTTCCTTGCGGAGGCGGTGGCCCCCGTGCTGGCCAAATATCCGGAGGCCCTTCAGGGCAGCGACGTTGAGTTGAAGGTATAAACGGTCAGAGAAGAGAAAGGGGAAGATACTTATGGCAAACGCAGTGCGCCGGATCGGCGTCTTCACCAGCGGCGGCGACGCGCCCGGCATGAACGCCGTCATCCGCTCCGTGGTCCGCACCTCGCTCCACATGGGCATCGAGTGCATCGGCATCCGCCGGGGCTACAACGGCCTGGTCCACGGTGACTTCATTCCTCTGGATTTTGAAAGCGTCAGCGGCCTGAGCCGCAGGGGCGGCACCATGCTCTACTCCGCCCGCAGCGAGGACTTCCGGGGGGAGGCCGGCCAGGAGAAGGCTGTGGCCACCTGCAAGCTCCTGGGCCTGGAGGGCGTGGTGGGCATCGGCGGCGACGGCACCTTCCGGGGCCTGCTGGAGCTCTCCCGCCGGGGCGTGGCCGTGGTGGGCGTGCCCGGCACCATCGACAATGACATCGCCTGCTCCACCTACACCATCGGCTTCGACACCGCCTGCAACACCGCCCTGGACTCCATCGACAAGCTCCGGGACACCATGCAGTCCCATGAGCGGTGCTCGGTGGTGGAGGTCATGGGCCGCCACGCCGGCCACCTGGCCATGTATGTGGGCGTGGCCTGCGGCGCCACCTGCGTGCTGGTACCGGAGCGGGAGACCAACTTTGAGCACGACGTCATCGAGCCCATCCGCACCGCCCGGCTGGGTGGACGGACCCACTTCATGGTCATCGTGGCCGAGGGCGTGGGCAGCGCCTACGACGTGGCCAAGAAGATCAAGGAGGCCACCGCCCTGGACACCAGGGTCACCGTACTGGGCCACGTGCAGCGGGGCGGCGCCCCCACCGCCCGGGACCGGGTGGCCGCCACCTACATGGGCTATGAGGCCGTCCGCCTGCTGGCCGAAGGCAAGACCAACCGGGTGGTCTGCGTCCAGGGGGACACCTATGTGGACTACGACATCACCGAGGCCCTGAAGATGAAGAAGGGCCTGGACGAGCAGACCTACACCGTCATGCGCACCCTCACCGGTGTGGAGTAAGGGCCGTCTGGAGAAACGACACTGCGGCGGATGGGACCTGGCGGTCCCGCCCGCCGCTCAGCTTATCAAAAAAGCCAAAAACGGCTTTTTCGATAAGCTGCTGACTTTTTCGATTTCATCGAAAAAGTTCCTGACTACACGCGAAAGTGGGGGCTCACCGCCCCCCTTTCACACTTTTCCCCCGTGGCTTGTTTTGCGTGGCACCACTTTTTCGACAGGCTCAGCGGCGGATGGGACCTGGCGGTCCCACCCGCCGCTTTCACTGTCCGGAGAGGAATGACCCTATGGTGGAATTCAATCTCAAGCAGCTGGAGGTTTTTGTGACGGTGGCCCGTCTGGGCAGCTTCACCAGGGCGGCTCAGGCACTCTACCTGACCCAGTCCACCGTCAGCGCCCACATCCAGGCGCTGGAGCGGGCGCTGGGCGGTCCGCTGTTCCAGCGTACGACCCGGCGGCAGATCTGCCTGACCTGGCAGGGGGAGACGGCGCTGCCCATCGCCCGGGAGATCCTGGATCACTGCCAGGCCCTCCAGAGTCTGTCCGGTCCTGGCGGGGAAGGGGAGACCCTGGATCTGGCGGCCTCCACCGTCCCCGCCCAGTGCCTGCTCCCCGGCCTGATGGCCGGCTTCTCCCGGCTGCGGCCCGGCTGCCGGTTCCGGCTCCGGAAGGGGGACAGCGCCCAGGTCCACCGGCTCCTGGAGGAGGGGACCGTGGCGGTGGGCTTCGTCGGCGCGGCGCTGGAGCCGGAGCAATGCCTCTATGAGCCGGTGCTCCAGGACCAGCTGGTGCTGGTCACCGCCAACACCGCCCGGTTCCGCGCTCTGCGGGACCAGGGTGTCCTGGGCCGGGCGCTGCTGGGGGAGCCCATGCTCTGCCGGGAGCCCGGCTCCGGCACCCGCCGGCGCTTTGACGCCTATCTGGAGCAGCTGGGGACGGACCCCGCCGGACTGCGGATCGTGGCCCAGATCGACCAGCCTGACGCCCTGCTGGGGGCAGTAGCCTCCGGCCTGGGGGTGGCGGTGTGCTCCGCTCTGGCGGCCCGCGACCGGCTGGAGCAGGGGAGCCTGCTCTCCTTCCAGCTGGAGGAGGAGGGCTGCCGCCGCAGCCTCTATCTGGTGACCCGGCGGGACCGCATCCTCACGGAGCTGGAGGCGGAGCTCTGCCGCTTTGTCCGGGAGGGGGCCTGGGAGCGGCCGGAATGATCGCTTTTATCGATGGATCTATGGGATTGGGCGGGTGAAAAACGATTGGCCTTTTCTCTCCTCAACGGCTATAATGGGCTCAGCGTTATTCTTAAAAAAGAATCGCGAAGAGAGTGGAGGAGAGTTATGAAAAAGATCAACTGGCTGGTGGTCTGCACCGGCGCCGTGGTAGGGCTGGCCGCCCTGCTGCTGACCATGCTGGGCAATCCCGGCAACATGGGCTTCTGCATCGCCTGCTTCCTCCGGGACATCTCCGGCGCCCTGGGGCTCCACAGCGCGGCAAAGGTCCAGTACATCCGTCCTGAGATCATCGGGCTGGTGGTGGGGGCCGCTGTCATGGCCCTGGCCGGCGGGGAGTTCAAGGCCCGGGCCGGGTCGGCGCCCGCCCTGCGCTTCCTGCTGGGGGCCATCGTCATGGTGGGCGCCCTGGCCTTCCTGGGCTGTCCCCTGCGGATGGTCCTGCGGCTGGGCGGCGGCGACGTTACCGCCATCGCCGGATTGCTGGGCTTCATTGTTGGCATCCTGGCCGGGGTGGCCTGTCTGAAGAAGGGCTTCTCCCTGGGCCGGGCCTATAAGGTGAAGAGCGCTGAGGGCTTCGTCCTGCCGGGGGTCATGGTGGGACTGCTGCTCCTGCTGCTGCTGGCACCCGGCCTGCTGAAATTCTCCCAGGAGGGACCCGGGGCCAGCCACGCCTTCTGGGCCATCGCCCTGTGCGCCGGGCTGGTCTGCGGCGCCCTGGCCCAGAAGAGCCGCCTGTGTATGGCCGGCGGCATCCGGGACGCGGTCCTCTTCCGGGACCTCCACCTGCTCACCGGCTTCGTGGCCATCTTCCTGGTGGTGCTGGTGGGGAGCCTGCTCCGGGGCACCTTCCATCCGGGGCTGGCGGTGCAGCCGGTGGCCCACCACGACTACCTCTGGAGCTTCCTGGGCATGGCGGCCGCCGGCTGGGGCTCCATCCTCCTGGGCGGCTGCCCCCTGCGGCAGCTCATCCTGGCGGGAGAGGGCAACGGCGACAGTGCCGTCACCGTCCTGGGCATGATGGTGGGAGCCGCCCTGTCCCACAACTTTGGGATGGCCGGCAACGCCGACGCCATGACGGACGGGGTCTTTGCCCCCGGCGGCGTGGGCACGGCGGGCCGGATCGGCGTGGTGATCTGCCTGGTGCTGCTGGCGGTCATCTCGCTGGCCAATCTGCATAAGGAGGAGAGAGTATGATCGACGCCAGAGGCTACGCCTGTCCCATGCCGGTGGTCATGGTACAAAAGGCGGTGAAGGACGGGGCGCCCCAGCGCCTGGAGGTGCTGCTGGACAACCCCTGTTCCGTGGAGAACGTTACCCGGTTTGCCGGCAACAACGGCTACACCGTGGAGGTCCGGCCGGAGGACGACGATGAGTACACCCTGGTGCTCACCCGGAAGTCATGAGCACCTATGTGGCTACCTGCTACACCCATCTCAGCGCTCAGCTGAGCTGCAAGCGGCTCCGGAGCGCCGGCTGTGAGGCCCGTATGATGCCGGTGCCCCGGGCGCTGAGCTCCTCCTGCGGCACCTGTGTCCGCTATGAGGGGGAGGGGGCGCATCGGGAGCTGCTGGACGCCGATGCCGAGGCCCTCTATGAGGTCCGGGGGACGGAGGAGTACCGGCTGCTCTGGCGGGACGATACGAATCCATAAAAAATGGCGCTCTGCGTGATGCAGAGCGCCATTTTTGGGGTTATGCTCACATATCGGTGGTGAGGACCTTCTTGAGCCGGGCAAAGCGGGGGAGGGCGTTCTCCTTGGGACGGGCGGGCTCACCCTGGATGAGGGGGAGGGCGTAGTCGATGAAGGGCTGCTCCACACCGTTGCCGGCGGCGTTGATCCACTCGCGGGGGACCTTCTTCTCGAAGTTGGCCACGATGTCCAGGGGCTGGAGAACGGGCTCACAGGTGTACTTTCCGCCCTCGCGGGTGCAGGAGAAGGCCACCATCTTGTCGGTGTTGCCGGCCACGGCGGACTCCACGGCCACACGACCGGCCATCTTGGCCTCTTCCACGTCCACCTCGGAGGCCAGGTGGGCGCCGCAGCGCTGGAGGAGGGAGAGCTCGATGCCCCGGACCTTGGCGCCGGTCTTGTTCTTGATGAGGTCGGCCAGCTTCACGGCCAGGCCGCCCAGCTGGGCGTGACCGAAGCCGTCGGTGGAGGAGGTCTCCGCCTCGGAGACGAAGCGGCCGTCGGCGTAGTGGATGCCCTCGGACACGGCCACCAGGCACTTGCCGGTCTTGTTGTAGATATCGGTGACGTCCTTGACGAACTGGTCCATGTCGAAGTCCACCTCGGGCAGGTAGACCAGGTCGGGGCCGCAGCCGGCGAGGCTGGCCAGGGCGGCGGAGCCGGCCAGCCAGCCGGCGTGACGGCCCATGATCTCGATGATGGTCACCATGCCGGTGTCATACACGTGGGCATCCTGCCACACCTCGGCGCAGGAGGTGGCGATATACTTGGCGGCGCTGGCAAAGCCGGGGCAGTGGTCGGTGCCGTTGAGGTCGTTATCGATGGTCTTGGGGATGCCCATGATGCGGCACTCATAGCCCACCTTCTGCATATACTTGGAGATCTTGTTGCAGGTGTCCATGGAGTCGTTGCCGCCGTTGTAGAAGAAGTAGCGCACGTCGTATTTCTTGAAGATCTCCAGGATGCGCTGGTAGTCGGTGTCGTCCTTGTCGGGATCGGCCAGCTTATAGCGGCAGGAGCCCAGGGCAGAGGAGGGGGTGTTCTGGAGCAGCTCCAGCTCGGCGGCGTCCTCCTGACCCATATCGTAGAGCTTGTCCTCCAGCACGCCCTTGATGCCGTGGGCGGCGCCCAGCACCCGGGTGATGCAGTCGGCCTTCAGAGCGGCCTGGATGGCGCCCTGGGCGCTGGCGTTGATGACCGACGTGGGGCCGCCGGACTGACCGATGATACATGCTCCTCTAAGTTCGCTCATGTTTGGTCCTCCAATCACGATTTTCAGCTGCTTTCTCAAAAAACTTTCATGTGAAAGCGGTCTCTGCTGGAATATAATATCATAACCTCTTGCATTTATCAACTATTGCTGGTAAAATCAATGATGAAAAGAGAAGGGGGAGTGCCTCCTCTTTCCCGGAATCATGTATTTAAGGAGATGAGACGTATGCCTCTGGTCACTTCCAAGGAAATGTTCGAGAAGGCCTACAACGGTGGTTATGCCATCGGCGCGTTCAACGTCAACAATATGGAGATCGTGCAGGGCATCACCGAGGCCGCCCGTGACCTGAACGCCCCCCTGATCCTCCAGGTGTCCAAGGGTGCCCGCGCCTACGCCAACCACACCTATCTGGTCAAGCTGGTAGAGGCCGCTGTCATCGAGTGCCCCAACATCCCCATCGTGCTCCACCTGGACCACGGCCCCGATTTCGAGACCTGTAAGTCCTGCATCGACGGCGGCTTTACCTCCGTCATGATCGACGCCTCCTCCAAGCCTTTTGAGGAGAACGTAGCCATCACCAAGCAGGTCGTCGAGTACGCCCACGACCACGGCGTGGTGGTGGAGGCCGAGCTGGGCACCCTGGCCGGCATCGAGGACGATGTGAAGGTGGCCGCCCACGCCGCCTCCTACACCCGTCCCGAGGAGGTGGAGGAGTTCGTCTCCAAGACCGGCTGTGACTCCCTGGCCATCGCCATCGGCACCAGCCACGGCGCCTACAAGTTCACCCCCGAGCAGTGCACCCGCAATGAGAAGGGCATCCTGGTTCCCCCTCCGCTGCGCTTCGACGTGCTGGAGGAGGTCTCCAAGCGCCTGCCCGGCTTCCCCATCGTGCTCCACGGCTCCTCCAGCGTGCCCCAGGAGTATGTGAAGATGATCAACGAGAACGGTGGCAAGATGCCCGACGCCGTGGGCATTCCCGAGGAGCAGCTCCGCAAGGCCGCCTCTCTGTCCGTGTGTAAGATCAACATCGACTCCGACCTGCGTCTGGCCATGACCGGCACCATCCGTCAGTTCTTCAATGAGCACCCCGACAAGTTCGATCCCCGCGAGTACCTCAAGCCCGCCCGCGCCAACATCAAGGCGCTGGTGGCCCACAAGATCGTGGACGTGCTGGGCTGCGACGGCAAGGCCTGATTCAACCATGCAAATCAGAAGGAGGGAGGCGCACAGCGCCTCCCCCCAGCTTGTCGAAAAAGCCAAAGCGGCTTTTTCGACAAGCTGAAGGGAGACCGTTGCGGCGGCCTCCCTTCATTTTTATATTCTTTTATGTATGGAGGGCGAAGAGCAGGTCCTCCGGGGTGTCGACGAGGACGGAGGCGCCGTGGGCCGTCAAAAAGTCCCGGCTCCGGAAGCCCCA
>CALWYC010000075.1 GCA_944385655.1 uncultured Intestinimonas sp. | reverse complement strand
GAGGACATGCCGGGCCGGTCTTTGTGGGAGGTCTTTCTGGAGGAGTATGCCCTTTTCCGCAGCGAGGTGGATGCCAACGCCGATCTGGTGGCCTTATGCCGGACGGGAGCGGAGGCGCAGGCCGCCTTTGCAGCCGGAAAGACGGCGGCCTTCCTGTCGGCGGAGGGTGCGGAGCTGCTGGATTGCGACCTGGATAAGCTCCGACTGGCCCACCGGATGGGGGTACGGGCGGTGAACATCACCTGGAACCACCCCAACGCCCTCTCGGGCACCAACGCTGAGGAGCGGGACCGGGGCCTTTCCGACCTGGGGCGGACCTTTGTCCGAACCATGGGGGAGCTGGGGATGCTGGTGGACGTGTCCCACCTGTCCGACCCCGGCTTCTGGGACGTGATGGAGATCACCGACCGGCCGGTGGTGGCCACACATTCCAATTCCCGGGCCGTATTTCCTGATCCAAGGAACTTGACCGACGAGCAATTTACTGCCATAATAAACACCAATGGGGTGGCCGGTCTTAATATGTATGCCGGCTTCCTGGGGGAGGATCCGGACTTTGATACGGTGGTCTCCCACCTGGAGCACTTCCTCGCCCTGGGCGGGGAGAACAATGTGTCCATGGGCGGCGACTGGGACGGCATTACCCAGATGCCCCAGGGCATGAGCGGCATCCAGGACATGGAAAAGCTCTATGAGCACCTGCTCCGGCGCAACTACAGCGAATCCCTGCTGGAGAAGGTCTTCTATTCTAATCTGATGAGGGTCGTGAACGAAGTATGCAGTATGTAAGCACGAGAAACAAGAATCAGAAATGCAGCGCGGCCCAGGCCATCGCCCAGGGACTGGCTCTGGACGGCGGCCTGCTGACTCCCGAGGTGCTGCCCAAGCTCTCTCCCAACGGGCTCAAGACCATGACCGACATGTCCTACCAGCAGCGGGCGGTCTTTGTGATGGGCTCCTATCTGGACGACTTCACGGCCTCTGAGCTTTCCAGCTTCGCCAAGCGGGCCTACGGCCCCGACAAGTTCGACACCAAGGCGGTGGCGCCGGTGCGGCAGCTGGACGACAGGACCTACTGTCTGGAGCTCTGGCACGGCCCCACCTGCGCCTTCAAGGACATGGCCCTCCAGATGCTGCCCCACCTGCTCTCCGCCTCCCTGGGGAAGAACGAGGAGCAGAAGACGGTGTGCATCCTGGTGGCCACCTCCGGCGACACCGGCAAGGCCGCTCTGGAGGGCTTCAAGGATGTGGAGCGGACCCGCATCCTGGTGTTCTACCCCAAGGACGGGGTCTCCGACATCCAGCAGCTCCAGATGCAGACCCAGGAGGGGGATAACGTAGGGGTCTGCGCCGTGGTGGGCAACTTTGACGACGCCCAGACCGGCGTGAAGCGCCTCTTCTCCGACGCCGCCCTCCGGGAGTCCCTGGCCGGGCGGGGCTATTTCTTCTCCTCTGCCAACTCCATCAACTGGGGGCGCATCCTGCCCCAGATCGTCTACTATGTCTCCGCCTACTGCGACCTCCTCAAGGAGGGCAAGGTGGAGAAGGGCGACCCCATCAACGTCTGTGTGCCCACCGGCAACTTCGGCAACATCCTCTCGGCCTACTACGCCAAGCAGATGGGGGTGCCCATCCGCAAGCTGATCTGCGCCTCCAACCAGAACAACGTCCTCACCGACTTCATCAAGACCGGCGTCTACGACCGGAACCGGCCCTTCTACAACACCATGTCCCCATCCATGGATATCCTCATCTCCTCCAACCTGGAGCGGATGCTCTTCGAGTTCACGGAGCGGGACGACGTGGCCGTGAAGGAGTACATGTCCGCCCTGGCCGCCGAGGGCCGCTATGAGGTCAGCGAGAAGGTGAAGAAGCAGCTGGACAAGACCTTTGCCGCCGGCTGCTGCGGCGACGCCGAGACCCAGGCCATGATCGCGAAAATGTGGAAGGATAAGGGCTACCTCATCGACACCCATACCGCCGTGGCCTTCCACGTGCTGGAGGAGTACCGCCGGGAGACCGGGGACGACACCCCAGCCGTAGTGGTCTCCACCGCCAGCCCCTTCAAGTTCTGCGACAATGTGCTGGGCGCCCTGGGGGTCACCGAGCTGGCCGCCGGCACCGACATCCTGGACCAGCTCTCCCAGGTCACCGGTCAGCCGGTGCCCGCCCCTCTGGCGGGCCTCAAGGGGAAGGAGATCCGCTTCCAGACGGTGACCGAGAAGGAGCACATGGCCGACCAGGTGCTGGAGATGCTCCGGTAAGGGACAAAAGGAGGTGGACCCATGGCCCTATTCGCCCTGGGCGACCCCCATCTCTCCCTGGGGGCGGACAAGCCCATGGATGTCTTCGGCGGCGCCTGGGAGGGATATGTGGAAAAGCTCTCCGCCGGCTTTGCAGCGGTGGGGGAGGAGGACACGGTGGTCTTGTGCGGGGACATCTCCTGGGGCATGAGCCTGGAGCAGGCCAAGCCGGACTTTGCCTGGCTGGACGCCCTGCCCGGGCGGCGGAAGCTCCTCCTCAAGGGCAACCACGACTACTGGTGGACCACCGCCGCCAAAATGAAGCGGTTTTTTGCCGAAAACGGCTTCCACACCCTGGATATCCTCCACAACAACTGCCACTTCTACGGGGATGTGGCCCTGTGCGGCACCCGGGGGTGGTTCTATGAGGAGGACCAGCAGGGACACAACGAGAAGGTCTTCAACCGGGAGCTCATCCGGCTGGAGGCGTCGCTGAAGGCGGCGGGGGAGAAGCCCAAGCTGTGCTTCCTCCACTACCCGCCTCTCTACCAGGGCTATACCTGCCCCGAGATCCTGGCCCTGCTGGAGCGCTACGGGGTGGAGCGGTGCTTCTACGGACACCTCCACGGCGGCAGCCACCGGCTGGCCATCGAGGGGGTCCGGAACGGTGTGGAGTACCGTCTGGTGGCCGCCGATTACCTGCGCTTTGCCCCCAAGCTGGTGCTCCCGTAAGGACGCGGAGAAGAATTTTTCCGATTTTGAAAAAAACAGTGGAAAAGTCGGAAAAGATTTGGTACTATAGATAGGATTCTGATATTACACATTCAGGAGGAAGTAAGTAGATGAACGTCAAGAGTAAAGAAAATCAGGAGAACAGCGCTGTCGAGCTGGTCATCGAGGTGGGCGCCGAGGAGTTTGAGGCCGCGGTGGACAAGGTCTATCGGAAGAACCGGAAGACCATCGCCGTCCCCGGCTTCCGGAAGGGTCACGCCCCCCGGAAGATCATCGAGGGCATGTACGGCTCCGGCGTGTTCTACCAGGACGCCATCGACGAGCTCTATCCTACCGCTTATGCCCAGGCCGTGGAGCAGGAGGGCCTGGACCCCGTGGCTTACCCCAAGGTGGAGGTCCTGGAGGTGGGCAAGGATGGTTTCACCTTCAAGGCTCTGGTCACCGTCCGTCCTCCCTTTGAGATCGGCAACTACAAGGGCCTGACCGCCGCCAAGGACGAGGTGGAGATCACCGCCGAGGACGTGGAGAACGAGCTCAAGCCCTACATCCAGCGGGCCACCCGTCTGGTGAACGTGGAGCGGGAGGCCAAGGAGGGCGACACTGTCCTCATCGACTTCGAGGGCTTCAAGGACGGCGTGCCCTTTGAGGGCGGCAAGGGCGAGAACCACGCCCTGGAGCTGGGCTCCCACTCCTTCATCCCCGGCTTCGAAGAGGGCGTGGTGGGCATGAAGCCCGGCGACGAGAAGGACCTGGACGTCACCTTCCCCGAGGAGTACACCCCCGAGCTGGCCGGCAAGGCCGTGGTCTTCAAGGTGAAGGTCCACGAGGTGAAGGAGCCCCAGGCCCCCGTGGTGGACGACGAGTTCGCCAAGGACGTGTCCGAGTTCGACACCCTGGAGGAGTTCAAGAAGGACCTGGAGAACAAGCTGCGGGAGCGCCGTGAGCACGCCGCTCAGCACGCCTTCGAGGACGCCGTCACCGAGGCCCTCATCGGCGAGCTGAAGGTGGAGCTGCCCCAGGCCATGATCGACTTCCGGGGCGACCAGGTGCTCCAGGAGTACGCCGACCGCTTCGAGCGCCAGGGCCTGCCCTTCCAGCAGTACCTGCAGATGACCGGCCAGACCCTGGACGCCATGCGCGCGCAGGCCAACGCCGCCGCCGAGCACCAGATCAAGGTGGAGATGGCCCTGGACGCCGTGGCTGCCGCCGAGAGCATGGCCGTCTCCGACGAGGAGCTGGAGACCGAGTACAAGGCTCTGGCCGAGCAGTACGGCATGGAGGTGGACCAGGTCAAGGCTGCCGCCGACGCCGAGGACGTGAAGGCCACCCTCCTGCGCCGGAAGGCCATGGAGCTGGTGAAGGCCGAGGCCAAGGCCGAGAAGCCCAAGAAGACCGCCAAGAAGAAGGCCGCCAAGGAGGAGGAGCCCGCCGCCGAGGGCGAGGCCGCGCCCAAGAAGCGCGCCCCCCGGGCCAAGAAGGGCACCCCTGACAAGGCCGAGGAGTCCGCGGAATAAGGAATAACCTGCCTCCGATGGGGCATACTGTTCAGCGTATACTGTTTTCCGGCCCCGGCGGGCCGGCGGAAAAAGGAGATCTTATCACTATGTTCCATTCCAGCCTCGTACCCTATGTGGTGGAGCAGACCAACCGGGGAGAGCGTTCCTACGACATCTTCTCCCGGCTGCTCAACGACCGGATCGTCTTCCTGGGGGAGGAGGTCAACGCCACCACCGCCAGCCTGGTGGTGGCCCAGCTCCTCTACCTGGAGGCCCAGGACCCGGACAAGGACATCCAGTTCTACATCAACAGCCCCGGCGGCTCCGTCACCGACGGCATGGCCATCTATGATACCATGCAGTACGTCAAGTGCGACGTGTCCACCATCTGCATCGGCATGGCCGCCAGCATGGGTGCCTTCCTGCTCTCCTCGGGCGCCAAGGGCAAGCGCTTTGCCCTGCCCAACGCGGAGATCATGATCCACCAGCCTTCGGCCGGCACCCAGGGCCAGATCACGGACATGGCCATCCACCTCAAGCGGCTGGAGATCATCAAGAAGCGGATGAACCACATCCTGTCCGAGAACACCGGCAAGCCCATCGAGGTGGTCACCGCCGACTGTGAGCGCGACAACTTCATGTCCGCGGACGAGGCCGTGTCCTACGGCCTCATCGACAAGGTCATCACCAGAAAGTGATGTGTGCCGCCCTGCGGGGTGGATGGGAAAAGGGGAGCGGAGACCGAGGCCTCCGCTCCTCTTGACCGCGTTTCGGGGCATGGCACGCCATGCCCAAGCCGGGCCAGCGGGCCCACACAAAGAGGTGAAACCCATGCCTAAAAACGACGACAAGCGGTCGGTCCGCTGCTCCTTCTGCGGCAAGCACCAGGAGCAGGTGGCCCGGATCATCGCCGGCCCCGGGGCCTATATCTGCAACGAGTGCGTCCAGCTGTGCATGAGCATCCTGGACGACGCCGGCGACGAGCCCGTGGAGGACCGCACCGACATCCCCGATGTGATCCCCACCCCCCGGGAGATCCGGGACGTGCTGGACCAGTATATCATCGGCCAGGAGGCGGCCAAGGTGGCCCTCTCCGTGGCGGTCTACAACCACTATAAGCGCATCTACTTCGGGGGCGGGGACGATGTGGAGCTCCAGAAGAGCAACATCCTCCTCATGGGCCCCACGGGCTGCGGCAAGACCCTCTTTGCCCAGACCCTGGCCCGTATCCTGAAGGTGCCCTTCGCCATCGCAGACGCCACCACCCTCACCGAGGCCGGCTATGTGGGCGACGACGTGGAGAACATCCTGCTGCGGCTGGTCCAGGCCGCCGACTACGACATCGAGCTGGCCCAGCGGGGCATCATCTATGTGGATGAGATCGACAAGATCGCCCGGAAGAGCGAGAACACCTCCATCACCCGGGACGTGTCCGGCGAGGGTGTCCAGCAGGCCCTGCTGAAGATCTTGGAGGGCACCGTGGCCAACGTGCCTCCCCAGGGCGGCCGTAAGCATCCCCACCAGGAGTTCATCCAGATCGACACCAAGAACATCCTCTTCATCTGCGGCGGCGCCTTCGACGGCATCGACAAGATCATCGAGCAGCGGCTGGACAAGAAGGCCATCGGCTTCGGCGCCGAGATCGAGAGCAAGAAGACCCGGGACGTGTCGGCCCTCCTGCGGGAGATCCAGCCCCACGACCTGCTGAAATTCGGCATCATCCCCGAGCTGGTGGGCCGTCTGCCCGTCATCACCGCCCTCCAGTCCCTGGGGAAGGAGCAGCTGGTGCGCATCCTCACCGAGCCCAAGAACGCCCTGGTGAAGCAGTACCAGAAGCTGCTGGAGTACGACGAGGTGGAGCTGGAGTTCCAGCCCGAGGCCCTCACCGCCGTGGCCGAGAAGGCCATTGAGCGGGGCATCGGCGCCCGCGGCCTCCGGGCGGTGCTGGAGGAGGTCATGACCCAGGTCATGTACGATGTGCCCTCGGACAGCACCATCGCCAAGGTGATCATCACCCCGGCCTGCGTCACCGACCGGGCCCAGCCCGAGCTGATCCGGGATCCGGACCGGCCCGCCCGTCCCCGTCTGGGCGGCGCGGCTCTCCGGGCCGAACACGGCGGCCTGCGGACCCAGAGCAACGTATCTTAAAAGAAGGAAAGGAGCAGGACGGGGGCAAGTCTCCCGCCCTGCTTTCGTTTAGGAAGTGATCCATATGACCATTGAACCCAATACCATTTCCACCATGCCGGTGCTGGCGCTCCGGGGACTGACCATCTTTCCCAACATGCTCCTCCACTTCGACGTGGGCCGCGGGGCCTCCATCAAGGCTCTGGATGAGGCCATGACGGAGGGCCTGCCCATCTTCCTGGTGGCCCAGCGGGACCTTACTGTGGAGGAGCCGGGGGAGAAGGATCTCTTCACCGTGGGCACCGTCTCCTCCGTCAAGCAGATCCTCCGGCTGCCCGGGGACAACGTGCGGGTCATGGTGGAGGGCTCCGCCCGGGGCCGGCTGGTGAGCCTGAGCAAGACCAGCCCCTTCCTCCAGGGGGAGGTGGAGGTGCTGCCCGTGCCCGAGCACACCCGGAACACCCCCAAGACCGAGGCCCTCATCCGCAGTACTTACGAGCTCTTTGAGCGCTACGCCGAGCTCTCTCCCCGGATGACGGGGGACGTGCTCATCAGCGTGCTCTCCAGTGAGGACCCGGGCTATATCGCCGACTATATCGCCCAGAACATCGCCATGCGGGCCTCGGACAAGCAGGCCATCCTGGAGGAGCTCCAGCCCGTGCGGCGCCTCACCAAGCTGGCCCACGCCCTGAGCCGGGAGGTTTCCATCCTGGAGCTGGAGCAGGAGGTCCAGTCCAAGGTCCGGGAGCAGCTGTCCGACAACCAGCGGGACTATGTCCTGCGGGAGCAGCTCAAGGTCCTCCGGCAGGAGCTGGGGGAGAGCGAGGACGGCGACAGCGAGCAGGATGAGTACCGCGCCCGCATCGAGAAGGCCCATCTCCCGGAGGAGGCGGCCCAAAAGGCGGAGAAGGAGCTTTCACGGCTGGCCAAGCAGCCCTTCGGCTCCGCCGAGGCCACCGTCATCCGCAACTACCTGGACGTGCTGCTGGACCTGCCCTGGAACAAGCGCACCAAAGAGCGCACCGATGTGGCGGCGGCCCGGAAGGTGCTGGACGCCGACCACTACGGCCTCCAGAAGGTGAAGGAGCGCATTCTGGAGTTCCTGGCCGTCCGGCAGCTGGCGCCGGAGCTCAAGGGACAGGTCCTCTGCCTGGTGGGCCCGCCCGGTGTGGGCAAGACCTCCATCGCCATGTCGGTGGCCAGGGCCACGGGACGGAAGCTGACCCGGATCTCCCTGGGCGGCGTCCACGACGAGGCCGAGATCCGTGGCCACCGCAAGACCTACGTGGGGGCCATGCCCGGCCGCATCATCGACGGCATCCGCCGGGCGGGGAGCTGTAACCCTCTGCTGCTGCTGGATGAGATCGACAAGCTGGCCTCCGACATCCATGGCGACCCGGCCTCCGCCCTGCTGGAGGTGCTGGACGGGGAGCAGAACAGCACCTTCCGGGACAACTTCCTGGAGGTGCCCTTCGACCTCTCCCAGGTCTTTTTCATCACCACCGCCAACACCACCGACACCATCCCCCGGCCGCTGCTGGACCGGATGGAGGTCATCGAGCTCTCCAGCTATACCGACGAGGAGAAGCTCCAGATCGCCAAGGAGCATTTGCTGCCCAAGGAGCGCAAGCGCCACGGCCTGAAGAAGGCCCAGCTCAAGCTCACCGACGACGCCATCCGGGCCCTCATCACCGGCTACACCCGGGAGTCCGGCGTCCGCGTCCTGGAGCGGCGCATCGCCGCCCTGTGCCGGAAGACCGCCATGAAGATCGTCTCTGATGGTGTGAAGCAGGTATCCTTGACAGCTTCTGATCTGGAAAGCTTTCTGGGACCCAAGCCCTATCACCCCGACCACCGGGAGACCGAGAGCCTGGTGGGCGTGGTCAACGGCCTGGCCTGGACCCAGGTGGGAGGCGAGATGCTCCAGGTGGAGGTCAATGTGGTGCCCGGCACCGGCAAGGTGGAGCTCACCGGCAATCTGGGGGACGTGATGAAGGAGTCCGCCAAGGCCGCCCTGAGCTATATCCGCAACCGGGCCCAGCGTCTGGGCATCGACGAGGACTTCTACAAGACCAAGGACCTCCACGTCCACTTCCCGGAGGGGGCGGTGCCCAAGGACGGGCCCTCGGCGGGCATCACCATCACCACCGCCATGGTCTCCGCCCTCACCAATACGCCGGTGCGGCAGGATGTGGCGATGACAGGTGAAGTCACTTTACGGGGCAGGGTGCTGCCCATCGGCGGCCTGCGGGAGAAGACCATGGCCGCCCTGCGCAACGGCATGAAGACGGTGCTTCTCCCCGCCGACAACGTGGGGGACCTGGAGGAGATCGACCAGACCGTCCGGGCGGCGCTGAAGTTCATACCGGTGGAGCAGGTGGACCAGGTGCTTTCGGTGGTGCTGGAGACGGACGGGGCCCAGGTCCTGCCCGATCTGGAGGCCGCGTCCGAGCCCGCCCAGGGGACGGTGCGCTCCCTGGATCTGAAGCAGTGATGGGGGAGGAACCATGATCAATCTGCAAATGGCGGAATTTGTCCGCTCCGCGGCCAAAAAGGAGGACTTTCCCCGGGACGGACTGCCGCAGATCGTCTTTTCCGGCCGCTCCAACGTGGGGAAATCCTCGGTGATCAACCGCCTCCTGGGCCGGAAGAACTTTGCCCGGGTGGGCAGCGCGCCGGGCAAGACCACCCACATCAACTACTTCAGGATCGACGGGAAGTTCTACCTGGTGGACCTGCCGGGCTACGGCTACGCCAAGGTCTCCCAGGCGGAGAAGGCCCGGTGGGGGCGGCTCATCCAGGCCTGGTTCGACGAT
Organism: uncultured Intestinimonas sp.; assembly: GCA_944385655.1. Classification (GTDB taxonomy): domain Bacteria; phylum Bacillota; class Clostridia; order Oscillospirales; family Oscillospiraceae; genus Intestinimonas. The sequence continues at coordinate 1,263 of CALWYC010000075.1, read as the reverse complement.
CCCACCCTCATGACCCTGGGGTGCATGCTGGTGGACGCCCGGCACAAGCCTACGGCGGACGACTGCACCATGGGCAACTGGTTCAAGGAGACCGGCCGGCCCTTCGTGGTGGTGGCCAACAAGCTGGACAAGCTGAAAAAGAGCGAGATCGAGCCCAATCTCCAGCGCATCCGGGAGACCCTGGAGCTGGACGATTCTGTAAAGGTAATTCCCTTTTCGGCCGAGAAGGGAGACGGCCGGGACGCCCTGTTGGGAGAGCTGGCCGCCCATATTGGGGAGGGATTCCGATGAAGTATGTGAGAGTGGAGCGGATGGGCAAGGTCCGCTGGGGGGTGCTGGACGGCGAGGTGGTCCACACCCTGAAATATCCCCCCTACGCCGGGGACACGGAGTACTATGACGGGAAGACCTGGGAGCTGGAGAAGTGTCGGCTCCTGGCCCCCTGTGAGCCGGGGAAGATCGTGTGCCTGGGCAAGAATTATCGGGACCACGCCGAGGAGATGGGGGAGGGCGTGCCCGAGCAGCCCATCCTCTTCATCAAGACCCCCAACTGCGTCAACGACCCGGAGGGGGAGGTCCACGCCCCGGACTTTGTGGGGCGTCTGGACTATGAGGGAGAACTGGCCATCGTCATCAAGAACCGGGCTAAGGACCTGAAGTCCGATGAGGTGTGGAATTACATCCTGGGCTTTACCTGCCTCAATGACGTCACCGCCCGGGACATCCAGAAGGGGGACGGCCAGTGGACCCGGGGCAAGTGTATGGACGGCTTTGCCCCGGTGGGGCCGGTGGTCACCGACGAGGTGGACCCCACCGACCTGCTGCTGGAGACCCGGCTCAACGGAAAGACAGTCCAGTCCTCCCGGACGTCTCTGTTCATGACCAGGATCCCCGAGATGCTCTCCTTCATCACTGCCTCCATGACTCTGGAGCCCGGCGATGTGGTGGCAACCGGCACTCCCGCCGGCATCGGTCCCATGGTGCCCGGCGACACGGTGGAGGTGGAGATCCAGGGCATCGGCACCCTGCGCAGCCATATCGTCTGACCATGGCGCAGATCCCGTGCCAGCGTGATAAAAGGTGGCCGCCCTCAGAGGGGCGGCCACTTGGCCTGTATTGGGACAGTTCCGCCGGAATGGGCGCTTGAGTTTTTCGGGCGCATTTGCTATAATTACATAATCTATGCAATCTATGCAGTGATGCGGAAGGGGGCGGCGGTATGCTGCGGCACATCCCACTGGGACGGATGTACAATCTGCGGGA
>CALWYC010000074.1 GCA_944385655.1 uncultured Intestinimonas sp. | reverse complement strand
CGCGCCCCACGCAAAAGCGGTGCACCCCAAAACCTTCCCCCCTCAGGGGGGAAGGTGGATGGCCGAAGGCCAGACGGATGAGGGGGCGTTAGATAGAACGAAGGGGAAATCCGTTTTACCGGCCCACCCTCATCCGCCCCAGTGTGCGCACTGGAGCACCTTCCCCCTGCAAGGGGGAAGGTTTGGCGTCACGACGACACCGACTGCTGGGCCCGCCAGAGGGCGGCGTACTCGCCGTTCTTGTCCATGAGCGCCTGGTGGGTGCCCTCCTCGGCGATGTGGTTGTCGTCGATGACGATGATCCGCCCGGCGGAGCGGATGGTGGAGAGCCGGTGGGCGATGATGAGGGTGGTGCGGCCCTTGGCCAGCTCGTCAAAGGCGGACTGGATCTTGTGCTCGGTGACGGAGTCCAGGGCGGAGGTGGCCTCGTCCAGGATGAGGATGGCGGGGTCCTTGAGGAAGATGCGGGCGATGCTCACCCGCTGCTTCTGGCCGCCGGAGAGCATGACGCCCCGCTCCCCCACGTAGGTCTGGAAGCCGTCGGGCATCTCCATGATGTCGTCGTAGATCTCCGCCTTCCTGGCGGCCTCCGCCACCTCCTCGGCGGTGGCGCCGGGGCGGCCGTAGGCGATGTTGTCATAGATGGTGCCGGCGAAGAGGAAGACGTCCTGCTGCACGATGCCGATGTGAGCGCGCAGGTCGTGCTGCTTCAGGTCCCGGACGTCCCGGCCGTCGATGCGGATGGCCCCCTCGGTGACGTCGTAGAACCGGGGGATGAGCTGGCAGAGGGTGGACTTGCCGCCGCCGGAGGGGCCCACCACCGCCACCGTCTCCCCGGGTTTGACGTGGAGGGAGACGTGGGAGAGGACGTCCTCCCCGTCCCGCTCATAGCGGAAGGTGACGTCGTCCACCTGAATGTCGCCGGTGACATGGTCCACGCTCTTGGCGTCGGGGGCGTCGGTGATCTCCGGCTCCAGGCGCATGAGCTCCACGAAGCGCTTGAAGCCGGCCATGCCCTGCATGAACTGCTCCACGAAGGCGGAGAGCTTGCGGATGGGGGTAATAAAGGTGGTGACGTAGAGGGAGAAGGTGAGGATGTCGATGTAGTCCATGGTCCCCCGCATGAGGAAGAAGCCGCCGGCGGCGATGACCAGCACGGGCATGATGCCCATGGCCAGCTCCATGCCGGAGTGGTAGGTGGCCATGGCCTGGTAGTAGCCCCGCTTGGCGCTGCGGAACTGGTCGTTGGAGCTTTCAAACTTGGTGATCTCGGCGCTTTCGTTGGCGAAGGCCTTGGCGGTGCGCATGCCGGAGAGGGAGGACTCCAGCTCGCCGTTGATGCCGGCCAGCTTCTTCTTCACCTCCAGGGAGGCCTGGCCCATGCGGCGGCGCTGGAAGATGGTGAAGAGGAGGAAGAGGGGCACCACGGCAAAGACGATGAGGGCCAGCTCCCAGCGGATGGTGAGCATGATGCCGAAGGCGCCCAGCAGGGTGACGGTGGAGATGAAGAGGTCCTCGGGGCCGTGGTGGGCCAGCTCGGTGATCTCAAAGAGGTCGCCGGTGACCCGGCTCATGAGCTGGCCGGTGCGGTTTTTGTCGTAGAAGGAGAAGGACAGGTCCTGCATGTGGGAAAAGAGGGCCGAGCGGATGTCGGCCTCGATGCGCACGCCCAGCAGGTGTCCCCAGTAGGTGACGATGTAGGTGAACACCGCCTTGAGGAGGTAGGCCGCCAGCAGGGCGGCCATCACCAGGAAGAAGGTCTGGTAGAGGCCCTGGGGGAGGGTGGTCTCCAGCACCTGACGGGTCACGGTGGGGAACAGCAGGTCCACCAGGCAGATGCCCAGGGCGCAGGCCATGTCCAGGAGGAAGATGGCCAGGTGTGGCTTGTAATAGGAGGTAAAAATGCGCAGGTAGCCGCTGCGCCGCATCTGTTCAGGCGTCATATCTGTCGTCCTCTCTCGTCAATGGGCTGTAAAGGCAGGTCCAGTATATGCCCATTTTCAGGATCTTGTCAACCTCGCCGCCCTTTACAGGGCACGGCCCATCGGATATAATAGCTTTCATGTGAAAAAAGGGCGGAGGACCGGAGAGATGGAGTTTATTGGAAACTTTTTTGTGGTGGCCAGTCAGGTGGTCACCCTGTTTTTGCTCATGGGGGTGGGCTTCGTGCTGGCCCAGCTGGGGAAGCTCCACACCGACGGCGTCTCCCAGATGTCCACCCTGGTGCTCTATGTGGTCACCCCCTGCCTGATGATCAGCGCCTTTGAGGTGGACCGGGCGCCGGACATGGTGGAGACTCTGGGGGTCTTCTTCGTGGTCTACACCATCTCCACCCTGCTGGGGCTGGCGGTGGCCCAGCTGTGCTTCCGGAACGAGGAGCCCGACCGGAAGGCCCCCCTCCGCTTCGGCATGACCTACGGCAACAACGGCTTCATGGGTCTCCCCCTGGTCCACGCCATCCTGGGCCAGGACGCCGTGCTCTTCGGGGTGGTCTCCGCCGTGGCCTTCAACTTCCTGCTGTGGACCCAGGGGGCCAAGACCATGGGGGGCAAGGTGGGTCCCCGGGCCATCCTCATCAATCCCGCCACCATCGGGGCCGTCATCGGCGGCTTCCTCTTCTTCTCCGGCCTGCGGCTCCCCTCCATGGTGAACAACGCCGTGAGCTTCATGGCCGACCTCAACACCCCACTGGCCATGGTGGTCATCGGCGCCCAGATGGCGGGGGCCGACCTGAAGGTGAGCTTCACCAGCCGGAAGCTCTACGGCGCGGCGGCGGTGCGGCTGCTCATCGCCCCCCTCATCCCCCTGGTGGTGCTGCTGCCCCTCCATCTGCCCGCCATGTCCTACTGCGCCTGCGTCATTTTGTGCGCGGTGCCCACCGCCGGGGCCACCGGCATGTTCGCCCAGCGCTTCGGCCGGGACACCGCCACCGCCGCCCAGCTGGTCACCCTCACCACCCTGCTCTCGGTCATCACCCTGCCTCTCTTCGCCGTGGCCGCCCAGACCATCTCCGGCTTAGTGTGAGGCGCACAGGAGGTATCTTATGTCCGCCAAGGAAGAATTCATCGAGATCTACACCGCCAATATCCACCGGGAGGGGGCCGACGCCCTGCTGGACTACCTGGAGCACAAGTCGGACTTCTTCACCTGTCCCGCCTCGGCCAAGTACCACGGGGCCTACGAGGGGGGCCTGTGTGAGCACAGCCTGAACGTCTACCACTGCCTCACCGAGTACCTGGCCCGGGAGCGGGTCCAGGAGCTCTACGGGGTGGAGGTGCCCGCCGAGAGCGCGGCGGTGGCGGCCCTGCTCCACGACCTGTGCAAGATCGGCTGCTACCGCCAGGGCACCCGGAACGTGAAGGGCCCCGACGGCAAGTGGCAGGCGGTGCCCACCTTTTACTACGAGGACCCCCTGCCCTACGGCCACGGGGAGAAGTCGGTGTACATCATCTCCGGCTTTATGAAGCTCAGGCGGGAGGAGGCCATGGCCATCCGGTGGCACATGGGCTTCTCCGGGGACGAGGACAAGCGCCTGGTGGGCCAGGCCTTCCAGCAGTACCCCCTGGCCTTTGCCCTGAGTGTGGCCGACATGGAGGCCACCTACTTCCTGGAGCGGGAAGAGGAGCCCTGACCCCGGCGGGCCGGGAGACACGGAAAGGAGCTGCTGCGCGGTGTGCAAGGCAAAACGGGAAAACGATCTGGGCCGGGACCCCATCGGGAGGCTGCTGCTGCGGCTGGCGGTGCCCACGGTGACGGCCCAGCTGGTCAACGCCCTCTACAACATCGTGGACCGGATGTACATTGGCCACATCGAGGGGGTGGGCGATCTTGCCCTCACCGGACTGGGGGTGTGCTTCCCCGTCATCATGTTCGTCTCGGCCCTCTCGGCTCTGGTGGGCATGGGCGGCGGCTCCCGGGCGGTGGTCCGCATGGGTGCCGGCGACCCGGAGGGGGCCAACGCCATTTTGGGCAACTGCGCCACATTGCTGGTCGTCCTGTCGGTGGTCTTCACCATCCTCCTCCAGCTGGTGAAGGAGCCTATGCTCTATCTCTTCGGTGCCACCGACAACACCATCGGCTACGCCCTGGACTACCTCACGATCTATCTGTGGGGCACTATTTTTGTGGAGATTTCCCTGGGGCTCAACTTCTTCATCACCGCCCAGGGCTTCTCCACCGTGGGCATGGCCACGGTGCTCATCGGAGCGGTGATCAATATCGTGCTCGACCCCATCCTCATCTTCGGCTTCAACATGGGGGTGCAGGGGGCCGCCCTGGCCACCATCACCGCCCAGGCGGTGTCGGCGGTGTGGGTGGTATGGTTCCTCCTGGGCAAGCGCACCAAGCTGCGGCTCCAGCGCCGGTTTGCCCGGCTGGACTGGAAGGTCTTGGCCCCGGTCCTGGCCCTGGGCGTCTCCCCCTTCATCATGCAGTCCACCGAGAGCCTGGTGAACATCGCCTTCAACTCCTCCCTGAAGGCCTACGGCGGCGACCCGGCGGTGGGGGCCATGACCATCTGCTCCTCCATCATGCAGGTGTTCTACCTCCTCTTTCAGGGCCTCTCCCAGGGCGGGCAGCCCATTGTGGGTTACAACTACGGCGCCGGCAACCTGGACCGTGTGAAAAAGACCTTCCGGCTGGTGTTCACCTGCTCTCTCATTTTCAGCACCCTCTCCTGCCTGGCCATCGAGCTCTTCCCCGGCATGTTCGTGGCCATGTTCAACGACAAGCCGGAGCTGGTGGAGATCGCCGTGTGGACCCTGCGGGTATACGCCGCCGGCATGTTCATGCTGGGAGTGCAGAACGCCTGTCAGCAGACCTTCGTGGCCCTGGGCCAGGCCAAGATCTCCCTCTTCCTGGCCCTGCTGCGGAAGATCATCCTCCTCATCCCCTTCGTTTTCATCCTGCCCCACTTCATCGCCAACCAGGTGCTGGCCGTCTTCCTGGCCGAGCCCGCCGCTGACATCCTGGCCGCCCTCACCACCGGCGGCATGTTCTTCTGGCGGTTCCCCCGGATCCTGCGGGAGCGGGAGAACGAGCTGAAAAAGCAAAGCGCATAAAGAAAAGAAGACCGCCCCGCGGCCTGCCGGAAGGCAGAGCGCGGGGCGGTCTTTGTCCTTTTATCGTGGGGTGTGTCAAACCACGCCGCCGGGATCGGGGCAGGGGCGGATATCATCCGCCCCCAAGCCTTCCCCTGGGGGGAAGGTGGCCCGAAGGGCCGGATGAGGGGAGACGCTGGACATCAACTGGCCGTTCCCCTCATCAGTCGCCTCCGGCGACAGCTTCCCCCAGGGGAAGCCAAGGGGGACGGAGCCCATCCGCCCAAAAGCCTTCCCCTGGGGGGTCTGACTGTCCGGTGGACAGTCAGAAGAAATGACTTCTTCCTTAACCCGTGGTGGCATGGCCGCAGGCCATGGCGGATGAGGGTGCGTTTGGAGACGGGAGATGCGGATCCTTCGGCTTCGCCTCAGGATGACGAACTTGGGACATGGTGCCGCGGTCCGCCGAAGGCCGCCCCTACTCGTGTCCGTGCCCGTGTCCCTGGCCGTGGTGGCCGCCGTAGCCCTGACCGGCGGAGGTGGTCTCCCCGGCGGTCTGGGTCTGGCCGCTGTCCTGGCCATTGCCCTGCCCGCTCCCCTGCTGGCCCTGGCCGGAGCCGTGGCCCTGGCAGGCGTCGATGCACTGCTGGAGCTCCCCCATGGTCATCTCCCCGGCCTCATCCTGGGTGACGGTGGGGTCCAGGGCGGAGAGGGTCAGATAGGCCCGGTACTTCCCCAGGGAGAGCCCCGCCTCCCGGGCTTCCCGGGCGGCCTCCGGGTCCAGGGCGTAGCAGGTGAGGCCGGCGGCCCCGCCGGCGGAGAGGAGCCCCTCGCAGTGGCCGCTGCCGGCGGAGACGGTGACCGACACGGAACCTCCCTCTGCCAGGGCGTCAGAGAGGGCGGCGGCGGCCTGGGTCCAGTGGTGGTGGAGGACGGGGGTGGCGTCCACCACGGCCTGGGCGCCGCCGTCGTAGCACCGCACCCCCACCACCCGGCCGAAGGCGTTGACGGCCAGCTCCACCGAGGCATCGGCGTCCACGCTGACAGCGGCGGCGGGGGTGGCGTAGGCCAGACCCCCGGCGGCGGTGAGCACCGCCAGGGCCAGGGCGGCCAGGGCGGCGGCCAGAGGCCGCCGCCGGGGGGCGGGACGGGTGCGCCGCTCCGCCAGGGCGGCCAGGGTCTTTTCCCTCAGGGCCTCGTCGGCCCGGACGGCCCCAAAGGCCCGCCGGATGCGCTCATCCATCCTCCTCACCTCCCAGCTTCTCCCGCAGCAGGGCACGGGCCCTGGTGAGGAGGGTGTAGACGGTATTGGTGTTCTTGCCCAGCAGGGCTCCGATCTCGGGAGCGGAGTAGCCCTCGTAGTAGTGGAGGTACACCGCGTCCCGGTACTTCTGGGGCAGGGAGAGCACCGCCTCCAGCACCGTCCGGTCCTCGGGCTCCGGGGCGGCCTGGGCGGAGAGCTCCTCCAGGGAGACGGCGCCGTGCCGCAGCCAGGACCGCAGCAGGTCCCGGCAGGAATTGAGGGTCACCCGGATGAACCAGGCCTTTTCGTGCTCGGCGTTTGCAAAGGGCGCGGTATGCTGGAGGTATTTGAGGAAGACGGTCTGGAAGATGTCCTCGGTGTCCTCCCGCCGCTTGAGCCGCACCAGACACAGCCGCCGCACCAGGTCGGCGTAGGCGTCCATGGCCCGGACCACCTCCTCCTCGCTTGGCATCTCCTCACCCCATCGCCCTCAATGTCAGCCGTGGTGCCTGGCCCAGCCGGTGCCGTCGCAGAGGCCGCCGTTGACGCACCAGCCGCCGCAGCCGCCGCCCCAGGGGCAGTCATCCCCGCCCCAGGGACACACCCCGTTCTGGGTGACCGCGCTGTTCCGGCAACAGCCGCCCCGGCCACCGCCGTGATGGCCCGCCGCCAGGGCGGGCACCATCATCGCCGCACCTACCATACCAAAGATCAACAGACCTGCCAATCCCCTTTTCATACAAAAGACCTTCCTTTCCGAGGGAGCGCAGTGTCCCTCTGACTTGGAATACGCCGGAGCGGCCCCCATCCATTCAAAAACCGGAAAAATTTTTCCAGCCCTGGAAGTGCCCAGGAGACACAAAAAGAACGTAAGAATTTCCCTACTTTTATCTTAAAAAAGTTATGGTATCGTTTCCTCCGCACGGAAGAGGGCACAGCGCGCTTTTCCGTTCCACCCACCCAACGGACCCATAAGGAGGAAACAAGACATGAAACGAGCCGCTTCTATTTTTCTGCTGGGGGCCATGGTCCTGAGTCTGGCCGCCTGCGGCAAGACCGCCAAAGAGAGCCCCGCCGCCGCGCCTGTGGAGACCACCGCGCCTGTGGAGACCGCCGCCGCCAACGAGGAGGAACACGCGATCTCCGGTGTGGTCAACAAGATGGGGGACTTCCTCACGCTGCTGGTGGACGGTGAGTACCTCATCTTCGACTTTGCCAAGGATCTGAAGGTGGACGGCATCAGCGAGGGCGACGATGTGACCGTGGTTTACACCGGCGCTCTGGACAACGAAGAGACGCCTCCCGTGGCCATTGAAATCGCCAAGAACGAAACATAAAACGGAAAAAGCCCCCCTGCCGCCGTGGACGATGGTTGCCACGGCGGCATTTTTTTGATATAATCCTTTGATATGTTTTTGACTTTTCTGAGAGACTAGAGAGGTAGGACATGAACAATATCATACTCATCGGCATGCCCGGGGCGGGCAAGAGCACCGTGGGCGTGCTCCTGGCCAAGACCCTGGGCGACGCGTTTTTGGATACGGACCTGGTGATCCAGGAGCGGGAGGGGCGGCTCCTCCAGGACCTGGTGGACGAGCTGGGGGTGGAGGCCTTCCTGGACCGGGAGGCCGCCGCCATTTGCTCGGTGGACTGTGACCGTACGGTGATCGCCACGGGGGGGAGCGTGGTGTGCCGGGACGGGGCCATGGAGCACCTGAGGGAGCTGGGCCGTATCGTCTATCTGCAGCTGCCGCTTGAGGAGCTGGAGCGCAGGCTCCACAACATCAGCACCCGGGGCATCGCCATGGCCCCGGGGGAGACCCTGGCCCACATCTACGACTACCGCGCCCCCCTCTATCGGAAGTACGCCGACCTCACCGTGGCGGTGGGGCGGCAGACCCTGGAGGAGACGGTGGAGCAGGTGCTGAGCGCCCTCAAATGAGGGCGCCTTTCCCCGCATTTTGGAACAAAAATCGAAGAGAAGGAACGACGACCATATGGATTTTAAGGAATTAGGGCTCATCTCCCCCATCCTGAAGGCCCTGGCGGCCCAGGGGTACACCGCCCCCACCCCCATCCAGCGCCAGGCCATCCCCCCCGCCCTGCAGGGCCGGGACGTGCTGGGCTGCGCCCAGACCGGCACGGGCAAGACCTGTGCCTTCGCCGCCCCCATCCTCCAGCGGCTCAACGCCGACGTGGTGGTGGGGCCCCGGTATATCCGCTCCCTCATCCTCACCCCCACCCGGGAGCTGGCCCTCCAGATCCAGGAGTCCTTCGCCGCCTACGGCCGCAACCTGCCCCTGCGCTCCGCCGTCATCTTCGGCGGCGTGGGGCAGCAGCCCCAGGTGGAGAAGCTGAAAAAGGGGGTGGACATCCTGGTGGCCACCCCCGGCCGGCTGCTGGACCTCCAGGGCCAGGGCCTCCTGGACCTGAGCCGGGTGGAGATCTTCGTCCTGGACGAGGCCGACCGCATGCTGGACATGGGCTTCATCCACGACGTCCGCCGGGTCCTGAAGCTGCTCCCTGAGAAGAAGCAGACCCTCTTCTTCTCCGCCACCATGCCCCCCGAGGTCATGGACCTGGTGAACGGCCTCCTCCACGACCCCGCCAAGGTGGCGGTGGACCCGGTGTCCTCCCCGGTGGAGGTCATCGAGCAGAAGGTGTGCTTCGTGGACAAGGGGAACAAGTCCAGGCTGCTGGCCTGGCTGATGGACACCCTGGACGTGAAGAACGCCCTGGTCTTTACCCGCACCAAGCACGGCGCCAACAAGGTGGCGGGGGACCTCACCAAGGCGGGCATCTCCGCCGCCGCCATCCACGGCAACAAGTCCCAGACCGCCCGGCAGCAGGCCCTCTCCGACTTCAAGGCGGGGCGGGTGAAGTGCCTGGTGGCCACCGACATCGCCGCCCGGGGCATCGACATCGAGGAGCTCTCCCACGTCTTCAACTACAACCTGCCCGAGGTGCCCGAGACCTACGTCCACCGCATCGGCCGCACCGGCCGGGCGGGCCACGGCGGCACCGCCGTCTCCTTCTGCGACTTCGCCGAGCATGAGTATCTCAAGGGCATCGAAAAGCTCATCGGCCGGTCCATCCCGGTGCTGGCCGGCCACCCCTGGCCCATGGAGGTCTTTGAGGTGGCCAAGGACGCCAAGGGCCGCACGGTGAACGCCGAGGACGCCGAGGCCCGTGCCGCCGCCAAGGAGCGCCGCCGGGCCCGGGACGCCGCCAACAAGGCGGCTGCCGAGGAGAAGAAGCGGCAGAAGGAGGCGGCCCAGGCGGCCAAGGCCGCCGCCCCCGCCCCCGCGCCTGCCCCCGCCCCCAAGAAGAAGCGGGAGCCCCGCTGGAAGAAGGCGGAGGGCCCCGGCGTGCTGGACGGGGTGCTGCCCGAGCGCAGCGCCGGCGGCAGCCAGGGGGAGACCTACGACTTCTACCGGCCCGACCCCCTGTCCTCCGACCACATCATGGACGCCACCGCCCGGCTGCTGGCCCCCCGCAAGGCCCCGGTGAAGCCGGAGCCGGTGAAGGCGGAGGAGGGCCAGAGCCGCTCCCGCCGCCGGAAGAAGAAAAAGAAGGGCGGAGAGCACGCCGCTCCCCAGAGCCAGGCGGAGCGGAAGATCCGGGAGGCCCAGCCGCCCAAGGCGGCCCCCGCCCCCAAGGCCCAGTCCAAGCGCCGCCACGACCGTGGCCACGGCCCCCGGGGCGGACGGCCCATGATGCCCATGAAGAGCGGGGCGGTGAAGGACTCCACCGAGCAGCCCAGCCTCATGAAGCCCTATTATATCGAGCACGACTGAGGAACCGCCACCCTCCGGCGTCCCCTCATCCGGCGGCTGACGCCGCCACCTTCCCCCCTGAGGGGGGAAGGTCAGGGGCCCGCTTATTACGAAAACCTTCTCCCCCCCAGGGGAGAAGGTGCCCCGCAGGGGCGGATGAGGGGGCGCTGGATGGCGGAAAATGTCCCCTCCCCCGGTGCCACCTGATTTTGTGGGGCGCGACGACCCCGGCGCGCCCACGGCACAATTTATATTGTGGGGCGCGCCAAACCACGCCCGAAACCCACCCTCATCCGTCATTTGCTTCGCAAATGCCACCTTCCCCCCTGAGGGGGGAAGGTCAGGGGCCCGCTTATTACGAAAACCTTCTCCCCCCAGGGGAGAAGGTGCCCCGCAGGGGCGGATGAGGGGGCGCTGGATGGCGGAAAATGTCCCCTCCCCCGGTGCCACCTGATTTTGTGGGGCGCGACGACCCCGGCGCGCCCACGGCACAATTTATATTGTGGGGCGCGCCAAACCACGCCCGAAACCCACCCTCATCCGTCATTTGCTTCGCAAATGCCACCTTCCCCCCTGAGGGGGGAAGGTCAGGGGCCCGCTTATTACGAAAACCTTCTCCCCCCAGGGGAGAAGGTGCCCCGCAGGGGCGGATGAGGGGGCGCCCGTGAGAAGGGACCGCCCCAAGATCCCCCATCCCCATTACAAAGGAGCTCCGACCCATCCATGGACTATTTCGCGGGAGAATATGACATCGCGGTCATCGGCGCCGGCCACGCGGGCATTGAGGCGGCTCTGGCCGCCGCCCGGCTGGGGCTGAGGACCCTGTGCTTCACGGTGAACCTGGACGCGGTGGGCAACATGCCCTGCAACCCGGCCATCGGCGGCACCGGCAAGGGCCACCTGGTCCGGGAGCT
>CALWYC010000073.1 GCA_944385655.1 uncultured Intestinimonas sp. | reverse complement strand
CCGGTCCAGGGCGTGGGCCTCCTCCAGGCCATCGGCCCGGTAGTCGGCGGCCTGGTCGGTGATGTGGTCGGAGAGCTCCCGCAGCAGGGGTGCCCGGGCCCGCTGCCACCGGATCTGGGCCCCCACGGCGGTGAGGTAATCCCCCAGAGCTTCACGCGCCACAGAACACGCCCCCCTCCAGCACTCCCCGGACCCCGTCGGCGTAGGTCCGCCACTGCGCCGCCTGTTCCGCCAGGGCGCCCCGGCCCGCCGGGGTGATGGCGTAGTACCGCCGCACCCGGCCGCCAACCTCCCCGTCCCGGGAGGTGACGTAACCCTGGGCCTCCAGGGTATGGAGGAGGGGGTAGAGGGTCCCCGCCTTCAGATCAAAAACGTGGTTGGACCGCTCCCGCAGGGCGGTGATCATCTGGTAGCCGTACATCTCGCCCCCGGAGAGGAGGGAGAGGAGCAGCATCCCGGTGCCGCCGGGGACATTTTTTTCCCGTGCCATGGCAAGACCTCCTGATAGATAGATCATCTATCTATTATTATATCGATAATCTATCTATTGTCAAGGGGCAGAAAAGGGCCGGAGGCCGCGGGCACTGCCCGCGGCCTCCGGCCAATGGGAAGGATGGTGGGAAACAGAAGAACTCAGTCGTTGGTGGACAGGGTGGGCAGGGTGATGGAGCTGGCATACTCGCCGCCCACATAGATGGTCTGGTTGGCGATCTTGGTCTCGGTCTGCTCCGCCCAGTTGCCCACGGTGTTGGTGTGGTTGGTGAACTCGGGGAAGTCGGAGGAGGAGATATCGATGCGGATGCGGTTGCCGGCGGAGACGGTCCACACGATGGGCAGGGACTCGATCTCCATCTCCACGATCTCGCCGGGGACGTAGTCGTACACGGCGGGGGCGTAGCGGTCGTTACGGTAGGCCAGGGTCAGCAGGCCGTTGCGGATGTTGTGGGCCACGCCGTTGGCGTCCACCTCGCTGATGGTGTAGGTGAAGGCGGTGTCCTCCACGTCGGTGCTGACGAAGAGATTGGCCACCAGATTGCCGGCCAGGGTGGTGTCCTCGGTCAGAGGCTCGCTGACGAAGCTGATCACGTCGTCGCGGTAGCCGGCGGGGGAGAGCTCGTTGCTGCCCCGGAGCTCGCCAGAGGTGAGCAGGCACTCACCGCCCTCGGTGAACTTGGGATCGGTGGGATCGTAGACATAGGTGAAGGTATCCTGCTCGGCGGGCTTCTCGGTGGAGAGGGCACTGGCGGTGCCGTCGGACTCGGTGGCCTCGCTGGTCAGGTAGTAGGTGAGCTCACCGTCGCTCTCCATGGGGAAGGAGTCCAGGTGGACCCACTCGTCGTCGCCCACCACATAGGCGTCCACACCGGTGGCGGGGACGGTGTCGTTGACCATGATGCTGTAGAACCAGTTGAAGGTATCGGTGTCCACATTGTAGGTGTAGTTCTCGCCGCCCTTCCAGGAGGTGGCGAAGCCGAAGCTGTGGTTCCAGGGACCCAGGACCATGTGGCTCTGGGCGCGGGTCTCCTCGCTGAGCATGTTCCAGGCCTCGATGGTGCCCTCGTAGTGGTGGTCGTAGTAGCCGCCGAAGATGGCCACGGGCACGTCGATCTCAGGGATGGCCCGCTTCAGGTCGCCCCAGCAGCCCTCATCCCAGTAGGGATCGGTGAAGTCGGGGTGGTTGATCCAGTCGTCGTAGCCTTCCACGTTGCCGCCCCAGAGGTCGTCGTCGGCCTTGATGCCGGGCAGGTACTGGGCGGACTCCAGGTAGTAGTCGTAGTCGTAGGCGTCGGTGCAGTTCTGCATGGTCCAGGCGATGATGTTGTCGGCCGCCACCAGACCGGAGTGGCTCACGGAGAGGTTCCGGAGCACGCCGTAGCACTGGGCGTGGAGGGCCTTGACCTTCTCGGGCAGGGCGTCGCCCACGATCCAGGTGGTGAGGGCCAGGTAGGAGTGGCCGTGCATGCCGATGCTCTCCACCCAGTCCTGCTCGTTGAGCCAGTTCAGGCTGGCGATGCCGTCGGCCCGCTCGTCCACGTTGGCCACATACTCGCCCTCAGAGCCGCCCTTGCCGCGGCAGTACTGATAGACATAGGCGAAGCCCCGGCTGGCATACTCCTCGCCCAGGGCATCCTTGGTAGCCTCCTGCTGGGGGTAAGGCCCGCGGGTGAAAGCGGTGGGCCAGGGACCCTCGCCCACAGGCTTATAGACGATGGTGCGCAGCTTCACGCCGTCGTCCATGGGCACCATGACCTCATAGCGCTCATACTCATAGGACTGCTTCACGCCGTAGTCGTTGGCACGGATGGCGTTCCGGGTGCCGGCCATAGCGTCGGCGGCAGCGGTGGCGCTCTCGCCGTCCACGGTGACAACCGTGTCGGCATACTGGGCCAGGAAATCGGGGTCGATATAGATGCGGTCATCCTGGAGCAGGATGGGGGCTTCAACAGCGCCCTCCACATAGCTCACGCCGGCGGTGCCGGCCATGGGCTGGAGCTGGATGGACCACACGTCGTTGGACACGGTGGCGGTGAGGGTGGCCTGGTCCCAGGCCACGGAGAGGCCCAGATCCTCGGCGATGGCCCGGAGGGGGACATACTGGGCGCCGTCCTGGGTGAGGACGGGGTAGCTGGGGGCGGCGGTCTCAGCCTCGGCGGCCAGAGCGGGAGCGGCCATGGAGAGGGAGAGGGCGCCTGCCAGCAGGGCGGACAGGAGCTGTTTCTTATTCATTTCTTTGCCTCCTTGCACGAAATTTCCTCCAAAGTGGGGATAAAAACGGCGCGCAGCCGCAGGGCCGCGCGCCGCCCCACCGAAAGAACGGTGTGATGTGTTGGGGAGTTTGGGAAACGTATATTTGGAACGGAGATCAGATCTCCATGTCCAGCAGATAAGAGCTCAGGCCCTTGCCGTGCATGTCCACGGACAGGGAGCGGGTGACGCCGCCGCCCAGGGCGGCATACATCACGAAGTTGAGGGCGTGGATGTTGGGCAGCTCATAGCGGACCACCTCGCCCTTGACCATGCCCTTGAAGTGCTCCTTCACCTTCTCGGGGGTGACCTTCTCGCAGAGCATGGCGTAATCCTTGGGGTCATAGGCGATGAGGGAGATATTGGAGATGTTGCCCTTGTCGCCGGTACGGGAGTGCGCGATATCCCAGAGTTTCATAGCTCTATGCTTCCTTTCTTACGAAATCAGACTTCAAAGATCTCCACCGCGGGCTTGACATCGTAGCGGCTGACCAGGATGGAGGCCACAGAGACGATGTCGCGGGTGCGCTTCACGGCGCCGCAGCCGCCGGCAGGGCCGTTGGTGTAGAGGGCCTCGACCTCGTTGCCGATGATGTCGGCGTCGGCCTTGGTCTTGGCGCGGCCGGCCACGCGGACACGGACCTCGCTGGGCTCCTCATTGTACTTGTAGTCGGGGTTCCAGTAGAGGCTGTTGCAGCCCAGGATATCGAACTTGAGCTCGTCGAACTTGCCGGGGGCCACCAGCTCCAGCCGCTCCTTGATGATGTCCAGAGCCAGCTTGCCGCGGGCGACGCAGCCGGGGCCGCCGTAGCTGATCTCACCGTCGCCGATGAAGCAGTCGCGGTAGCCGATGGAGCACTTGAAGGTCTCGGTCTTGGGCTTGCCGGTGGCGCCCTCCACCTGGACCTTGTCCTTCTCCACCTCGGTGAACTTGACCTGCTTGAAGTCGGCCACCACGTCGGGGGTCAGGTAGTTCTCGGGATCGTGGATCTCATAGACGATCTGCTCGGAGCAGGTCTCCACGGTGACCTCGCCGCCGGCCTCGGGCACCTTGGTGACGAAGAAGGAGCCGTCCTCGGCGATCTCCACGATGGGGAAGCCCAGGTGGCCCACGCCGGGCACGTCCTTCTTGCCGGGCTCGGCGAAGTAGCCGCCGGTGACCTGGCCGCCGCACTCCAGCAGGTGGCCCATCATGGTGCCCTTGCCCAGCTTGTCCCAGTCCTCCAGGGACCAGCCGAACTCATGGATGGCGGGGGCCATGAAGATGGCGGGGTCGGCCACGCGACCGGTGATGACCACGTCGGCGCCCTCATCCAGGGCCTTCAGGATGCCCTCCACGCCCATGTAGGCGTTGGCGGAGACGATCTCGCCGGGCAGCTTGGACAGGGGCTCGTGGGTCTCCCACACCTCGGTGTCCATGTACTTGTCGATGACGGGCAGCAGGTCGTCGCCGGTGACGCAGGCGATCTTCATGCCGGTGAGGCCGTGCTTTTTGGCGATCTCCACGCACTTCTGGGCGGCGGCCTGGGGGTTGGCGGAGCCCATGTTGGTGATGAGCTTCACCTTGTGCTCCCAGCACAGGGGCAGGGCCTTCTCCATGCGGTGCTCCAGCAGGCCGTTGTAACCCTTGGTGGGGTCCTTCAGCTTGGCCTGCTGGCCGATGGCGATGGTGCGCTCGGCCAGGCACTCGTAGCTGATGTAATCCAGGTTGCCTTTTTCGATGAGCTCCAGGGAGGGCTCCAGGCGGTCGCCGGCGTAACCGGCGCCGCTGCCGATGCGGATGGTTTTCATGTCACAGCTTCCTTTCAAAGAATCTCACCGGGCGCGGCCTCCCGCGGACCCGGGGTCCGCGGGGCCGCTGCGCCCGAAAATGGACGATGGTTCAGGATGCGGTCAGATCTGGATGGCGCCGATGAGGATGGCCACGAACACCATGACAAGGGAGACGATCCAGGCGAAGGGGATGGTCTTCTTCTGGTGCTCGCCCAGGTCCACGCCGGACAGGCCCACCAGCAGGAAGGTGGAGGCGGTCAGGGGGGAGACGGGGAAGCCGACGGTCATCTGGCCCAGGAAAGCGGCGCGGCCCACATCGGCGGCCAGGACGCCGAAGCCCTCGGCGGTCTGAGCCAGCACGGGCAGCACGCCATAGTAGAAGGAGTCGGGGTCAAAGAGCAGGGAGGCGGGCAT
Source organism: uncultured Intestinimonas sp. (assembly GCA_944385655.1). Taxonomy (GTDB): domain Bacteria; phylum Bacillota; class Clostridia; order Oscillospirales; family Oscillospiraceae; genus Intestinimonas. The sequence continues at coordinate 6,148 of CALWYC010000073.1, read as the reverse complement.
ACCGATGATACCGACGATCAGGGGGAAGAACTCGCCCAGGGAGTTGGGGATGACGGAGACCAGGGCGTTGGCCATCTCGGTGATCATGCCGGTGCCGGTCATGATGCCGGTGAAGCAGCCGGCGGCGAACAGCACGGAGCACATCATCAGGCAGTCCTTGGCGTGGGCGTCCACGCGGGCCTTGGAGTCGGAGACCTTGGGGTAGTTGATGAGGGTGGCCAGCACGTAGTAGGCCATGAAGACCACGGCGGGGGCGAAGCCGGAGAACAGCAGGGAGACGATGGCGGCGATGATGAGGAGGATGTTGACCCAGAACAGGTGGGGACGGGCCAGCTTCTTCTCTTCCTCGGTGAGCTCGGGCTCCACATAGGTCTTGCCGGTCAGAGCCACGGCGCCCAGGCGCTTCTTCTCCAGGCTGCCCAGCAGGATGGCGATGGCGAACACGCACACCAGGCCGACCAGGATGGCGGGCAGGGTGGGCAGGAAGAACTCAGTGACGGTAGCCTCGGTGCCCTCCATGGCAGCCAGGGCGGTGTGGGCGCGGATGGTGGGGCCGCCCCAGGGCAGGGTGTTCATGGTGCCGGCGGCCAGAGCCACGACGGTGGCCAGGGTGGTGCGCTTCATGCCCACGGCGTCATACAGGGGCACCAGGGGCGGGATGCAGATCAGGAAGGTAACGGCGCCGGAGCCGTCCAGATGGACGATCATGGCCAGCAGGGCGGAGCCGATGCAGATCTTGATGGGGTCGGTGCCCACCACGTTCAGGATCTTCCGGATGATGGGACGGAAGGTGCCGGCGTCGGTGAGGATGCCGAAGAACAGGATGGAGAAGATGAACATGACGCCGGTGGCGGCCACGGAGCCGATGCCGTCGGCGCCGGTGATCATACCGCCCAGGCCCTTAAAGTTGGCCACGAAGTCGACCACGCCGGGGGCCGCCTCAGGGTCGGTGACGATGAAGGCGCAGGCGATGATGCCGGTGATCATGGGGACCACGATCAGCGCCACCAGCGGCGAGGCCTTCTTGGTCATGATCAGGACAAGCATGACCAGGACCGTGATGAAACCGAGTGCTGCTAACATGGATGTACCTCCTCTTTTATTTTCGGGCCGGAGCCCGTTGGAGAACTGCAATCCTCTCTTTGATTGCAGCGCCCATGTTATTAGCAAGCGCCGTGCCAAAATTGGCAGAACCCTGTCAAAAAACCCGGCATCCTTTGGGAGAGAAGGATTCCGGGTTTTTTTACGAGCCGGGCGGCAGGCCGTCGGGCCGGGAAAACAATTCTAAAATTCTGGAATAACGCCCGGCGCCGGCCAATGTGCATGTTGAAAAAGCCTGTTGGCGCAATGGACTTCCGACAATCTGGAACCGAATTCCGAGATATTGGAATTCCTGCTCAGGAGGCGCCGCCCAGCTTGCTGTAGAGGCTGGACAGGGAGATCCCCAGGGCGGCGGCGGCCTTTTTCTTCCCCTCCAGGGAGGAGCCGTATTTCTCCAGGGCCTTTTGGATCTCCTGCCTTTCAAAGGCGCGGACCCGCTGGGCCAGGGTGGCGCCGGCGGAAGGCTCCGGCTTGGGCCGGCCCAGGTCGCCGGGGAGGGCGTCGGCGGTGATGATGCCGGAGGGGGTGAGGTAGGCGGAGAACTCCAGCACATTGCGCAGCTCACGGACGTTGCCGGGCCAGTCGTGGGAGCGGAGGCGCTCCGCGGCGTCCACGGTGAGGGTGAAGGGCCGGCGGAGCTTGTGGGAGAGCTCGTTGAGGATGGAGTTGGCCAGGGGGGAGATGTCGGCGGGGCGCTCCCGGAGGGGCGGGATGTGGAGGGGGAAGGTGCTCAGGCGGTAGTAGAGGTCCTTGCGGAACTTGCCGTCCCGGACGTACTGGGGCAGGTCGGCGTTGCAGGCGGCGATGACCCGCACGTCCACGTCGATCTCCTTGAGCCCGCCCACGGGCCGGACCCGGCGCTCCTGGAGGACCCGGAGGAGCTTGGCCTGGAGACCGATGTCCATTTCGGAGATCTCGTCCAGGAAGAGGGTGCCGCCGGCGGCGGCCTCGAAGAGGCCCAGCTTGCCGCCCCGCTTGGCGCCGGTGAAGGCCCCCTCGGCGTAGCCGAAGAGCTCGGACTCCAACAGGTCGGCGTTGAAGTTGGAGCAGTTGATGGCCACGAAGACCCCGTCCCGGCGGGGGCTAGCGTTGTGGATGGCCTGGGCGTAGAGCTCCTTGCCGGTGCCGCTCTCCGACTCCAGCAGCACGGTGGCGTCGGTGGCGGCGATCTTCTCGGCCAGGGCCTTCACCGCCGCCACCGAGGGGGAGACCGCCACGATGTCGTCAAAGGTGTACCGGGCGCCGTTGGCCTTGTTCAGGCGGCGGAGGACCTGCTGGCTCTTGGCCTCCATGGCGTCCAGCTCCTGGCGGGTGCGGTAGGCGTCCTCCAGGAAGGTGACCACCGAGATGCCGCCGATGAGCCTTTCCCCCTCATAGATGGGGTACATGTTGACGAAGTAGAAGTCCTGGATCTCCTGGCGGGTCTGGTGGAGGATGGGCTTTCCCTTCTCCAGCACGTCGGGGAGCCGGGCGCCGGGCCGCAGGTCCCGCAGACGGTAGCCCTCGATGGGGCCGATGTCGCCTCCGGCCTCCTTGTTGAGGAAGTTGCGGTAGGCCCGGTTGCCGAAGACGATGATGCCGTCGGTATCGATGATGGTGATGCCCTCGCTCATGGCGTCGAAAGCGGCGCGGGCGGCGGCGTTGAGCTCCATGGAACACACCCTCCTGATCACAGACAGCCGCGGTGCGGCTGAGCACCTATATTGTAATCGCCCGGAGGCCGGAACGCAAGAGGGGGCGAAAGATGGGGGATTTTGCATTGTCATTTGGGGCCGGGACGTCTATAATATCTGATAGAAGGATGACCCTCCGGGAGAGGGAAGAAAAGGAAGGACGGTGGAGCAAGTCCCATGGACACCATGATCATCGGCATCGCCGGCGGCACCGGCTCCGGCAAGACCACCCTGACGGAGAAGCTCAAGGCGGAGTTCGGGGAGGACGTGAGCGTCCTCTACCACGACAACTACTACAAATCCCACAGCGCCATGCCCTACGAGGAGCGGGCCAAGCTCAACTACGACCACCCGGACGCCTTTGAGACCGATCTGCTCATCCGGGACATCCAGGCCCTCCGCCGGGGGGAGACGGTGCGCTGCCCCGTCTACGACTACACCATCCACGACCGCTCCGGGGAGACGATGGAGGTCCGCCCCACCAAGGTCATCCTCGTGGAGGGCATCCTCATCTTTGAGAACCAGGCCCTCCGGGACCTGATGGACATCAAGATCTTCGTGGACACCGACGCCGACGTGCGCATCCTGCGGCGGATCATGCGGGACGTGAAGAAGCGGGGCCGGAGCCTGGACTCGGTGGTCAAGCAGTACCTCACCACCGTCAAGCCCATGCACGAGCAGTTCGTGGAGCCCTCCAAGCGGTATGCCGACATCGTGGTGCTGGAGGGCGGCCACAACCTGGTGGCCCTGGACATGATCATCCAGCGCATCCGCAGCCACGTGGCGGGGTAAACGCCCGCCATCCCAGTCCCCGTGCCCGGGCGCGGGGACTTTTTCTGGCATGATGTGGGAACTTTTCCGCCCCCTCCTGCGTCAAAGGAAAAAGCCTGCGGCCCTGGTGCCGCCCCGCCCCGGTGGGCATACTATCCCCGAGACATTGAATCGAACTGAGGTGTTTGCGCTTGGTCTTCTCCAGCCTGCTCTTTTTATTCACCTACCTGCCGGTGGTGCTCCTCATCTACTACCTGTCGCCCCTGAAGTGGCGCAACGGGGTGCTGCTGATCTTCAACCTCATCTTCTACGGCTGGGGGGAGCCCACCTATATCATCCTGATGGTCTTCACCATCACCGCCGACTATGTGGCCGGACTGCTGGTGGCCCGGTTCAAGGACCAGGGCCGGGACCGGGCGGCCCGGACGGCGGTGGCCGCCGCCCTGGTGCTCAACCTGGCCATCCTCTTCTTCTTCAAATACTGGGACCTCATCGCCGATACCCTGCGGGGCTTCGGGCTGGATGTGCTGCCCGCCCTGGGCCTTTCCCTGCCCATCGGCATCTCCTTCTACACCTTCCAGACCATGACCTATCCGGTGGACCTCTACCGGGGAGACGCGGGGGTGCAGAAAAACCTGGTGAACTTCGGCACCTTCGTCACCCTCTTCCCCCAGCTCATCGCCGGCCCCATCCTCAAGTACAAGGAACTGGCCGACCAGGTGGACCAGCGGACCTACCGGGTGGAGCAGTTCGCCGGCGGCGTCCACATCTTCGTCATCGGCCTGGGGAAAAAGGTCCTCCTGGCCAACAACCTGGGGCAGCTGTGGGACGCCTACAAGGCCCTCCCCACGGAGGAGCTCACCGTCCTGGGAGCCTGGCTGGGTGTGGCGGCCTTCTCCCTCCAGCTCTACTTCGACTTCTCCGGCTACTCCGACATGGCCATCGGCCTGGGCCGGATGCTGGGCTTTGAGTTTCTGAAGAACTTCGACTACCCCTATATCTCCCGCTCCGTCACCGAGTTCTGGCGGCGCTGGCACATCTCCCTGGGCTCCTGGTTCCGGGAGTACGTCTATATCCCCATGGGCGGCAACCGGGTCAGCGGCGAGCGGCTGTGCTTCAACCTGCTGGTGGTGTGGGGCCTCACCGGCCTCTGGCACGGCGCCAGCTGGAACTTCCTCCTCTGGGGGCTCTACTTCGGCGTCCTCCTCATCCTGGAAAAGCTGTGGCTCAAGCAGTGGATCGACCGCTGGCCCCGGGCGCTCCAGCACCTCTACACCCTCTTCCTGGTGCTGGTGAGCTGGGCCATCTTCGCCGTGGAGGACTTCGGACAGCTGGGCGGGTATCTCTCCGCCATGTTCGGCTTGGCCGGGGGCAGCCTGGCCGACGGCGCCTTCCGCTACTATCTGGGCTCCTACGGCCTCTCCCTCCTGGCCGCCTGTGTGGCCTCCACCCCCCTGATGGCCGGCTTGTGGCGGCGGCTCCCCCAGCGGGCCGAGCGGGTCCTCCTGCCGGTGGTCATCCTGGCGGGGCTCCTCCTCTGCACCGCCTACCTGGTGGACGCCACCTACAACCCCTTCCTTTATTTCCGCTTCTAAAGGAGGTCAGGACATGTCAAAACGCTACGCCATCTTCCTCACCGCGTTGTTCTGCGGCTTCCTGGCCGCCTTCTTCGCCGCCAACCTCATCAGCCCCGACCGGGACTTCTCTGAGGACGAAAACCGCTACCTGGCCCAGAGGCCGGAGCTGGATGCCGATGACTTCAAGTTGAGCTTGGCCCCATTCTCCGGGGAGAGCGGCGACTTCTTTACCGGCAAGTTCATGTCCGACTTTGAGACCTACCTCACCGACCAGTTCGTCTTCCGGGACCAGTGGATCGCCGCCAAGGCCATGGCTGAGCGCCTGGCGGGCAAGGGGGAGAACAACGGGATCTACCTCTGTGACCGGGACACCCTCATCCCCCGGTTCGACCGGCCCGACGCCGCCAAGGTGACCAATAATCTGGATTATGTGAACAAACTGGTGGAAAATGTGGACGTGCCGGTGTACTTCTCCCTCATCCCCGGCAAGGTGTCGGTGTGGGCGGACCGGCTCCCCAACGGCGCTCCCAACGCCAGCGAGGGGGACATCCTGGCCCAGGCCCAGACCGCCACCCAGGCCCGGTGGGTGGACATCGCCTCCGCTCTGGAGGCCCATAAGGACGAGGACATCTACTACCGGCTGGACCACCACTGGACCAGCCTGGGGGCCTACTACGGCTATGCTGCCCTCATGGAGGCCATGGGGCTGGAGGTCACCCCCCTGAGCGACTACGAGAAGACCACCGTCTCCGCCGACTTCAAGGGCACCACCTACTCCAGCTCCGGCGTCCGGTGGATGGCTCCCGATTCCATCGACATCTATGTGCCCGAGGAGGGGATCACCGTCACCGCCTGGAACGGCACCCAGCCGGAGGAGGGGGTCCTCTACGACTGGAGCAAGCTGGAGGTCAAGGACAAGTATTCCTTCTTCCTGGGGGGCAACAAGCCCCTGGCGGTGGTGAAGGGCCCGAACGCCGACGGCCCCAGGCTGCTGGTCATCCGGGACTCCTACTCCGACAGCCTGGC
>CALWYC010000072.1 GCA_944385655.1 uncultured Intestinimonas sp. | reverse complement strand
CCTTGGCAAAGGCGTGCTCGGAGACCTCCTGCGGCGTCAGCATAAAGGGTCACTCCCCGCTATTATAATCTCTTTTTATCCGCTCAGAAATAAAGCCCGTTGTTCTCCAGTTCGTCGATGAGATCGCCCAGAATGTCCGCCCCACCCGATGCCGGGCATCGTGCGGGGGCCCCGATTTTTTCATCTGCGCGGGCGGAGTGAATCCGCCCGGCATCAAGGTTTTGGCTGCGCCAAAACGCTTGGGACGCCGGACTTCCGGCGAGACAATGTGGACAATACTCTCCTGAAGCGGAGCTTAGAAGTACAGGCCGTTGTTCTCCAGTTCGTCGATGAGGTCGCCCAGGATGTCCACGTTGTAGGGGGTGATGATGTAGGTGGAGATGGCCACCTTCTTGATCTTGCCCTCGTTGGCGTAGGCCACGCCGGAGAGGAAGTCCAGCAGGCGGCGGGCGATGTCCTTGTTGGTCTGCTCCAGATTGAGGACCACGGTGCGCTTCTCCCGCAGGTGGTCGGCGATCTCGGCGGCGTTTTCGAAGCGGTCGGGCTTCACCAGCACCACCTGGAGCTGGGTGGTGGTGTGGATGTTGACCACCTTGTTGCTCCGGCGGGTCTCCGCCTCGGCGTTGTAGAGGGAACCGGTGCTCTCCCGGACGTCCCGGACCTTCTCCTTGCGCTCGGAGCGGGGGGCGGGGGCGTCGAAGTCGTCGTACTCCTCCTCGTCCTCCTCGTCCTCATAGGGACGGGCCAGGCGCTTGATCTCATCAATGAATCCCATAGCGGTATCTTCCTTTCCTTCTTCCTCACGCTGCCGCCCCGGCGGGGTCAGGGGTGCATGGGGGGTCGTGGACCAAAGAGGGCGGTGCCCACCCGCACCAGGGTGGCGCCCTCCCGGATGGCGTCCTCATAGTCGCCGCTCATGCCCATGGACAGACAGTCTATATCAGTGTCATTATCCCCTATTTGACTTCTTATGTCAACAAAAAGCTGACGTGTGGCGGCAAAAAATCTCCGGTTGTCCCCCGGCTCGGCGGCGGCGGGGGGAATGGCCATGAGGCCCCGGAGCCGCACGTGGGGCAGGTCCATGGCCTGCCGGGCCAGGGCGGGCAGGTCCTCGGGGAGGCAGCCCCCCTTGCTCTCCTCCCGGCCGATGTTGACCTCCAGCAAAATGTCCTGGACCAGGTTCAGCTTTGCGGCCTGGCGCTCCACGGCCTCCAGCAGCCGGGGGGAGTCCACCGACTCGATGAGGTCCACCCGGCCCACCACGAAACGGACCTTGTTGGTCTGCAGGTGACCGATGAAGTGGACCCGGGCGCCGTCGTAGGCGTAGTCGTCCAGGTGAGCGGTGAGCTCCTGGACCCGGTTCTCGCCGCAGACGGCGACGCCGGCGGCGATGGCCGCCCGGATGGTGTCCGAGGTCTGGACCTTGGTGGCGGCCACCAGGGTGATCTCCGCCGGGTCCCGGTCGGCCTCCAGGGCGGCCCGGGCCATGCTGGCCTTCACCCGGGCGATGTTTTCCTCCAGTGACATGGCGATCTCCTCCATTCTCTCTCTGTTAACCGGTCATGACCTTGCCGTCGTAGAGCTCCTCGGCGGAGACGATGACCTGATCTCCCGCCCGCAGGGCGGTCTTGAGCTGGTTGTCGGTGGGCACGTCGGGGAGGACGGCCTGGACCAGGTAGTAGTCCCCGTCGTCGGCCAGGATCTCGATCTCTTTCCGCTCCGCCTGGGCGGCGGTGAGGACGTAGACCACGATGATCTGCTTGGTAGAGGTGGCTCCGGTCTCGGGGTCGGTGACCTCCACCGCCTCGGTGCGCACCGCCTTCTTGGGCACCCGGATGCCGGTGAGGCTGCTGAAGACGATCTCCACCGTCTGCTTGCGGAGCATGCTGGTGTCGGCCAGGTTCCGGGTGGAGGAGAGGATGACCAGGCAGGCGCCGTCCTGGGCCTCGTCCACCCGCTCGATCTTCATGGACACCTCTCCGGACCAGTCCCGGGAGAAGCGCACCGTCACCGACCGGCCAACCACCAGGCGCTCGGCCACCTCGGGAGAGACGGTGGCGGCGAAATACCACTTGGAGCTGGTGATGAGCTTGCCCACCGCGCCGTCGGGGGCGGCGGGGTCCTGGGCCATGAGCTGCCTGAGCCCGGCGGCGGTGAGGTCCTCCAGCATATCGGGGTAGAGAAGGCTCTCATAGCCGTCGGCCATGGCGGAGAAGGTGCCGGAGCAGGGGGCGTACACCGTGGTTGTGTCCAGGGCGGCGGCGCTCTGGAGGGCCTCGATCTGGGCCTGGAGGGTTTCAATGGCGGCGGTGAGCTCCTCCACCCCGGCGTCGCTGGCGTAGCCGTGGCGGATGACCAGGCTCTTGAAGGAGAGGGACTGCTCCTCCAGGCTGGTGAGGTCGCCGTAGACGGCGGCGGTCCGCAGGCCCACCATGGTGTCCACGATGCTCTGGTCCAGGCGGCTGGCGTCGGTGCCGTCCTGGCCCTGGAGGGCGTACATGAGCTGCTCCTCCTCCAGGGTCAGGGTGCGCAGCTGCCGGCGGCGGTCCAGGGCGCTCTCGTCCTGGTAGAGGTAGGCCACAGCGGAGCCGGAGCGGACCTTCTCCCCCTGGTCGGGGAGCACGTCCACGATGGCGGCGGCCTGGCCGGTGACCACCGTCTCCGCCCGGATGAGCAGGCCGGTGGTCTCGGCGGCGTCGTCCAGGGTGTGGGAATAGGTGGTCACGGTGTAGCTCCGCTCGTCCAGGGTGCGGACGGCGGAGAAGATGAGATAGGCGCACACCATGAAAAACAACAGTACGATCATGATGCGGGTGATGACGGTGCCCTGTTTCATAGGTCAAGATCCTCTTTTTCTGTGCCACCCCGGCGGCGGGTCAGCCCTCCTGGCCTCCCTCCCCCTCCAGAGGCACCGCCCGCTCCGGGACGATGGTGGAGATGGCGTGCTTGTAAATGATCTGCTGCTTGCTGTCGGTCATGAGGACCACCACGAAGGAGTCGAAGCCGGTGATGGTCCCCCGGAGCTGGTAGCCGTTCATGAGGAAAAGGGTGACCCCCATCTTGCTCCGGCGTGCTCTGGTGAGAAAGGTGTCCTGAAGGTTGAATCTGGTCTGCATGGTATGTACACTCCTCTTTCTGTTGGAATGTACCCATCATATACCAAATTCTTCCATATATGCTGTCACTTCCTGTCGCCCGCGGGACAGGTCGGGGTCTTTTTCCCAGGTGACCCACCGGATGTCCGGGGTGCGGCGGAACCAGGTGAGCTGCCGCTTGGCGTACTGCCGGGAGCGGAGCTTGACCTCGGCCACGGCCTGGGCCAGGGGCTCCTCCCCCCGGAGGGCGGCGGCGAACTCCTTGTAGCCGATGGCCTGCATGGCGGTGGCGGCGGGGGGCACGCCGGAGGCGAGGAGGCTGCGGACCTCCTCCTCCAGGCCGGCCGCCATCATCAGGTCCACCCGGCGATCGATGCGCTCCCACAGGTCCTCCCGGCGGGAGAAGGTGAGGCACACCCGCAGGGCGTCGTATTTGGGGGGCAGGTCCCGGGTCCGCTCGTCGTGGGCGGTGATGGTCTCCCCCGTCTCGTACCACACCTCCAGGGCCCGGAGGATGCGCTTTTCGTCGTTGGGGTGGAGCTTTTCCGCCCGGTCCGGGTCGATGCGCCGGAGCTCCTCGTGGAGGGCGGGCAGGCCCTCCTCCCTGGCCCGGGCCTGGAGCTTCTCCCGCCAGGCGCCGGTGAAGGAGGCGAAGTCCCGGCCGGCGATGAGGTTGTCGATGTAGAGGCCGGTGCCCCCCACCACGATGGGGAGCCTTCCCCGGGCGAGGATGTCCCGAACGCAGGCGTCGGCATCGTGGACGTACCGGGCCACGGAGTAGTCCTCCGCCGGGTCGGCCACGTCCAGCATGTGGTGGGTGACGCCCCCCATCTCCTCCTCCGTGGGCTTGGCGGTGCCGATGTCCATCCGGCGGTAGATCTGCATGGAGTCGGCGGAGACCACCTCGCCGCCCGTGGCCTGGGCCAGGGCCACCCCCAGGGCGGTTTTGCCCGAGGCCGTGGGGCCGCAGAGGACCAGCAGCTTGGGTCGATGTTCCATGGAGACCTCCTTTCGGGGATGTGAACGGTATCACCTGATTTTGTGGGGCGCGACGACTCGGCGCGCCAAACCACGCCTCGAACTATAAACCATTCTGTTATGTGTAAGGACGGGGGAGACGGCTCAAAACCCGTTTCTTTTTCCCTGCTGGAAAAAGAACGGTTTTTGGAATCCAAAGAAAAAGGGGCCTCCAAGTGGGTTGAGTGGTCCCAAATAGGAATCCGGCGGCCCGTCTTTACGCCCCCATAGAGGTCCGGCCCCGTCTACGGTAGACTACCCCGGTGGAACAGGGAGAAGCCGTGGTTCTATCCGACATTTTTTCGCCGCCTGCGTAGGTGGGTGTCGGGGCGTGGTGGCGCTGACTGGGATTGCCTTTGCTGCGGCGTGGGGTGGTTATTCACCATAGCCTTCCCCTGGGGGGAAGGTGGCGGCGTCAGCCGCCGGATGAGGGGAAACTTCTCGATGCAGACAGCGTGGCAATCGGAGGCCCCGGGGGTACATCCAATAGGGGGGCCATCGTCGGGGCAAAGTCCGCACCGCTCAAAACACCCTGCGGGTATTTCTCACTCCGCTCCCTTGCCCCTCCTCCCCCAAATGGACCCGCTTCGCTGGGCACCATTTGGGTCCCTTTTTCCTCTGTGTTTGGTCGTTTCAAGGGGGTTGGGTGTCGGGAAGGCGGGTACCCAACACGAGCCCAACGGAGTGGGTCGTATTGGGAAGAGGAGACACAAGGGAGCGGACCGACTTTTCGCCGTCAGGCGGAAAGAGAGGGGAGCGCACTTTGGGTCGACGACAATCCCCCCTTCCCGACTGGCCTTTGCCTACTTTCGGCCATCCGAAAGTAGGCCGCCGGAGGCCGTTCTCCCATAGGGAAGAAAGAACCGCAACGTGGTTTGGCGCGCCGGGGTCGTCGCGCCCCACAAAATCAGGTAGTGCTGTGGGCACGTCTGGGAAGCCGCGCCCCACACACAGGGAATACCATGCTGCCGGGACGGGCAGCCGCAGGCCGCCCCTACCCCATGCTCATAGTACTTTTTGTAGGGGCGACTTTTGGTCGCCCGTCCTGCCCGCCGTCCTCACGCCCGCTTGAAGAGCTTTTCCAGCTGGGCCTTGGTGAGCTCGATGGCCACGGGGCGGCCGTGGGGGCAGTATTTGACCTTTCCCGACATGACGGCTTCGGCCACCCGCTCCAGCTCGGCGGGGCCGTTCTTCTGGCCGCCCTTGATGGCGGCCTTGCAGGCCATGGTGGCCAGCAGGTGGTCCCGCACCCCGTCGGGGTCGGTCCGCCGGGCGGACAGCAGGTCCCCGGCCAGCTCCAGCAGGGTGGATTCCACCTCCCCGGCGTCCACGTAGTCGGGGCACTGGCGGACCACCACCGCCCCGCCGCCGAAGTCCTCGCAGGAGAAGCCGAACCGCTCCAGCTCGTCGGTGTGCTCCAGCAGGGCGGCGCACTCCTCCGGGGCGGGGGTGAAGACCACCGGCGTTAAAAGCAGCTGCACCATGGGCTGGTACCCCGCCGCCTTCAGCTTGTCGAAATTCATCCGCTCATGGGCGGCGTGCTTGTCGATGAAATAGGCCTTTTCCCCCTGCTCCACCAGGATGTAGGTCTGGAAGAGCTCTCCCCGGACGGTCCAGGGCTCCGGTTCGGGTTCGGGCTCCGGCTGAGGGGCGGGCTCCGGTCGGGTGATCTGAGGCTCCGGCGCGGCAGCGGCCACGGGCGGGGCGGCTTCCTCCGGCTCCGGCATGGGGGCTGCCGCGGAGATGGCCTCCTCCTCCGCCGGCTCGGGCTCCGCCTTCACGGGGGCGGGGGTGGTAAACACGGGCCGGGCGAAGTCGTGGAGGGGCAGGCCGCCGGCCTGCCGCGCCGGGGGGACCGTCTCCCGCCGGGGCGGCTCCGTTTTGGGCCGGGCCGGGGCCCAGGTTTTGGGCTTGTCCCGGGTCTGGACGGTACGGCGATACTCCTCCGCCGACAGGCTGAGGAAGGTCTGATTGGGGGTGACGGTGTCGTGCCCGGCGGGCTTTTTGGGGGCGGTGAGGTCGGCCCTGGGGGGCTTGGCATTGGCCTCCAGCGCTCCCAGCACGGCGTGGTAGACGGCGTCGAAGATCTTCTTCTCGCTGACGAACTTGACCTCGGTCTTGGCGGGGTGGACGTTGACGTCCACGCCGTTGAGCCGGGTGGTGAGGTGGAGGACGCAGCCGGGGAACTTGCCCACCATGCGCTGGTTCTGGTAGGCCTGCTCCAGGGCGGCCATGAGGAGGCGGGACTTGACGAAGCGGCCGTTGACAAAGAAGAACTGGCAGTTCCGGGAGCCCCGGCAGCAGGCGGGCAGGGAGGCGAAGCCCTCCACGGTGACGCCGTCCTCCCCGGAGCCCTTCACGGGCAGCATGCCCAGGGCCAGCTCCCGGCCCAGCACGGCGTAGAGGGCGGAGGGGAGCCTGCCGTCCCCGGGGGTGAGGAGCTCCTGTCTGCCGTCCCGGAGGAACTTGAAGGAGATCTCCGGCCGGGCCAGGGCCTCCCGCTGGACGGCGGCAAAGACGGCGGCCCCCTCGGCGGCGTCCTTTTTCATGAACTTGAGCCGGGCGGGGGTGTTGTAGAAGAGGTCCCGGACCACCATGGTGGTGCCCTGGGGGCAGCCGGCCTCCTCCCTGCCGGTGACCACGCCCCCCTCCAGGGTGAGGGCCACCCCCAGGTCGTTGCCGTCGGCCCTGGTGAGGACCTCCACCCGGGACACGGCGGCGATGGCGGCCAGAGCCTCGCCCCGGAAGCCCAGGGTGCCGATGGCGGCCAGGTCGTGCTCGGTGCGGACCTTGCTGGTGGCGTGGCGGAGGAAGGCGGTCTCCACCTCGGCGGGGGGGATGCCCCGGCCGTTGTCGGTGACCCGGATGTAGGTCATGCCGCCGTGCTGGATCTCCACGGTGACGGCCCGGGCCCCGGCGTCGATGGCGTTTTCCAGCAGCTCCTTCACCACCGAGGCGGGGCGCTCCACCACCTCGCCGGCGGCGATGAGGTCGGCCACGTGGCTGTCCAGGACTTGAATGTGGGGCATGGGTTCACCAGCTTTCTGAGGAAAAATGGCGGGGCCATCCAGAGTGGGCATGGCCCTTACAGCAGCTTTTTCAGCTCGTAGACCAGGTTGAGGGCCTCGATGGGGGTGAGGGTGTCGATGTCGGTCCGGCGCAGGCGGTCGGCCGCCTGGTTTGCCCCCATGTCCAGGAAGGAGACCTGGTCGTCGGCGGGGGCCTGAACGGGGGCGGGGGCGGAGCAGCCCTGGCTCTCCAGCTCGGACAGGATCTCCCGGGACCGGCGGATGACCCGGTCGGGCACCCCGGCCAGGGAGGCCACCTCGATGCCGTAGCTCTGGTCGGCGGGGCCGGGGACGATCTTCCGCAGGAAGATGACGTCGTCCTTCCGCTTCTTGGCGGCCACGTTGTAGTTCTTCACCCCGGGGATCTCCCCGGCCAGGCAGGTGAGCTCGTGGTAGTGGGTGGCGAAGAGGGTCTTGCACCCCAGGCGGCGCTTGTCGGCGCAGAACTCCAGCACCGCCCGGGCGATGGCCATACCGTCGTAGGTGGAGGTGCCCCGGCCGATCTCGTCCAGGATGAGGAGGCTCTTGGCGGTGGCGTGCCTGAGGAGCTCGGCCACCTCGGTCATCTCCACCATGAAGGTGGACTGCCCGGCGGAGAGGTCGTCGCTGGCGCCGATGCGGGTGAAGACCCGGTCCACCACGCCGATGCGGGCGCTCCTGGCGGGGACGAAGGACCCCATCTGGGCCATGAGCACCGTGAGGGCGGTCTGGCGCATGTAGGTGGACTTGCCCGCCATGTTGGGGCCGGTGATGATGGCCACCAGGTTGTCCTTCCCGTCCAGGTGGACGTCGTTGGGGACGAAGAGGGCGTCCTTCAGCACCTTTTCCACCACCGGGTGGCGGCCCTCTACGATGTCCAGGCGGTCGGAGAGGTCCACCTCCGGCTTGCAGTAGCGGCCCTCGGCGGCCACCACGGCGAAGGAGAGAAGCACGTCTGCCTGGGCCACGGCGGCGGCGGTGCGCTGGATGGCGTCCACCTGGGCGGCGGCGGTCTCCCGGAGCCGGCAGAAGAGCTCGTACTCCAGGGCGGTGAGCCTGTCCTGGGCGGAGAGGATGGTGTGCTCCATCTCCTTGAGCTCCTGGGTGATGAAGCGCTCGCAGTTCACCAGGGTCTGCTTGCGGATGTAGTCCTCGGGGACCTGGTCGTAGTAGGACTTGGAGACCTCGATGTAGTAGCCGAAGACCTTGTTGTAGCCCACCTTCAGGCTCTTGATGCCGGTGCGCTCCTTCTCCCGGGCCTCCACCTGGGCCACCATGCCCTTGCCGTTGCTCTGGATGTCCCGGAGGTAGTCCACGTCGGCGTTCCAGCCCCCCCGGATGAAGCCGCCCTCCCGGACGGTGATGGGGGGCTCGTCCACCAATGCCCGGTCCAGGGTGTCCCGGAGGTCGGGCAGGTCGTCCATGGCCTCCCGGAGGACGGTGAGGAGGGAGGAGGAGAAGGGGGCCAGAAGCTCCCGGAGCCGGGGGAGCTTCCCCAGGCCGGCGGAGAGGGCGGTGAGGTCCCGGGCCCCGGCGGTGCCGTAGACCACCCGGCCCACCAGCCGCTCCAGGTCGGTGACCTCCCGGAGGCAGGCGGTGAGCTCCTGGCGGGCGATGGCGTCCCCGGCCAGCTCCTCCACCGCGTCCAGCCGCTTGTGGATCTGGGCCGGGGACAGGAGGGGCCGCTCCATCCAGGCGCGGATGAGCCGCCCGCCCATGGCGGTGCGGGTCTTGTCCAGCACCCAGAGGAGGGAACCCTTCTTCTCCTTGCCCCGGAGAGTCTCGGTGAGCTCCAGGTTCCGCCGGGCGGTGAGGTCCAGCTCCATGAACTCGCCGCCGGCGGTGTAGTGGAAGGCGGTGAGGTGGGAGAGATCGGTCTTCTGGGTGTCGTAGAGGTAGGTGAGCAGGCCGCCGCAGGCCCGGACGGCGTACTCCCCCTCCGGGGGCAGGCTGTCCAGCCCCGAGCGGAACTGCTTCCGGCACAGCGCCCGGGCCCGGTCGGGGGCGAAGTCGGCCTCGTTCCCCTTCTCCCGGCGGCAGTCCAGCCGGGCGCGGAGGAAGTCGGTGAGGGAGGGGCAGTCCCAGGCGGCGGCGTTGAGGAGGGCCTCCCGGGGGGCGAACCGGCCCAGCTCGTTGGTGAGGTGCTCCTCCCAGTCCGGCCCGGCGTAGGCGGAGGCGGACACCTCGCCGGTGGAGATGTCGCAGAAGCAGACGCCGGCGGCGTCCCGGTCCAGGCAGACGGCGGCGATGAAGTTGTTCTTCCCCTCCTCCAGCATGGAGGATTCGATGAGGGTGCCGGGGGTGACGATGCGGATGATGTCCCGGTCCACCAGGCCCTTGGCGGTGGCGGGGTCCTCCATCTGCTCGCAGATGGCCACCTTGTAGCCCTTGGCAATGAGCCGGGAGAGATAGGCCTCCACCGAGTGGTAGGGCACGCCGCACATGGGGGTGCGCTCCTCGGGGGGCTTGTTCCGGTCCCGCGTGGTGAGGGTCAGGTCCAGCTCCTGGGACACCAGCTTGGCGTCCTCGTTGAACATCTCGTAGAAGTCGCCCAGCCGGAACATGAGGATGCAGTCCGGGTGCTCCGCCTTCATCTGAAGGTATTGTTTCATCATGGGGGTGGCTTCGGCGGGCATTGGGATTCCTCCTCTGGAAATCAGGTGAAAATCATGGAGACGGTCTGCGCGCGGGATCGCCGCAGGGACGGCCCTACAAAACCTTCCCCCTCTCAGGGGGAAGGTGGATGGCCGAAGGCCAGACGGATGAGGGTGCGTGAGATAAAAAATCTGCCGTTTTCCTTCTTCCCGCGCCCCCTCATCCGCCCCTGCGGGGCACCTTCCCCCCTGTGGGGGGAAGGTTTTACAGGGCGCGTCTGGGAAGCCGCGCCCCGCGCAAAGGCAGTTCCGCACCGGTACGGCGGGCGGCCGCAGGCCGCCCGAAAGCCTTCCCCTGGGGGAAGGTGCCCCAGTGCGCACACTGGGGCGGATGAGGGGGGACGTTGGGGATTAGCCGGCCTTTCCCCTCATCAGTCGCCTTCGGCGACAGCACGGGCTGAGGAAGATATGATTTGCTCTGGCTGTCCTCCGGACAGCCAGACCCCCAGGGGAAGCCTTATTGTCAGGCCAGCTCGCCGAAGAGGGCCCAGGTGGAGGAGTCGGTGATCTTCAGATCCACATACTGCCCCAGCAGGGACTCGTCTCCGGAGAAGTGGACCAGCCGTCCGCCGGCGGTGCGGGCGTTAAGGTTGTGCCGGGGGTCGTCGCTGAGGACGTCCACCAGGCAGCGCATGGTCTTGCCCACGTAGGCCGCCTGCTTCTCCGCGGAGATGGCGTTCTGGAGGTCCACCAGCCGCTGGAAGTTGGCCGCCTTCTCCTCCTTGCTCATGGGGTCGGGCATTTTGGCCGCCGGGGTGCCCTCCCGGGGGGAGTAGATGAAGGTGAAGAGGGCGTCGAAGCGGACGGCCTCCAGCACCTTCAGGGTATCTTCAAATTCCTCGGTGGTCTCACCGGGGAAGCCCACGATGATGTCGCTGGTGAGGACGATGTGGGGGATGCGCTGCCGCAGGGCGGCGATGAGCCCCAGGTAGTGCTCCCGGGTGTAGCCCCGGTTCATGGCTTTGAGGACCCGGTCGTTGCCCGCCTGGAAGGGCAGGTGCAGGTGGGGGGCCACCTTCTCGCATTTGGCCATCACGTCGAAGAGCCGCTCGGAGGCGTCCTTGGGGTGGCTGGTCATGAAGCGGATAAGGAAGTCCCCGGGGACGGCATTCACCTGCTCCAGGAGCCAGGCGAAGTCCACCCCCTCCCGGCCCAGGTCCTTGCCGTAGGAGTTCACGTTCTGGCCCAGGAGGGTGATGTCCTTGTAGCCCTCGGCGGCAAGCTGCCGCACCTCGGCCAAAATGTCCTCCGGCTGGCGGGAGCGCTCCCGGCCCCGGACGTAGGGGACGATGCAGTAGGAAC
>CALWYC010000071.1 GCA_944385655.1 uncultured Intestinimonas sp. | reverse complement strand
AACAAGATCAAGCAGTGGTTCAAGAAGGAGCGACGGGAGGAGAACATCGTCACCGGCCGGGCCATGTTCGAGTCGGAGCTCAAGCGCGCCGGCATCCAGCTGGCCGCCATCACCGGGGAGGAGGTCCTCCCCCACCTCCTCAAGAAGGTGGGCTCCGGCACCCTGGACGACCTCTACGCCGCCATCGGCTACGGCGGCATGACCGCCCAGAAGGCGGTCAACCGCATCAAGGATGAGCTGCTGCGGCTCACCCGGGACAAAAACGAGAAGGCCGCCGCCGAGCGGCTGGCGGCGCAGGCAGCCTCCCCCCAGCTCTCCGCCCCCGCCAAGCTCATCCCCGGCGCCAAGCGCAGCGAGTCGGGCATCATCGTGGAGGGCCTGGACAACTGCCTGGTGAAGTTCGCCAAGTGCTGCACCCCGGTGCCCGGGGACCCGGTGGTGGGCTTCATCACCCGGGGCTTCGGCGTGTCGGTCCACCGGCAGGACTGCCCCAACGCCCACCCCGACAAGCGCAAGCCCGAGGAGGCCGGCCGGTGGGTGAAGGTCTCCTGGGGCGAGAGCGAGCAGACCACCTACCAGACCTCCCTGGAGATCTCCGCCAAGGACCGGGACGGCCTGGCTCTGGACGTGACCATGGCCCTCACCGCCGCCAAGATGAAGGTGAGCAGCTTCTCCGCCCGGGGCCTCCCCGACGGCTACGCCCTGGTGTCGGTGGTGCTGGAGGTCAAGGACCGCAACGAGCTCACCAGTCTCATCAACAAGCTCAGCCAGATCTCCGGCGTTTACCAGGTCAAGCGGGCCAGCGGCTGAGCCGGCGTGTCGCCTGCCGCACGACGCCGTTCTCGGGGTCCCCGATCGTGCGCCGAATAAAACCTTCCCCCTTCCAGGGGGAAGGTGGCGGCGCAGCCGCCGGATGAGGGTGCGTGAGATAGAAAATCTGCCGTTTTCTCTCTTCCGGTGCCCCCTCATCCGCCCCTGCGGGGCACCTTCCCCCCTGTGGGGGGAAGGTCATGCTTGTGGAACGGATGCCAATCAATATACGTTTAAGGACGGGAGAGACGTTCAAAGACCATTTCTTTTTCCCTGCCGGAAAAAGAAACGGTTTTTGGGATCCAAAGAAAAAGGGGCTCCCGTGCGGGTTGAGTGGTCCCAAATAGGTTTCCGGCGGCCCGTCTTTACGCCCCCGCCCAGCACCGGCCCCGTCCACAGTGGACTACCCGGGCGGAGCAGGGAAACCCGGTGGTCCTATCCCACATTTTTTCGCCGCCTGCGCCGGTGGGCGTCGGGGCGTGGCGCCGCTGCCTGACATTCCCTCTATCGCGGGGCGCGGCATCGTCGGGGCAAAGTCCATTCCATTCGGAACACCCTTGCGGGCATTCCTCCTTTCATTCCCTTGCCCCTCCTCTCCCCAGAAAAGCGCTGCGCGCTTTCCCGGGGCCCCCTGATCGCGCCCCCGGTACTACGCCGCAGGGTTGGGTAGGGGCGGCGATCAGCCGCCCGCAAGACCTTCCCCCCTGTGGGGGGAAGGTGCCCCAGTGCGCACACTGGGGCGGATGAGGGGACACCCGGTAGACGGAGCCGCCCACCGTACTGCCGATACGGGACTGTTATATTTGTGGGGCGCGACGATCTCGGCGCGCCAAACCACTTGCGGAGCCCACCCTTCCCGACCCACCAAGGAGCGAGAACCATGACAGAGAGAGAAGAAAAACTGGACAAGAAGCTGTCCCGGGCCTTTGCCGGGGGCGGCGTCCGCCGCCGGGAGCTGCGGCTCACCGACGAGGAGGCCGCCTGGGCGGCGGCCCGGTACCCCGCCCGGGTGGTCCCGCTGGGCCCCGGCGGGGACAAGCACTGGTATGAGATCATCTTTCAGGGAGCTGAACCATAATGGAGACATCCTTCCTCCCCCTCCTCTTCGGCGGGGACATCAACGTCTACAGCATGGCCCGGGCCTTCCACGAGGCCTACGGCATCCGCTCCACCGCCTACGGCAAGTTCGCCACCGGCGTGTGCTATGAAAGCGCCATCCTGGACTATCGGGTGTGCGCCAGGAACGAGGACGGCCCCACCTTCTACGACAACGTGTGCAAGTTTGCCCAGCTCAACGGGGACAAGACGGTGCTGGTCATCGGCTGCGGCGACAGCTATGTGAAGCTGGCGGCCCAGTATAAAGACCGGTTCCCCCAAAACGTCGTCGCCCCCTATATCGACGCCGGCCTCATGGACGAGCTCACCGACAAGGAGCGGTTTTACGAGCTGTGCGACCAGTACGGCATCGACCACCCGGCCACCTTCGTCTACCGGAAGGAGATGGGCCACGACTTCGACCTACCCTTCGACCCGCCCTATATCTGCAAGCCCTCCAACGGCGTCCACTACTGGGAGCACGACTTCCCCGGGAGCGAGAAGGTCTTCACCCTCCCCGACCGGGCGAGCCTGGAGGCCACGCTGGACAAGGTCTACGCCGCCGGCTACCCCGACGCCATGATCATCCAGGAGTTCATCCCCGGGGACGACAGCTTCATGCGGGTGCTCACCTGCTACTCCGACGAGCATGCTCAGGTGAAGCTCATGTGCCTGGGCCATGTGCTCCTGGAGGAGCACACCCCCCACGGCATCGGCAACCACGCCGTCATCATCACCGAGCCCGCCGACGGCCTCAGTGAAAAATTCAAGGCCTTTCTGGAGGACGTGGGCTTCACCGGCTTTTCCAACTTCGACATCAAGTACGACCAGCGGGACGGGAAATACAAGGCCTTCGAGATCAACACCCGCCAGGGCCGCAGCAACTACTATGTGACCGGGGCGGGCCACAACCTGGCCAAACTCCTGGTGGAGGACCGGGTGGAGCACAGGGACCTGGCGCTCACCGTCACCCGGAACCGCTCTTTGTGGATGGTGGTCCCCCACAAGGTGGCCTTCGACTACACCCCCAGGCGCTACCACCAGGAGATGCGCGCCCTCATCCGGGCGGGAGCGGTGACCAACCCCCTCCTCTACGGGCCCGACGCCGCCTTCAAGCGTAGACTGAAGCTGGGGAAGAACCAGCTGGGCCACTTTGTGAAGTTCAAAAAGTACTACCGAAAGCCCCGCTGAGGGCGGCCCCATTTTGCGCAATAGTGAGTGATGAAGCTTGACAGACACGTCTATCTTTGACCCCCGGGATCTCCGGTGCAAGCGGCCCTTCGGGGCGGCGGCCTCGGGGACGCCGGTGGAATTTACCCTCCGCCCCCTCCGCCGGGAGGGCTGGTCCCGGGCCGTGCTCCGGGCCCGGTTCGAATTCTGGGAGAACGAGATCCTCACCATCCCCCTCCGCTGGTCGGGGCTGGACGGGGACCGGGACCTCTTCTCCGGCGCCCTGGACACCACCGGCTACCTGGGCCTGGTGTGGTACTCCTTCCAGCTGGAGCGGCTGGACGGGAAGACCCTGGAGCTCCCCGAGCGGCAGCTCACCGTCTACGACGGCGCCGCGGAGGTGCCCGCCTGGTTCGGGGAGGGGGTCACCTATCAGATCTTCCCCGACCGCTTTCGCCGCACCTCCATCCCCGACCCCACCGGCATGGTGGGGGGCCGCAGTGTCCACACCGGCTGGTTCGAGGAGCCGGTGTGGCGGCCCGACGAGCGGGGCGAGGTCCGCAACCGGGACTTCTTCGGCGGCTCCCTGGCGGGGGTGATGGAGAAGCTGGACTACCTCCAGAGCCTGGGGGTGGAGACCCTCTACTTCTGCCCCATCTTCGAGGGCCCGGAGAACCACCGCTACGGCACCGGCGACTACGAGAAGGTGGACCCCATGCTGGGCACCAACGAGGACTTCTCCCTGCTGTGCGCCGCCGCCCGGGCCAAGGGCATGCACGTCATGCTGGACGGGGTGTTCAACCACCAGGGCTTCGTGAGCAAGTACTTCAACGGGGACGGCTCCTACCCCGGCCTGGGCGCCCACCAGTCCAGGGAGTCCCCCTACTACCCCTGGTACCGCTTCTCCCACTGGCCGGACCGGTATGAGTCCTGGTGGGGCATCTACTCCCTGCCGGCGGTGAACGAGGGGGAGCAGAGCTATGTGGACTACATCGTGGACAGCGAGGACAGCATTGTCCGCCGGTGGCTGGAGGCGGGGGCCGACGGCTGGCGGCTGGACGTGGCCGACGAGCTCCCCGACGAGTTCGTGGGCAAGCTCCACGCCGCCGCCCGGGCGGTGAAGCCCGACGCCGTCATCATCGGCGAGGTGTGGGAGGACGGCTCCAACAAGGTGGCCTACGGCGTCCGCCGGAAGCACCTGCTGGGGGGCTATCTGGACGGCCTCATGAACTACCCCTTCCGCAACGCCCTCCTCTCCTGGCTCCTGTCCCGGAACGCC
Source organism: uncultured Intestinimonas sp. (assembly GCA_944385655.1). Lineage (GTDB taxonomy): Bacteria > Bacillota > Clostridia > Oscillospirales > Oscillospiraceae > Intestinimonas. The sequence goes on along the minus strand of CALWYC010000071.1, from coordinate 6,915 downwards.
GGGGCCTTCCGGGAGACCATGGAGACCCTGCGGGAGAACTACCCCCCCTTCGCCTTCTACTCCGCCATGAACTCCCTGGGCACCCACGACACGGTGCGCATCCTCACCCTGCTGGGCATGGGGGGCGACTGCGGCGGGGAGAGCAAGGAGTGGCGGTCGTCCTACCGCCTCACCCCGGAGCAGCGGGCGCTGGGGGCGGCGCGGCTGCGGCTGGCCTCCCTGGTGCAGTACGCCTTCCCGGGGAGCCCCACCACCTACTACGGCGACGAGGCGGGCATGGAGGGCTTCGAGGACCCCTTCAACCGCCGTACCTTCCCCTGGGGGGGCGAGGACAAGGACCTCACTGCCTGGTATACCGCTCTGGGCAGGGCCCGGAAGGAGCTCCCCCCCCTGCGGAGGGGGGACATCGCCTACGTGAAGGCGGAGGGAGCGGTGCTGGCCTTCACCCGGACCTGGCAGGGGGACAGCGTCCTCTGCGCCGCCAACGCCGGGGACCGGCCCACCAACCTGACCCTGGAGGGCACCTGGGTGGACCTGGGGGGCGCCGTCATCGCCGCCCCCAACCACCCCGGCGGGCCCACCGTCCTCCGCCTGCCCCCCATGACCGGCTACCTCCTGCGCCGGCTGTGATATTCTGACCTATGGAAAGGAGCGCGTGTATTGATGCCCGGTCCCATCTGACGCCCCTCTGTTTCGTTGGGCCCGCCTGCGGCGGGCCTTCCGGCGCTGCCCATTTTTCAGCGCCAGAACGAAAACAGGAGGAATTTCAGATGGATACCAGGCGCAATACCGCGCTCTTTTTTGCCGCCTCTTTTTTGGAGGGGCTGTGCTTTTACGCCCCCGTGGCCACCCTCTACCGCCAGGCCGCCGGGCTCACCCTGGCCCAGATGGGGGCCATCGAGTCGGTGTCGGTGGCCCTCATGCTCCTGCTGGAGCTCCCCTGGGGCCGGGTGGCCGACCGGCTGGGCCACCGGCGAGTCATCGTCCTCTCCACCGCCCTCTACGCCCTCTCCAAAGTGGTCTTCTGGCGGGCGGACGGCTTCGGGGACTTCCTGCTGGAGCGGGTCCTCCTGGCCGTGGCCCTGGCCGGGCTCTCCGGCTGTGACTCCGCCTACCTCTACGCCTGCGGCGCTCCAGAGGAGGGCCAGCGGCGCTTCGGCCTGTGGGGAGCCGTCCAGACCGCCGGACTGGCGACGGCGGGGGTGTGTGCCTCCCTCTTTTTCGGGGAGCACTACCGGGCCGCCGCCGGGTGGACGGTGGTGACCTACGGCCTGGCCGCCATCCTCACCCTCTTCCTCACCGACCCGCCGGGGGAGACGCCGGCCCGGTCGGAGCGCCCGCCCCTCCGCGCCGCCCTGGGGTGGAGCCTTGCCCACGCCCCCCTGCTGGTGGGGGCCGCCCTCTTTATGGAAACGGTGCAGTTCGTCACGATTTTTCTCTCCCAGCTCCAATACCGGCGCTCCGGCATCCCCCTCCGGTGGTTCGGCCTCCTCTATCTCCTGGTCACCCTGGCCGCCCTGGCGGGGGTCCGGTCCCACCGGCTCACCGGCAGGCTGGGCAGGCGGGGCGGCGTCCTTTTGCTGCTGGGGGGCGGCGGGGCCCTCTGCCTCATGATGGCCCTCCTTCCCCTGCCCGGGGCGTCGGCGCTGGGGATCATGGGGCTCCGGGCGGCGGGGGCTCTCTTTGAGCCGCTCTCCCTGGACCTCCAGAACGCCGCCGCCCCTCCGGGGGGCGCCGCCGCCCAGCTCTCCTGCAACGCCATGGTCATGGAGCTGACGGCGGCGGCCCTGAATCCCGCCTTCGGCTCCGCTGCCGACCTGGGCGCCGGCTGGGCCCTCCTGCTGGGGGCGGCCGCCTGCGGCGTGGGACTGGTCCTCTTTCTGCACGGTATGGGGCGGCTGACATAAGAAAAAGCGGCGGCTTTGGACGAGAGTCCAAAGCCGCCGCTCTTTTATTTCTCCTCTTTCAGCTTCAGGTTCCGCTCCAGCACGCCGGGGCCACGCCAGGTGAAGGCCCGGTCCGGGAAGGCGGCCTGGAACTGCTTCCGGGTGGCGTTTTCCACATCTTTTGGGCTAAGTGTGGAAAGAAGGTCATCCCGGAACTCCGGCAGGGGGGTGATGGGGACGTCCCGGTTGTAGGGGCAGACGGTCTGGCAGGCGTCGCAGCCCCAGATGAGGTCGTGGCGGCGGAGAAGTACGGCCTGCTCCGCCGTCAGCTCCCCCTTGCGCTGGGTGAGCTCGGAGAGACAGTAGGAACCGTCAAACCCATTGGGGCCCAGGGCTTTCCCGGGACAGGCGGCCAGGCAGGCGCCGCAGCCCACGCAGTCAGGAGACGGGGCGGGGGCGGAGGGCAGGGGCAGGTCGGTGAGGACCGTGGCCAGAAAGAGCCAGCTCCCCCAGGGGGGCAGGATGACGAGGCCGTTTTTTCCCCGGAGGCCCAGCCCGGCCAGATGGGCGGCCTCCCGCTCCGGCAGGGGGGAGTTGTCCACAAGTGGGACAAATTTGTGGAAAGGGTGGTGTGACTCCAGGGCGGCGCAGACGGGAGCGAGCCGCCGGGCCAGAGCGGTGTGGTAGTCCTCTCCCCGGGCGTAGCGGGACAGATTGCCGGGGGCCTCCCCGGCGTAGTAGGGGAAGGCGGCCACGTACACCCCCGCGGGGGCGGGACAGAGCCCTTCCGCTTTTGCCTGAGCATGCTCATCCATGTGGGGCAGCAGGCCGGCGTAGGCGCAGGTCCCCCACGCAGCCGCTCCGGCCTGGCTCCAAAGCGTATCCAGTTCCATGGCGGGCACCCCTTTCGTGAGCTTTGCGGGGCGGCGGTCAGCCGCCCGATGGCCCCGGAGCGGCGGGTGCTCCGGGTTGACAGAGTGTGAAAAATCGGATAGGATGGGGCTGAAAGGCCCGGATCAAACAGATGGAAGGGAGCGGGACATATGAAAGGGTATACCGGCCGCCGGAGCGGATGGAAGTGGGGCCTGCTGGTCCTGGCCGGGGCGCTCATTCTGGCGGGCGTCCTGGGGTTCCGGTGGTGGAACGGGCAGAGCCGCACCGTGGCCATGTCCGACCGGGAGCGGGAGACCTACGGCTTCTACCGGGTGACCCCGCCTGACGGGGAAAGGACCGCCCTCACGGCGGAAGGGCTGCTGGCACACTGCACCTCTGAAACCACGGAGGTGCTGGACAACGACGGCGCGCCTCTGGAGACGGTCACCTACACCTCCGATGTGCTGGAGGACTGGCTGCCGGACTGCCGGGCGCTGCGGGGGATCTCCAGCCTGGACGAGCTCCTGTATATCGTCTATGATACGGAAGGGGGCTGGCAGGTGTGGCTCACCTATGGGGCGGAGGGCCTCACGAGTCAGCTGGTCTACGAGCCGGATACAGACACCCTCTACCAGCCGATCACAGGAGAGAAGACCTTCCACTTCCGGTATGGAAAATAGCGGAACAGCACCAGACCACAGCCGGGGCGGCCTTTGCCGCCCCGGCTGTTTGCGCACCATAGAAAAAACCGGGCGGGCGGATGTGGTTCCGCCCGCCCGGTCACTTGGGCGTTCTTACTTCTTCAGGCCGGGGTTGTTCTCCAGCTCCCGGAGGGCGTCCTTGTAGGACAGGTTCACGCGGCCCTTCTCGTCGATCTCGATGACCTTGACCCAGATCATGTCGCCGATGTTGACCACGTCCTCGCACTTCTCCACCCGGCGGTTGGAGAGCTTGGAGATGTGGACCATGCCGTCCTTGCCGGGAGCCAGCTCCACGAAGGCGCCGAAGGGCAGGATGCGGACCACCTTGCCGTAGTACAGCTGACCCACCTCGGGCACGAAGACGATGGTCTCGATGGTCTTCTTGGCGGCGTCGCAGGAGGCCTTGTCCACGCCGGCAATGTAGATGGTGCCGTCGTCCTCGATGTCGATCTTGGCGCCGGTGTCGGCGCAGATCTTCTGGATGACCTTGCCGCCGGAGCCGATGACCTCGCGGATCTTGTCCACGTCGATCTTCATCTTCACCATCTTGGGGGCGGTGTCGGCCACGTCGGGACGGGGGGCGGAGATGCAGGGCAGCATGATCTCGTCCAGGATGGCGTAGCGGGCGTCGCGGGTGATCTCCAGGGCCTCCTTGATGATCTCGTGGGAGAGGCCGTCGTTCTTGATGTCCATCTGGATGGCGGTGATGCCGGCCTTGGTGCCGGCCACCTTGAAGTCCATCTCGCCGTGGAAGTCCTCCACGCCCTGGATGTCGATGAAGGTGGTGAAGCCGCCGTTGTCGTCCTGGATGAGGCCGCAGGAGATGCCGGCCACGGGGGCCTTGATGGGCACGCCGGCGTCCATGAGGGCCAGGGTGGAGCCGCAGATGGAGCCCTGGGAGGTGGAGCCGTTGGAGCTCAGCACCTCGGAGACCACCCGGATGGCGTAGGGGAAGTCCTCCACGCTGGGGATGACGGGCTCCAGGGCCCGCTCAGCCAGGGCGCCGTGGCCCTTCTCACGACGGTTGGTGCTCCGGGCGGCACGGGCCTCGCCGGTGGAGTAGGCGGGGAAGTTGTAGTGGTGCATGTACCGCTTCTCCTCCTCCTCCCAGATGGTGTCCAGCTTCTGGGCGGCGGAGAGGGTGTTCAGGGTACACACGGAGAGGACCTGGGTCTGGCCGCGGGTGAAGAGGCCGGAGCCGTGGACCCGGGGCAGGACGCCCACCTCGGCGCCCAGGGGACGGATCTCGTTCTTGGCGCGGCCGTCCACCCGGTGGCCCTCCAGAAGCCAGGCCTTGACGATCTTCTTCTGGAACTTGTAGGTGATCTCCTCCAGGTACTGGTCCATGTCGGGGTGGCTCTCCAGGTACTTCTCGTGCCACTTCTCGATCATGGCGTTCCAGCGGGCTTCCCGGATGTTCTTGTCGTCGGTGTCCATGGCGGCCTTGGCCTCGTCCATGAAATTGGCCACGATGTCGTCGAAGAGCTCCTGGTCGAAGGCGGCGTGGTCGTAGGTCATCTTCTCGCGACCGATCTCGGCGACGATCTCGTTGATGAAGGCCACCTGCTTGCGGCACTCCTCGTGGGCCTGCAGGATGGCGTCATACATGATGTCGTCGGGGATCTGGTCGGCGCCGGCCTCGATCATGATGACCTTGCCGTCGGTGGCGGCCACGGTGAGGTCCAGCTTGGAGGCGTGCTTCTGCTCCTGGGTGGGGTTCATGACGATCTGGCCGTCCACGTAGCCCATCTCCATGCAGCCGATGGGGCCGGCCCAGGGGATCTCGGAGTAGGCCAGGCAGGCGGACACGCCGATCATGGCGGTCATCTCGGGAGAGCAGTCCCGGTCCACGCTCATGACGGTGCAGGTGACCACCACATCGTTGCGGAAGTCATAGGGGAAGAGGGGACGGATGGACCGGTCGATGACACGGGCGGCCAGCACGGCGGGCAGGGAGGGCTGACCCTCACGGCGCATGAAGGAGCCGGGGATGCGGCCCACGGCGTAGAGCTTCTCCTCGAAGTCCACGCTCAGGGGGAAGAAGTCCACGCCGTCCCGGGGACGGGGGGCGGCGGTGACGGCCACCAGCACGGTGGTCTCGCCGTAGGAGACCATGGCGGAGGCGGTGGCCAGCTCGGCCACCTTGCCCACGTCGATGGTGAGGGGACGGCCGCACAGGTCCATCTTGTAGGTCTTGTGGTTGGGGAACTGCTTGTGAGTGATGACGGTTGACATGTTGTTCCTCCTTTGTGATGTGGATGCACGTCAGAGCCGTCTGGCCGTTTTTAGCATTTGAACGTGGGTCCGGACGCTCCGGGCACAGGTTCAACTGCTAAAAAAGCCGTTAGGGCTCTGAACGCGGGCGAAAAATGGGGCGGATTGGAAGAAAGGGTGGTGCGGAAGCCCACACCACCCTCATTCACTTCATTACTTACGAATACCGAGCTTGGCGATGACGGCGCGGTAGCGCTCCACGTCCTTCTTGGCCAGGTAGTCCAGCATCTTGCGGCGCTTACCGACCATCTTCAGCAGGCCGCGGCGGCTGTGGTTGTCGTGGATGTGGATCTTCAGGTGCTCGGTGAGCTCCTGGATGCGGGCGGTCAGAATGGCGATCTGCACCTCGGGGGAGCCGGTGTCAGTGGCGTGGGTGCGGTTGGCCTCAATGACGGCCGTCTTTTCGTCCTTGCGGATCATGGGAAATTCCACCTTTCATCTGATTTGCCCGAGGGGCTGCGTAACGGGCGGGTGAAGTCCCCCGCGTCAAAGCGGGCTGTGTCCCGAAACGAGGCGCCTGGGCGGCATGGCACTTTGCGTGCTTTAGTAGATTATCATATCCTGGCCGTAAAGTAAAGGAAAAATTCCTGTTTTGCCAAAAAAATTCCGCCGGACGGGTGCTGCGCCATGAAAACCGCCCCGGCGTAGGGTGGGCCTTCCCCTGGGGGAAGGTGTCCCGAAGGGCCGGATGAGGGGAAGCCTTGAAGCAAGATTTGCATCCCATTTCTTTGCCTTTCTGTTACGTGAAAGGACGGGAGAGACGGATTCTTCGGCCCCTGGCCTCAGAATGATGGGATCGAAGGGCGGTACCGTGGGCGCGCCGGGGTCGTCGCGCCCCGCCCCCGCCAAAACCTTCCCCCTGGCGGGGAAGGTGGCCCGCAGGGCCGGATGGGAGGACCCGGACCCGGTTTGGCCTACCCTTCACCCCCTCAGTCCGGCTTCGCCGGACAGCTCCCCCGTCAAGGGGGAGCTATGAGGGCGCGCCGGGGTCGTCGCGCCCCACATAAAAAGCGGTTCCATGTCAGCCGCCCGCAAGACCTTCCCCCCACAGGGGGGAAGGTGGCATGGCCGCAGGCCATGACGGATGAGGGGGCGTCCGGGGACGGGGGATGCGGATCCTTCGGCTTCGCCTCAGAATGACAGGAACAGCGGGCGGCCGCAGGCCGCCCGGCCCGATCCTC
>CALWYC010000070.1 GCA_944385655.1 uncultured Intestinimonas sp. | reverse complement strand
GAGTCGCCCCGCCAGTAGGCGGCGTTGCAGGCGGTGAGCTTCAGGGCGTTGCCCTTCACCCGGCCGGTGGAGTCCAGATGGGGACCGGCGCACAGGTCGGTGAACTCGCCCTGCTTGTAGAAGGAGATGTGGGCGTCCTCGGGGAGGTCGTTGATGAGCTCCACCTTGAAGGGCTCGCCCTTCTCCTCCATGAGCTTGAGGGCCTCGGCCCGGGGCAGCTCGAACCGCTCCAGCTTCAGCTTCTCCTTGCAGATCTTCTTCATCTCGGCCTCGATCTGCTCCAGGTGCTCGGGGGTGAAGGCGAAGGGGGCGTCCATGTCGTAGTACCAGCCCTCGTCGATGGAGGGGCCGATGGCCAGCTTCACCTCGGGCCACAGCCGCTTGACGGCCTGGGCCATGATGTGGGAGCAGGTATGCCAGTAGGTCTGGCGGTATTCGGGGTTCTCAAAGCTAAACTCTTTGTTTTCTTCTGCCATGATGATTCCTCCTAGTATTCTGGGGCAGGCAATAAAAAAGCCCCACCCCTGATGATGATTCAGGGGTGAGACGAAAGTCCCACGGTTCCACCCTGCTTGCACGAAGCGCGGAGGCGCCCGGGAGCAGGACAACAACGAATCGCACAGACCGAAAAACAGGACGGGCGAAGCCCGGCAGTATTTTCAGCGGAGCGATGAGCAGTTGGCCGTCGCGGAGGGCGCGCAGCGTGACATCATGCCGCTTGTGTCCCACGGTAACGGGCGGGTCCCGTCCCGGTCCTTTCCCGGGCGGCTCAGGAGTGGTACCGCCGCCGCGCACACAGGGCGCTTTCACCATGCGCGCCCCTCTCTGGGTGCCGCCTCTGCGGGTTCTTCTCCGTCCATGCCATTTTGACAGCGATACTATATCACCAAACCCCGCCGGTGTCAAGGGGATGGAGCAGGGTCCTCCTCCCAGGAGATATAGACCTCCTCACAGTCCCGCTGCGCTTTGAGCAGGATGCTGTAGGCTTTGGCGAACTCATGATCCTCTAAAGCTTCGAGGCAGTCTGAATATGCGTTGAACAGCATATGATACAGCTTTTCATACATGCCCTCCATGTTTCTTCCTCCCATATTCGTGTTACAGGCTATATTTCTATCATAATCCTATATTTTCATTTGTCAAGCCATAATCCCGCTTATAACATGTGTATTGTCCCGTGATTTCTCATATGCTTGACTTATGGAGGTGCGGGATGAAACTGGACTACAAAGAAATTGGCCGGCGGATCGCCCGGCGGAGAAAGCAGCTAGGATTAAAACAGGCAGCCGTGGAAGAACTGGCTGATTTGGGCGACAAGTACCTCTCCAGCATCGAGACCGGAAAGTCCATCCCCTCCACCGAGGTCATCATGCGTCTGGCGCTGGCGTTGGACACCACGCCGGACGAGTTCCTGGTGGGCACGGCCCGGGACACCGGGGAGCGCTGGCGGGAGGTGGCCGAGCTGCTGCGGGACATGGACGACAAGCATCTGGAGCTGGCCGGGAGCCTCCTGGCCTGGCTCAAACAGCAGCCCCTTTGACCTTCCCCCTGCCAGGGGGAAGGTGGCATGGCCGAAGGCCATGACGGATGAGGGTGCGTATCAGGCGTGGTTCCAGACGCGTCTGGGAAGCCGCGCCCCACGCATAGCACAGAGTCTGTAAAAAGACGCGGAGCCTTGCGGCTCCGCGTCCCAGCTTGTCGAAAAACCTCTGTTGCGTGAGATGTGCGCTCGGTTTCGGCGGGGGAGCTCGAGGGGGCGGCAGCCCGCCTCGAATGGGATGACATCCCCTGTAGCCCTTGCCTTGCAAGGGCTACAGCGAGCGAAGCGAGGACTTTCCCACCCCAACTGGGGCGGGAAAGTAATGGAATGCAGGCTGTCGAAAAAGTCCCCTGAGGGACTTTTTCGACAGCCTGAGACGCGGAGCCTTGCGGCTCCGCGTCTTTTTTTCTTTTTTAAGCGGTCAGCGCTCAGGCGGCGGCCTCCGTCTCGGCGGTGCCCACCAGGTGCTCGGCGAAGAAGTCGGTGATGCTCCCCTCCACCATGGCGGTGACGTCGGGCTGGTCGGAGTAGAAGCCGTAGCCGTGGTCAGCGTCGGGGACAACGATCTCCTCGACGTCAGAATAGGCCTCCACCGACAGCTTGTTCACCTCAGCGGGGACAACAGTGTCCTTATCGCCGTAGATGACCAGAACGGGCTTGGTGAAGTTCGCCGCGTTCTCAAGGGGTTTGGAGGCAACAGCATCCTTAAACCAGTCAGCGGAGAAGTCCAGCACGGTCCCGTACTGATTGGTGGTGGTGTATTTGCCTTCCTTCTCGGCGATCTCGATCGCCTCTTTATAGTCGGCGGCGCTGCCGTCCTTGGCCATACCATTGGCCAGCTCCTCACCGTCGCCCACAGCGCCGGCCAGCAGAACGGCGGCCTGATAGGGGCAATCCTCCTCACCAATGATCATAGAGGCCAGACGGCCGCCCATGGAGTAGCCCAGGATGCCCAGCTTATCGGCGTCCACGGGGTAGTTGGCCACCAGGTAGTCCTTGGCGGCGTTGGAGTCGGCGATCATGTTGGAGAGGGTGTTCTCGGTGAAGGGCTCGGTGGAATCGCCGCAGCCGGGGAAGTCCATGCGGATGCTGGCGATGCCGGCCTCAGCCAAAGCCTCAGCGATGCCGCCGAAGCCGGTGTTCTCATCCTTGCTGCCGCCGTGGCCGTGGTTGAACACCACAGCGGGGAAGGGACCCTCGCCCACAGGCAGGGTGACCACGGCGGGAACAATCCGGCCGTTGGCCTCGATGCTCACGGTCTCAGAGATATAGGTGGCCTCGGCGTCGGTCTCGGTCTCCTCGGCGGGGGCCAGCTTGGAGAAGTTGAGGAGGATGGTGGCAAGCTCCGTGCGGATGGCGGTGCCGTTGGGGTCCAGCAGGTCGCCGGGCTTGCCGCCCAGGATGCCGGAGCCCACGGCCACGGACATGCCGTCGGCGGCCCACTCGGCCACGTCGGCGGCGTCGGCGTAGGCGCTCAGATCGCCGGCGGCGGTGGCCAGGCCCTTGTACTCGGCGTACCGGGCAAAGATGGTGGCGATCTCGGCCCGGGTGATGTCCCGGTCGCCGTTGAAGGTCCGGTCCTCCGGCACGGCGGCCAGGCCCACGCCGGCGGCCCAGTTGGCGGCGTCGGCGTACCAGGTGCCGGCCACGTCGGAGAAGGCGGTCCAGCCGGTGACGCTGCCGTCCTCGGCGGTGGTCAGGGCGGCGCCCTCAGCGGCGGTCTCGCTCACAGCGGGCTTGCCCTCCAGGTTGTAGAGGGTCTGGAACACGGTGGCCCGGGTCACGGTGCCGTTGGGGGCAAAGACCTTGGCGTCGGCGCTGGTGGAGCCCATGATGCCGTTGTCGATGACGTAGTTCACGGCCTCGGCGTACCAGGCGGCGGCGTCCACGTCGGCCCAGTCGGCGGGGGTCTCGGCGGCGGCCTCGTTCACCACGGTGATCCGGCCCTGGGGCTCGGCGTACCCGGTGACCACGCCGTCCTCAAAGGACTGGACGTAGTTGGCCAGGACCATGTAGTCCTCCATCACGTAGTCCAGCACGTTGACGGCGCCCTCGAACATGGCGAAGCCGTCGCCCAGGTCCCGCAGGGTGTAGTTGTAGCCCGCCAGGTTGTAGGTGGCGGTCAGGTCCAGGGGCTCATAGGTCCCGGTCTCACTGTTGAGGACCTGCACGTCGGTGACCCGGTAGTCCCCGGTGGGGGCGCCGGTCCACACGCCCTTCTCGTCGGCCTGGACGGTGGAGGGGATGGCGGTGTTGATGGTGTACTTCAGGCCGGAGACCTGGAGGAAGCCGCCGTTCTCAGCGGCGCCCACGTCCTTGGCGCCCCACTCCAGGGCGTCCAGGATCTGCTGGCCGGTGACGGTCTGCAGGCAGGCCACGTTGCCGAAGGTGTGGATCTCCTTGCAGGTGAGGTAGGAGATCTCGCCGGTGGTGGTGGTGTTGCGGATGCCGCCGCCGTTCATCACGGCCACATCCACATCCAGGCCCATGTTGTCAAAGAGGTAGTAGAGGGCGTCGGCGCAGAAGTCGCCCACGTTGGTCTCCTGGCTGCGGACCAGGCGGGTCTCGCCGTCGTAGTTGGTCATCTTGTCGGCGAAGGAGCCCACCACCTGGCCCAGCTGGGTCCCGATCTCGCTGATCCAGGCGTCCTCCATGGCCTGCACATCGGCGTCGGGGGTGAGGTCGGCCAGATCCCCGATCCCCAGCAGCTCGGTGGTGATGGTCCCGTCGGCGGCGATGGTCAGCTTGCCCACGTTGGACAGGTAGGAGCCGGTCTGGGTCAGGACCACGTCCTCACCGGCCTTGTCGGCCACGGTCTCCATGGCCACGGTGGAGTGGGAGTGGCCGTCGATGAAGGCGTCCAGGCCGGTGGTGTTGGCGATGACCTCCTTGGAGGTCCAGGGCTGAGAGGAGGCGTCCACGCCCAGGTGGCCCAGGCCGATGACGTAGTCGGCCTCCTTGGCGGCGGCGTCGATGGCGGTCTGCACCGCCTCGTAGAGGGCGGAGCCGTCCTCACCGCCGGCGATGCCGTAGATGTAGTTCCCCTCGCCGTCCTGGAAGTAGGCGGGGGTGGACTTGGTGAAGGACTCGGGGGTGGTGACGCCCACGAAGGCCACCTTCACGCCGTCCACGTCGAACACCCGATAGGCGTCCAGCACGGGGTCCCCGGCCACGCCGTTCTCCTCGTGGTAGAAGTTGCAGGAGACATAGGGGAAGTCGGCGGCCTCGATGGCGGCCATGGCGCCCTCCATGCCGTAGTCGAACTCATGGTTGCCCAGGGTGGCCAGGTCATAGCCGGCGGCGTTCATCAGCTCGATGATGGTGGCGCCCTTGTCCATGGAGCCGTAGGCGGTGCCCTGAACGTGGTCGCCCGCGTCCACCAGCAGGGAGCCGGGGACGGAGGCCTTCAGGGCCGCCACGGTGGAGTAGCGCAGGGCCGGAGCCTCCTGGCCACTCTCCTCGTCCACGGTGTAGCTGTTGTCGATGTAGGTATGCACGTCGTTGGTGTAGAACACCACGACGCCATCCTGGCTGTCGGTGTCCTCCGCCGCCATGGCGGGCGCAGCCAGGCCCATGACCATGGCCGCCGCCAGGAGCAGCGCGAGCATCTTCTTCTTCATTTTCCCATTTTCCACCTTTCTGTTCCCGGTTCAGGGGACGGGCCGCGTCCCCTGTTTGGATACGCTTTCATGGTAACAAAGTGGTGACAAAAAAACAAGGGCGTCCCAAAGATTTCTTTCCTGAATTGGAAATAAGATGTTTCGCCTCAGCCGCAGCGGCTGGGCCGGGCGAAGGCCCGGAACAGAGGCGGCAGCACCGCCTCAAAAAGCTGCTCCCGGAGGAAGTCGATGCCGGAGCCCGCCAGGAAGATGGCGGCGGCGGTGAGGAGCACCAGGGCCGCCATGGCCGGGGCCGGCAGGGCGGCGTAGGCCCGGAACCGGCCGGCCAGCAGCAGGTTCCACACCGTGGGGTGGGTGTGGATGAGGTAGACGCCGAAGGAGAGGGGGGCCAGGCGGGCGATCCACTTCAGGAGCCGGGGGGAGCGGATGGCGAGGGCCCGGAAGCCCAGCACCAGGCAGAGGGCGGCCCCCAGCACCGTGGGGGAGGTATAGCTGAGGAAGAGGTCCGCCCGGGGCAGCCGGCCCGGCAGGCCCTTGACCGCGACGGTGAGGAGGACGCAGAGGAGATAGCCTCCAAAGTACCAGCCCGGCGCCCGGCGGCTCCCCTCCTCCAGGATGCGCACGCAGCCGCCCACCAGGAAGAGGACGCACAGCCACAGGGTGGTATACCCCGCCCGGAGGTAGAAGAGATCCCGACCCGCCGCCAGGGGGAGGAGGCAGAACACCCCCACCACGGCGGCCAGCAGCTGCTTCACCTGCCCCCGGTCCAGGCTCTCCAGCAAAATGGTGAGGAAGGGGGCGAAAAAGAGGAGGGCGAAGTAGGCGGTGAAGTACCAGTACTGCTGGCCCGACACGGGGAAGCAGGCGGCCAGGATGCTGCGGAAGCTGGTGGAGCCGGGGAGAAAGATCTTGAAGAGGAGGGCGATGCCGGCGGAGTAGAAGGCGGCCTGGGCCCAGAGGGTGACGCACCGCCGGGCGGAGAACTGCCGGCTGTGGGCCACATAGCCGCTGACCATACCGAAGCAGTCCACGGCGCAGTAGCAGGCGCTCTCCAGGACCCAGCCCAGGGCCCACCGGGGCGTATGAGGCGGCAGGGCGGCCAGGATGCCGCCCTGCCCCAGTATATGGAGGACCACCACCATGAACATGGATACCATCCGCAGGAGATCGATGCCGCTGTTGCGCTGCTGTGCCATGGGACACACCTCCACGGGTCTTGTCTGTTTACCGGTCCGCGACCTCGAACCGGATCGCGCCGGTTTCCAGGGTGATAGTGTAGTGATAGGTGCCCACCTGCTGTCCCGTGGACCGCTCGTCCACGACGCAGGTGAAGGCGAGGGTCTTGCCGTCGGCGCTGAGGGCCATGCCCTCCGGCTCAGCCTGGATGGTATCGGTGATGGAGGGGAGCCCCACGTTCACCGTCTCCCCTGCCCCCTTGGCGGAGCCGGGCTTGAACACCAAAATCAGGGACAGCCGCTCGCCCTTGGCGTTGCTGGCGGAGGTATAGAGGATGGTGCAGTAGTCGCTCTCCAGCCGCTCCAGGACGGTGACCCCCTGGGTGCGCTGGGCGATGGCGGCGTCATAGGCCGCCTGCTCCTCCTCCAGGGTGGGCTCCGGGGCCGCCTGGAAGGACTCGGCCGCCTCGCCGGTGGTCAGGTCCACGGTGTAGGTGTAGGTCCCCGCCGCGCTGATCACCTCCGACGCCGGGTCCCCCGGGTCGGACAGCACGGTTTTGGGGACGGTGCAGGTGTAGGTCAGGGTCTTGCCGTCGGCGCTGAGGGACAGGTTTTCCGCCCGGGCCACGATGCCCATGCCATCGCACACGGTCAGGGGCAGGTCCACCGTCTCCCCCGCCCCCTTGGCGGAGCCGGCCTTATAGACCAGACGCAGGCTGTAGGCCGAGCCCCGGGGCAGGCCGTCCGTCCGCAGGCTGAGCACGGTGCAGAGGTCGGACTCCAGCCGGTCCAGCACCGCGACCGGCATGCTTTCGCTCCCCTGGGTGAGGGCGTCCACAGCCGCCTCATAGGCGTCCTGGCCCGTTCCGGCGCCGGTGGCAGGCTGCTCAGGCGGTCTGACGGTGCTCAGGTCCACGGTGCGGAGGCCCAGAATCCCGGCCTTGTAGGTAAAGGTCCGGCCATCATCGCTCAGGACGGGCTCCGTCGGAGCGGCCTTGTTGTCCAGAGGCAGGCCGATGACCAAGCCCTCCCCCACGGCGGCGGCCGGCTTGGTCACCAGCTGGAGGGTGTACCCAGTGCTCATAGGGCTGGCGGCCACATAGCCCAGCACCACGGTGCCGTAGTCCGACTCCCAGCGCTGTTTCTCCTGATAGAGGTCGTTGGCGGCGATGCGCTCCATGGCCGCCTCGTAGGTCTGGAAGGCCTGGTCCCAGGCCGCCTGGGAGACGGCTCCCTCGGCGATGAGCTTCTGGGCCAGGGTGGTGTCCGTCCCCTTCAGCTTGGCGGAGAGGGCAGCGGCGGTGACGTCCACGGCGTCGGCCCGGAGGAAGGTCTCCCGGTCCACCCGCTGGGGCAGGATGCCGCAGTCCTCCGCCAGGGCCCAGGGGTCGTCCCAGGTGAAGTCGGCGCCGTCCACATAGTTCAGGGCCCGGAGCATGAAGGTCACATACATGGCCCCGGTGGCGGTCTCCCCGGCGCCGAAGGCGGTGTCCGAGATGCCCTTGGTGAGACCCTGGGCATAGGCGTAGGACACGTAGCCGTCGGCCCAGGCGGGCACGTCGGTGAAGGGGTGGGTCTTTTCCATCCCCGCCGCCTCAGCGCCCTTGCCCAGGGCCCGGACCAGCATGGTCACCGCCTCCTCTCGGCTGGGGGCCCGGTCCAGGTCGAAGTCGGTGAAGCCGTTTCCGTCCTCCCCCACGCCCAGGAAGAGGCCCAGGCGCTCCAGGCGCATGGCCTGCCCCTCCTGACTCGTCAGGTCCCGGCTCCCCGCCGCCCCGACAGACCCCAGGCACAGCGCCAGGCACAGCAGGGCGCTCAGCATCGCTCTGATCTTTCCTCTCATTTGATACACCTCCATATTTTGGTGGATTTTGGCTCCCGGCGGGCCGTTCTCTGTTCATTATATCGCATCAGGCCCTGTTTTTGTGACAAAAAACGTGATTTTTTATGTCTGTCGAACGTCGGCCCCGTCCATCCTCTCAGCCGCCGGCGGTCTCCCCCAAGGGCGAGAACGCCTGGGTCACCTCGCCGGTGGACAAGTCCACGGTGTAACTGTAAACACCTTTCTCCTGGATGACGGTGACGCCGTCCATGCCGGGCACGTCTATCTGGACGGCGCAGGAGTAGGTAAGGCTCTGTCCGTCGGAGCTGAAGATCAGCTCGGCGGGCTGGGCGTACTCCTCCGGCGCGGCAAGGGGCAGGGGCAGCGGCATCCGTTCGCCCGCCCCCAGGGGAGACCCCGGCTTGCCCACCAGATCCAGGAAGGTGGTCAATCCGGCGTGAAAGACCCCCGTATTCTGGGTGAGCAGGACGGTGCAGGTCTCCCCCTCCCACCGCTTCAGCTCCCTTCGGTTGTAGTCTCCCTCCAGGATGGCGCGGATGGCGTCGTCGTAGGCCTGCTGCTCAGCAGGGGTGCCGGGCAGACCCTCCATGCCGGCCGTCACGATTTTATGGCGGGTATCGCCGGTACACAGGTCGGTGGTGTAGACATAGGTGCCCATCTGGTGGAACACATACTCCTCCGGGGTCCCCTGAAGCAGCACGTTGGCACTGTCGAAATGAACGGAGTAGGTAAAGGTCCTCCCGTCCTCACTCAGGGAGAGCCGGTCCGGCCGGGCGTCGGAGCTGGCGTCCTGCGCCGGCAGGGGCAGGGCCAGCACCCTCCCCTGACCCCCTGCGTAGGCCGCCTTGGTCACCATTCGAAGGGCGGGACCGGCCCCATGCGGGGTACCGATGTACTGTCCCAGCAGCACAGTGCCGTAGTCCGACTCCCACCGCTCCTCGATCACAAAGGGCATGACCCCCTCTGTCAGCTCCGCCATGGCCTCCTCATAGGTCTTCTCCCCCTGGTCCATGGGAAAGGCCTGGCCGTACTCGGTGGGGTCGATGGCCCCCTCCACGATGAGCCTGCCGGAGAGCGTCCCCGCCCCTCCCTTCAGTTGGGCGGAGAGGGCGGCGGCGGTGACCTCCACCGCATCGGCCCGGAGGAAGTTTTCCCGGTCCACCCGTTCGGGCAGGATGCCGCAGGCCCGGGCCAGGACCCAGGGATCGTCCCAGGTGAAGTCCTCCCCATCCACGTAGTCCAGGGCCCGGAGCATGAAGGTCACGTACATCGCTCCGGTGGCGGTCTCCCCGGCGCCGAAGGCGGTGTCCGAGGTGCCCTTGGTGAGGCCGTTTTCCCAGGCGTAGGACACGTAGCTGTCCGCCCAGGCGGGCACATCGGTGAAGGGGTGGGTCTTCTCCATTGCCGCCGCCTCGTCCTCCTTGCCCAGAGCCCGGACCAGCATGGTCACCGCCTCCTCCCGGGTGAGGGGGCGGTCCAGGGCGAAGTCGGCGGAGCCGTCCGCCCTCTCCCCCACCCCCAGGAAGAGGCCCAGGCTCTGGAGCTTGCCGGCCAGGGCCTCCTGCTCCGTCAGGTCCCGGCCCTCCGCCGCTCCGGCAGTGCCCAGGCACAGCGCCAGGCACAGCAGGGCGCTCAGCGCCGCTCTGATCCTTCCTCTCATTTGATGCACCTCCATATTTTGGCGGATTTCAGCTCCCAGCGGCCGTTCTCTATTCATTGTATCGCTTCAGACCCTGTTTTTGTGACAAAAAATACGATTTTGATGCCTGTAAAAAATGGCCTCGATCCCGCAGGGCCTCCCCTTCCTTGGTAAGCATTTGTCTACCTTGAGCATAGCATGGAGGCAGACAGTTGTCAACCTTTTGGAGGCGGCGCGGTTTCGGGCGGGTGATATCCGCCCCCGCACCCGTCATCCCGAGCGGCGCGATCCCCTGAGCAGCCCCCGGCACAGTCGGGAGGCAGAAAGCAAAAAGGCCGGCCGGTCCACGAAGGAACCGGCCGGCCCGTATGGGGCAGGGGATGGAGTGGATGTATCCGCTTGGGGCTCCGCGGGGCCGCCTCAGACCTTGAGGTCCAGGCCGGAGGCCTTTTCCCGGAGCATGCGCAGGCACAGCTCGGCGATGAAGGCGCCGGCCTCGGTGGGGGTGGTGCCGCCCCGGTGGATGTTGGAGACCACGGTGCGGCTGGCCTCGGGGATGCCGATGTAGCCGCCGTAGGTCATGTAGGCGGACATGGACTCGCCGGTGGCCAGTCCGGGCCGCTCGCCCAGGAGGATGACGGTGACCTTGGACCCCAGGGCCTCGGTGACGGCGTCCATGGCGCCCACCCGGCCGTACTTGATGAAGAAGGGGGTGCCTACGGTGGCGCCGGAGGACTTGAGGCCCTGGAGGATGGCGGGGAGCACGTCCTTGATGTTGGCGGTGATGGAGGTGCTGGAGAGGCCGTCGGAGACCACGATCTGGATGTCGGGGTTCAGGACGCAGCGCTTTCTCAGCTCGGCCACGGTCTCATCGGAGAGGCGGCGGCCCAGGTCGGGGCGGGTGAGGTAGTCGTCCTTGCTGTCGCAGAGGGTCTGGACGGAGAAGAGCCCCGCCTCCTCCAGCACCTCCTGGGGCACGTCGGTGAAGACGGCGTCCATGGCCACGGCGTGGTCGGCCCGGAAGCGGAGGAAGGTGTTGGTGCGGTACCGGGGGCCGGCCCGCCAGACGCCCAGCCGGGCCACGGTCTGGGACCGCAGGAGGCGGTACTCCTCCTCGTTGGCGGGGTTGGGCACGTCGATGATCTTCCGGTAGTCCACGGCGGAGAGGTCGGGCACCTCGCCCGGGTCCACCGCCGGACCGGCGGCGCCCTCCCGGGCCACCGCCTCGGTGACGGCTTTCAGGATGATCTCTTTCAGTTGGGCTTCGTTCATGCTCGTTCCCTCCTTCTCACTTCAGGAAAATGGACGCGTCGCCGGCCCGGGCGGTGAGGCGGCCGTGCTCATCCATCAGGTCCAGCTTCATCAGCCACTTGTGGAACTCCGGGGCGGGCAGGCGGCGGGTGAGCTCCCGGAGGGTGGCGTCGTCGTGGAAGCTGGTGTCCTGGTAGGAGAGCATCACGTCGTCGCCCACGGGCACGCCCATGTAGTAGTTGGCGCCGGCCATGGCCAGCAGGGCGGTGGCCATCTCCTGGTCGTCCTGGGTGATGGAGGTGTGGTTGGTGTAGCAGGGGGCCAT
>CALWYC010000069.1 GCA_944385655.1 uncultured Intestinimonas sp. | reverse complement strand
AGGGGGTTCAGCACGATGTCCAGGGGGGTGCCGTCGGGCAGGAAGGGCATATCCTCCTGGGGCAGGATGCGGGACACGACACCCTTGTTGCCGTGGCGGCCGGCCATCTTGTCGCCCACGGAGATCTTACGCTTCTGGGCGATGTAGACCCGGACCACCTCGTTGACGCCGGGGGAGAGCTCGTCGCCGGCCTCACGGGTGAAGACCTTCACGTCCACGATGATGCCGCTCTCGCCGTGGGGCA
The DNA here is from genome assembly GCA_944385655.1 of uncultured Intestinimonas sp. Lineage (GTDB taxonomy): Bacteria > Bacillota > Clostridia > Oscillospirales > Oscillospiraceae > Intestinimonas. Next base: position 11,251 of record CALWYC010000069.1, on the reverse strand, counting down.
CCTTCAGGGAGGTGTCGCGGACCTCCCGGGCCTTCTCACCGAAGATGGCGCGGAGCAGCCGCTCCTCGGCGGTGAGGTCGGTCTCGCCCTTGGGGGTGACCTTGCCCACCAGGATGTCGCCGGCACGGACCTCGGCGCCCACGCGGATGATGCCCCGCTCGTCCAGGTCCTTCAGAGCGTCCTCGCCCACGTTGGGGATGTCCCGGGTGATCTCCTCGGGCCCCAGCTTGGTGTCCCGGGACTCGGTCTCGTACTCCTCGATGTGGATGGAGGTGAAGACGTCCTCCTTGACCATGCGCTCGTTGAGGAGGATGGCGTCCTCGTAGTTGTAGCCCTCCCAGGTCATGAAGCCCATGAGGATGTTCTTGCCCAGGGCGATCTCGCCGTTGGAGGTGGAGGGACCGTCCACCAGCACGTCGCCCTTCTCCAGGCGCTGGCCCACCTTGACGATGGGGCGCTGGTTGATGCAGGTGCCGTGGTTGGAGCGCATGAACTTGGTGAGCTTGTACTCCACCACCCGGCCGTCGTCGTAGCGGACGGTGATATACTGGGCGGAGACCTTGGTGACCTCACCGGGACCCTCGGCCAGAATGACGATCTCGGAGTCGATGCAGTTCTTGTGCTCCTGGCCGGTGGCCACGATGGGGGCCTGGGTGGTCAGCAGGGGCACGGCCTGACGCTGCATGTTGGCGCCCATCAGGGCGCGGTTGGCGTCGTCGTTCTCCAGGAAGGGGATCATGGCGGTGGCGATGGACACCATCATCTTGGGGGAGACGTCGATATAGTCCACCTGCTCCCGGTCCACCTCGATGACCTCGTTGCGGTGGCGGCAGGTGATACGGGCGTTGAGGAGGTAGCCGTTCTCGTCCACGGGCTCGGTGGCCTGGGCGATGGTGTACTCGTCCTCAATGTCGGCGGTCATATACTCGATCTCGTCGGTGACCCGGCCGGTGGCCTTGTCGATCTTCCGGTAGGGGGCCTCGATGAAGCCGTAGCGGTTGATGCGGGCGTAGGAGGCCAGGTAGGAGATCAGGCCGATGTTGGGACCTTCGGGGGTCTCAATGGGGCACAGACGGCCGTAGTGGGAGTAGTGAACGTCTCGCACATCGAAGGAGGCCCGGTCACGGGACAGACCGCCGGGGCCCAGAGCGGACATACGGCGCTTGTGGGTCAGCTCGGCCAGGGGGTTGGTCTGGTCCATGAACTGGCTCAGGGGGGAGGAGCCGAAGAACTCCTTGATGGCGGCGGTGACGGGCCGGATGTTGATGAGGGACTGGGGGGTGACGATGTCCAGGTCCTGGATGGTCATGCGCTCCCGGATGACCCGCTCCATGCGGCTGAAGCCGATGCGGAACTGGTTCTGGAGCAGCTCGCCCACGCAGCGCAGGCGGCGGTTGCCCAGGTGGTCGATGTCGTCGTGGGTGCCCACGCCGTGGGCCAGGCAGTTGAGGTAGTTGATGGAGGCCATGATGTCCTCCACGAAGATGTGCTTGGGCACCAGGTCGTCCACCCGGTCCTTCACGGCCTCCTTCAGGCCCTCCTCGTCCCCCTCGTACTGCTCCAGCAGCTCCCGGAGCAGGGGGAAGTAGACCTTCTCGGTGATGCCACACTCGGCGGGGTCGAAGGGCAGGAAGCCCTTGGCGTCCACCATGCTGTTGGAGAACACCTTGATGAGGGTGCCCTCCAGGTCGATGACGGCCTCGTTGACGCCCTTGGCCTCGATGGCCTGGGCCCGCTCCCGGGTCAGGACCTCGCCGGCCTCGGCGATGATCTCGCCGGTGGTGGGGTCGGCGATGGGCAGGGCCAGCTTCTGGCCGTTCAGGCGGGACCAGATGGCCAGCTTCTTGTTGAACTTGTAGCGGCCCACGGCGGACAGGTCGTAGCGCCGGGGGTCGAAGAAGAGGGCGTTGAGCAGGCTCTCGGCGGAGTCCACCGTGGGGGGCTCGCCGGGGCGCAGCTTGCGGTAGATCTCCAGGAGGGCGTCCTCCCGGGTCTTGCAGGTGTCCTTCTCCATGGTGGCCAGGATGCGGGTGTCCTCGCCGAACATGTCGATGATCTCGGCGTCGGTCCGGGGACCCACCGCCCGGATGAGGCAGGTGATGGGCAGCTTCCGGTTCTTGTCGATGCGGACATAGAAGATGTCGGAGAGGTCGGTCTCATACTCCAGCCAGGCGCCCCGGTAGGGGATGACGGTGGTGCCGTAGGTGACGTTGCCCGCCTTGTCCTCGTTCTTGGCGAAGTAGACGCCGGGGGAGCGGACGATCTGGGAGACGATGACACGCTCGGCGCCGTTGATGACAAAGGTGCCGGCGTTGGTCATCAGGGGGAAGTCGCCCATGAAGATCTCCTGCTCCTTGATCTCCTCGGTCTCCTTGTTGCGCAGGCGCACCCGGACCTTGATGGGGGCGGCGTAGGTGGCGTCCCGGGCCTTGCACTCCTCCACGTCGTACTTGGGGGCCTCATCCATGGTGTAGTCGATGAAGCTCAGCTCCAGGTTGCCCGCGTAGTCCGTGATGGCGGCCACGTCCTTGAAGACCTCCCGCAGGCCGGTGTCCAGGAACCACTGGTAGGAATGCTTCTGGACGTCCAGCAGGTAGGGCATCTCCAGAATCTCCTGGTGGCGGGCATAGCTCTTCCGCAGGGTCTTGCCGTAGTAGACATCCTTGACCATGCCGTTCAGCTTGTCGTTGACCATTCCGAAAATCACACTCCGTTTTCTCGCATTCGGCGCCAAAAGCCGGGGGCTTTCGGCTGTTTTCCCATGGCTGCACAGGCCGTTTCCCGTGGAATTGGCCAAAAACGCCGGCCCCGGGCTTCTCGATACACCCGGCGGCGTTGTTGCTATGTTCGTGCTCCCCTCTTGCGCATATCCACCAAAACTGTTATACTTGACCCACCGTGGGAGGGTCTCTCAACATGGCGGCAGCCGCACGAGAGCATTTAAGTATACCATGCAGTTTTTCCCACGTCAAGTCTTTTGGTGGAAAGTTCGGAGTGATCCGAACTTTTTTTCGTATTTCGAGGTGATCGTCCTTGTCCCGTCCCCTGCCCCTGTGCTGTCTGGCCGGCGGCGGCGCCCTGCTGCTCCTGGCCCTGGTCCGGGCCGCCCGGCTCTCCCATACCCCCTCCCGGATGTTCGTCATGGCCGCCCTGGTCCTTCTCTTTCTCCTGTGCGCCGCCCTCCTCTTCCTCCGCTGCCGGCGGTGGGAGACGGTGTGCCTCGCCCTGCTGCCGGTGGGTCTGGCCCTCCTGCTCCGCACCCTGCTGCTGGACTATGTCACCGACGACTATGTGACCTTCCTCTCCGACTGGGCCGCCTTCTTCCGGGAAAACGGCGGCTGGGCGGCGGTGGCCCTCCCCAAGGGGAACTACACCGCCCCCTACCTCTATTTTCTGGCCGCTATCTCCTACCTACCGTTCTATGACCTCTATCTCATCAAGCTCTTTTCCATTTTATTTGATGTGATCCTGGCCTGGGGCGGCTGCCGGCTGGTGCAGGCCCTGGTCCCGGGGGACCGGTACCGTGGCGCCATCGCCTTCTGCCTTCTCCTGCTGCTGCCCACGGCAGTCCTCAACGGCGCCGCCTGGGCCCAGTGCGACGCCATCTACGCCGCCCTGTGCCTCCACGGCCTGGCCGCCGGGCTGGAGGGGCGGCCCCGGTCCTCCGCCTTTTTGGCGGGGCTGGCCTTCGCCTGCAAGCTCCAGACCGTTTTTCTCCTCCCGGTGTGGGCGGTGCTGTGGATGTCCCGGCGGACCCGGTTCCGGCACCTGCTGTGGTTCCCCGCCGCCTGCATCCTCTCCGTCCTCCCCGCCCTGGCCCTGGGCAAGCCCCTGGGGGACGTGCTGGGGGTCTACTTCGGCCAGGCCGCCGAGTACAGCGCCTACCTCACCCTCAACGCCCCCTCCCTCTACGCCCTCATCCCCTACGGCGCCCAGGTGGACGTGGCCCTGGCCGCCCGGGTGGGTATCCTGGCCGCCTTCGCTCTGGTGCTGGGGGTGCTGGGCTGGCTGCTCCTCCGCCGGAAGGACCTCTCCCGCCGGGCCGTCTTCCTGGCCGGAGCGGTCTTCGCCATCGGTGTCCCCCTCCTCCTGCCCCACATGCACGACCGGTACTTCTTCCTGGCCGACGTCCTCACCCTGACCTGGGCCTGTATGGACCGTCGGGGCGTCCTCCCCGCCGCCCTCACCCAGGTCGCCTCCCTGGGCGCCTACCACGCCTACCTTCTCCTCCGCTACGCCTTCCCCATGGGGCTGGGCGCCGTCCTGCTCCTCCTCGCCCTCCTCAGGGCCCTCTGGGCCCTGGTCCGGGAGGTCCGTTTTCCCCAGCCGGGGAAGCGTTAAAATTTTGTAAGAATTTTTTGAAACCTTTGTCACATTTCGCCGTCTAAATTCGATGTATGATATAGATGAGATCATCCCGCGCAAAACGGAGTTTGGAAGGAGTCTTTACGATGAAAAGAAGCTCTCGCGCCCGCCTTCTCTCGGCGCTTCTGACCCTGGCCATGGTCTTCTCCATGCTGCCCGCCGCCTGGGCGGCGGAGGAAGTCTCCATTTCGGGTCTCGATTCCAGCTACACCATCAAAGCCGGTGAATCAAAGTCAATTCCCCTTTCCCTCTCTGGCTCCGGCGCTCAGGTCACAGAGTGGTCTGTAACCGAAGGCAGGGATGGTGTGAGCGCCAGTATTTCTGACGATACGCTGACCATCCAAGTCACTCCAGAAGCCGCAGATCAAACAGAGGTGGAGCTGACTGTTGCCGCAACGTATACTATTTCTGATACGCTGACTTCTCCCGAACCTAAGGAGACCACTGGCAGCGTGGAAGCCACCTGCACCGTCACCGTACAGAATGATACTCCGGTGGATAAAAAGGTCGACAGCATCGAACTGTCCGCCGCCTCCCAGTCCCTGAATCTCACAAACAATAAGACTGCTGACATCACTGTCACCGTGAAACCGGATGATGCTGCTGACAGATCTGTCACATGGTCCGTCAACGGCGACGCGGTCACTCTTGGCGGCAGCAACAGTGACAGCACCCGGACTGTGACCGCCCAGAAGGGCGGCACCGCCACTGTTACTGTGAAAGCAAATGATGGCAGCAACGTCTCCCAGTCCATCGAGATCACCGTGACCGACGATACTCCCGTTCCGGTCACAGGGGTTTCTCTGAACAAAAACACCCTGTCTCTTACCGTGGGCGGCAAGGACACCCTCATTGCCACCGTCGCCCCCACCAACGCCTCCAACCAGAAGGTGAGCTGGAGCACCAGCAGTGACAAGATCGCTTCTGTGGACAGCAACGGTAATGTTACCGCTGTCGCTCAGGGCAGCGCCACCATCACTGCCACCACGGAGGACGGCAAAAAGACGGCCACCTGCTCCGTCACCGTCACCGCCTCCACCGTAGCTGTCACCGGGGTGAAGCTGGACAAGTCCAGCGCCACGGTGAACGTCAACGGCACCACCCAGCTCACCGCTACTGTGGAGCCATCCAACGCCGCCAACAAAAGCGTGACCTGGAAGTCCTCCAACACCGGCGTCGCCACCGTGGACGCCAACGGCAAGGTCACCGGCAAGGCCGTGGGCGAGGCCACCATCACCGTCACCACCGCCGACGGCGGCAAGACCGCCACCTGCAAGGTCACCGTCTCCAAGGGCAGCGTGGCCACCATCACCTACTCCGTGGCGGTGGACAAGACCCTGACCCTGGACCGCAGCGACTTTTACAACGTGTGCGCCGGGGTGTACGGCAGCGGCCTGGACTACGTGAAGTTTGACAAGAATTCCTCCAAGGGCACCCTCTACTTCGACTACAGCACCAGCGACGGCGGCGCCAAGATCTCCACCTCCACCGCCTACTATTACTCCAGCAGTGCCAGCAAGCCCCTCTCCAAGATCACCTTCGTCCCCGACGGCAGCAGCGGCGACACCGCCACCTTTACTTACACCGGCTGGGATTCCGCCGGCAAGAGCTACAACGGCACCCTCCAGATCAAGCTCACCGCCCCCTCCGGCGACATCTCCTACGAGACCGGCAAGAACGAGGCCCTCACCTTCACCGACAGCGACTTCAACACCATCTGCAAGAAGATCACCGGCTCCTCCCTGGACTATGTGACCTTCGGCTCGGTGAGCTCCTCCCGGGGCACCCTCTACCGGGACTACGGCGGGAAGAACGAGGACAAGCTCTCCACCTCCACCAAGTGCTACTACAACGACTCCCCCTACCTGAGCAACGTCACTTTCGTCCCCGCCAAGGACTACACCGGCACCTTCACCATCTCCTACTCCGGCCGCAGCAACGCCCGGGACAGCTTCTCCGGCACCGTGAAGATCACCGTGCGCAAGAGCAGCTCCATCCTCTCCTACACCGTGGCTGAGGGCAAGACCCTCTCCCTGGACGACAGCGACTTCAACAACTTCTGCAAGGATGAGACGGGCTACAACCTGGACTATGTGAAGATCACGCCCCCCTCCTCCTCCAAGGGCACCTTCTACTACCGCTACGGCGAGAGCCGCTACGAGGAGAAGCTCTCCTCCTCCGACAAGTACTACCGCTCCTCCTCCCCCAAGCTGGACGATGTGACCTTCGTCCCGGCGGACGACTACAGCGGCACCCTCTCGGTCTCCTTCACCGGCCTGAGCACCAACGGCGACAGCTTCTCCGGCACCATGAAGATCCGGGTGGGCGACGCCGACAAGGGCGACATCACCTACAGCGCCGCCGCCGGCGCCGCCGTCACCTTTGACGACGCCGACTTCAACGACTACTGCAAGGACCTCACAGGCTACAGCCTGGACTACGTCCGCTTCACCCTGCCCAGCGACTCCAAGGGCACCCTCTACTACCAGTACGACAAGAGCGGCGAGAAAAAGGTCGCCAGCTCCACCTCCTATTACCGCTCCTCCTCTCCCCGGCTCTACGACGTGACCTTCGTCCCCGCCAAGGAGTACACCGGCAACGTGGAGATCTCCTTCACCGGCCGCAGCACCGACGGCGACAGCTTCTCCGGCACCGTGGTCATCGTCTACGCCGCTCCCAAGGAGGCCTCCGTCATCCGCTACTCCACCGGCTCCACCCCCGTGACCTTCTCCTCCGCCGACTTCATCAACGCCTGCGCCGCCCGGGGGTCCGGCTCCCTCACCTCCGTGAAGTTTGACCTGCCCTCCACCGCCGCCGGCAAGCTCTACTACGGCTACACCGCCCCCAACGACTACGGCGGCCTGGTGAGCCCCGCCATCTCCTTCCCCGCCTCCACCGGCAGCGGCTCCATCTCCGCCGTCACCTTCGTGCCCAAGGCCGGCTTCAACGGCACCGTCACCATCAGCTACACCGGCACCGACAGCAAGAACAACAGCTTCACCGGCAAGGTGGAGCTCACCGTCACCCCCTCCACCCAGTCCAGACGCTTCACCGACATGGGCAGCCACGGCTGGGCCGCCGCCTCGGTGGACTTCCTCTATGAGGGCGGCGTCACCACCGGCACCAGCGCCACCACCTACGGTCCCGCCCTCAACATCACCCGGGGCGACTTCATCCTCATGCTCTACCGGGCCTTCGGCCTCACCGCCAGCGCCTCCGACGGCTTCAAGGACGTGCCCGCCAACAGCTACTACGCCCAGGCCATCGCCGTGGCCAAGGCCCTGGGCATCGCCCAGGGCGGCAGCGACGGCGCCTTCCGCCCCGCCGACCCCCTCACCCGTGAGGACGCCATGGTCTTCCTCTACCGCACCCTCAGCCGCACCGGACGCACCCTGGCCGAAGCGCCCGCCGCCTACCTGAACCGCTTCTCCGACGGCAGCGCCACCTCCAGCTACGCCCAGGGCTCTGTGGCCGCCCTGGTCCAGGCCGGCGTCATCCAGGGCGACAACAACGGCCGCCTCAACCCCAAGGGCTCCCTGACCAGGGCCGAGATGGCCGTCATCCTCCACCGGGTCCTCACCCTGTAACCATTGTAACCGGCCCCGCCGGGCGCTGAACCGCCCGGACTGCCGCCCGTTGACACATCTTTCCACCCCCGCCGCCGCGGAATCCCGCGGCGGCGGGGGTTTTTTCGCCCCTTCCGCCGGTCCTTTACAGTTTATTCACAAATTCTCCCCCTTTTCAGGGTTGACGCGCCGGTGACAGTGTGTTACAATTTGGTTACAATTTTTAAGAATTTCTTAGGAGGCATATGATGGCCGAAGAAAAGATCCCCCTGACCTACAAGGGTCACCCCCTGCGCCGCAAGGACAACCTCATCTACTACGGCAGCATGGCCGACAAATACATCATCATGCTCCAGGTGATGGACACCAAGAAGGTGGACGATCTGGATGTGGCCACCCGGGTGGCCGTTCAGCTCCAGCTCACCGACCCCGACCTGAAGAGCCGGGACCGGGTGGTCAAAAAGACCGAAAAGGACAGCCTGTACGCCGCCATGGATGTGGCCTCCGTCTGGCTGGCCCGCTCTCTGGCCAACAAGTAACCGTACGTCATCCACACCAAAGAGATTATTGATGGAGGGGTCACACCAATGATACAGTCTCGCCTGCTGCGCGTCGCTCTGCTGGGCACCGTTCTCACCGCCATGTGCACCATCGGCGCCTCCGCCGCCACCCTGGGCGCCGGTACCGTCACCGCCGACGCGCTGCGGCTCCGCTCCACCCCCGCCACCGAGGGCGAGATCCTGGCCACCGTCTCCAGCGGCACCAGCGTGGTGGTCCTGGACGAGGCCGAGGACGGCTGGTACAAGGTCAACTACAACTCCGTAGAGGGCTACATGTCCGGCGAGTACCTGGACGTGGCCACCAAGGCCGAGACCGATCTGGGCTACGGCAAGGTGGACGCCGACGGCTCCACCCTGAACATGCGGGCGGGGGCCAGCACCTCCTTCGACTCCCTGTGCTCCATCCCCAGCGGCACGGTCCTGGAGCTGGAGGGCGTCTACGAGGGCTGGTACAAGGTTACATACGCCGGAAACACCGGCTACGTCAGCAGCGACTACATCACCATCACCACTGAGCCCACCACCGCCGCCTCCTCCGCTCTGGGCGAGCAGGTCGTGGCCCTGGCCAAGCAGTATCTGGGTACCCCCTACGTTCTGGGCGGCAACGGCCCCAGCAGCTTTGACTGCTCCGGCTTCACCAAGTACATCTACGCCCAGTTCGGCTACACCCTCAACCGCACCGCCACCGACCAGCTCCAGAACGGCGTCTCCGTCAGCCGCAGCGAGCTGCAGCCCGGCGATCTGGTCTTCTTCAAGTACAACACCAGCAAGCCGGTCTCCCACGTGGGCATCTACATCGGGGGCGGCGAGTTCATCCACGCCTCCACCAACCGCTACATGGTCCAGATCGACCAGATGAACTCCGGCCACTACGCCAACGTCTTCGTCTACGCCCGCCGCATCCTGTGACCCGTCTCCGCCCCTGACAATTCCATCCGATCTCTACCGTGCGGGAGGCCCTCCTCCCGCACGGTTTTTTCCGTTTTGAGAAACCGCCGGCACGGCCGGCAGAGGAGGCTTTCCATGGCTCGATCCGATCCCGGCTCCAGGCGTCTCCTGGGCCACGGCATGGCCCTGTTCGTCACCGTGGTCTGGGGCACCACCTTCATCTCCTCCAAGCTGCTGCTGGCGGCCTTCACCCCCCTGGAGATCATGACCTTCCGCTTCGTCATCGCCTGGGCGGTCCTCTTTCTCCTCTCCCCCCGGCCCATCAAACCCAAAAGCCTCAAGGGGGAGCTGCCCTTCGTGGGGGCGGGCATCACCGGCCTCACCCTCTACTTCATTCTGGAGAACACCGCTTTGGAGTACACCCTGGCCTCCAACGTGGGCATCATCATCTCGGCGGCCCCCATGTTCTCCGCCCTGCTGCTGTGGGCCTTCCGGCGGACGGGCCACCCCCGGCCCACCTTCTTCCTGGGCTTCATCATCGCCATGAGCGGCATCGCCCTCATCTCCCTCTCCGGCGGGGAGGGCCTGGACCTGGACCCCATCGGCAACCTGCTCACCCTGGGCGCCGCCCTGTGCTGGGGCCTCTACGGGGTATGCCTGGAGGCCGCCGGCGGCCAGGGCCTCACCCAGCTCCAGGCCACCCGGAAGGTCTTTTTCTACGGTCTCCTCACCATGCTCCCCCTGTTTCCGGTCCTGCGCCCGGCGCTCTCGCTGGAGCCCTTTTTTGCGCAGCCCATGATGGTCTTCCACATCCTCTACCTGGGCCTGGCCGCCTCCGCCCTGTGCTTCGTGTGCTGGAACCGTGCCATGGCCCTCATCGGCACCGTGGCCACCAACGTCTACATCTACCTCACCCCGGTCATCACCCTCGTCGCCTCCGCCCTCATCCTGGACGAGCCCATCCTGCCCCAGGCAGTCGGGGCCATCGCCCTCATCCTGCTGGGCCTGTGGCTGTCCCAGCGGAAGTGATCCGAAGCACAAAAAAGGTCCCGTTTCGCCGTTGGCGAAACGGGACCTTTTTCGCTTTTCGCTTACTCCTCGGGCTTGTCGTCGGCCAGAGGCTCCACCACGATGGGCTCCTCGGCAGGAGCCTCCACCGTCTCGTCGGCGCAGCCGCACTGGCAGGTGTAGGCGGCCACGTCGTCGTCGCTGATGCTGCCGGCCTGCTTGATGTCGGCGATCTTGGCCTTGTTCTCCTCGATGCGCTGCTTGGCGGCGGTGATCTTCTCGCACAGGGTCACATAGGCCCCCTCGGGAGCCATGCCCCGCTCGGCGTAGTAGAGCTTGCCCAGGTCGATATAGGCCTTGCGGATGGTGTCCTCCTCGGCGGAGTTGGCGATGTTCAGCTTGGCGATATCGGTGAGCTCCTTGGCCTTGGCGGCGCCCGCCTGAGCCAGGTCCAGTGCCTTCGCCTTCAGATCCTCAAAAGAAGTCATATGAAAAACCTCCCATTCATGTTGCTTTGGGTTTCTGGTCTCATTCTATACCGGGGGACTCCGCCGCGCAAGTCCATCCTTCCCGAATTAACCGAAATTTAATCAATTTGCAAGGCGGGGTACATAATGCGAACCCAGCTTCACCCACTGGATAGGTTATTTTAGCATGATGGAAACTTTTTGGACATTGGCATTATCACTAACTTTTATCCGTTAGTAACACACTTCTGCCCAGAGAGCCTACTTCACTCGTTCTTTTCTCCCGTATCATCCTCCGGCACCACCTTATTCCCCGCCGTGTCCACGGCCGTCTGAGAAGCTTTGAGCAGTTTTGTGAGCCAGCCGGGCACCTTGGCCCCCATGGTCACGGCGTTCT